>NZ_JALXWY010000012.1:0-62416 GCF_025144155.1 Corynebacterium sp. p3-SID1194
AAAACGCGCCCCCAGCAGGACTCGAACCCGCGACCAGCCGGGTAGAAACCGGATGCTCTAATCCACTGAGCTATGGAGGCTTGCCCTTCTGTCGCACACGGTGGCGTGCGTTTTGGGCGGATCTCATCGTAACGCACGGGGGACGGCTTTCCATATTGCCCTCCATCGAAAGTAGGGTGATTGCCATGTCGGATAAGCAAGCAGTGAAGTCGGCGTGGCCGGTCTACCTCGCGGTGCTGGCGGTCGGCGCCGTGGTGGCCGGTGCGTTGTCGTTCAGTTTCGTGGGCGGTTCGCTCGCGGCGCTGGGCATCCCGGACCCGGGTCCGCTGACCACGGTGGGGCTGCCGGCGTTGCGTGGGGTCGCGTGGCTGCTCGCCGCGTTGGCGGCGGGCTCGTTCATGTTCTCGGGCTTCGTGATCGCGCCGGACCGCGCAAAGCTTATCGACGCCGCCCTCACCGTCGACGGCCACATCGCCGCCCGCACCGCGTCGTGGGCGAGCGCCGGAGTGGCGCTCATCGCCGTGGTGATGATTCCGCTGGTGCTCTCCGATGTCTCAGGCACCCCGTTGCCAGACGTCATGTTCTCCCCGCAAATGTGGGCGACTGCGCTGGAACGGGTCGCGGAAGCGAAGATCTGGCTGATCGTGGGGCTGATCGCTGCCGTCGTGGCCTGTTTCGGTTTCGCATGCAGCTCGTGGGCCTCGCAGGTCGCGCTATTCATCGGGTCGATCATCACCGTGATCCCGCTGGGCTTGTCTGGCCACTCCGCCTCGGGCGGCAACCACGATTACGGCACGAACTCCTACCTGTGGCACCTGGTGTTCATGCTGCTGTGGGTCGGCGGTCTCTTGGCGCTGATCGCCCATGGCCGCAGGCTTGGTCCGGAGATGCCGCGTGCGGTGCGCCGGTATTCGTCTGTGGCGTTGTTCGCATTCATCACGCTGATGGTCTCCGGCGTGGTCAATGCCTTGATTCGCGTGCAATTCTCCGACCTGACGTCCACCGCCTACGGCTGGACAGTGCTGCTCAAAGTGGTCGGACTGGCCGTGCTCGGTCTGCTCGGTTTCGCTCACCGCCAACTCACTATCCCGCAACTGGGGAAGAAGCCGGGGCTGTTTGTCCGCGTTGCGGTCGTCGAGACGCTCGTGATGGGTGCGGTCACGGGCGTGGCTGTCTCGATGGGCCGCACCCCGCCGCCGGCCCCGTTGCAGCCGGACCTGACACCGATGCAGATCCAGATGGGCTACAACCTCCAAGTCGCCCCGACGGTGACCAACGTATTCGGCATGTGGCGCTTCGAGGTCTTCTTCAGCGTCATCGCGATTCTGCTCGCCGCCTATTACCTGCACCTTGTGCGCCGCGTGGACGGCTGGAAGCACTCGCGCACCGCATGGTGGCTGGCCGGCTGTGCGACGACGGCCGTGACCATGTCGTCAGGCATCGGCATGTACATGCCGGCGAGCTTCTCCGTGCACATGGTCGTGCACATGATTCTCTCGATGGTGGTGCCCGTCTTCCTCGTGCTTGGCGCGCCGTTGACCTTGGTCAAAGAGGCGTACCCGGAAGGCGAATTCAATGCCCGCGCCTGGGTCGAAGCGTTCGAGGAATCCACCTTGCTCAAGGTGGTGACGTACCCGCCGGTGTCCACCGTGCAATTCCTCGTGGTCTTCTACGTGCTCTACGTCTTCCCGTCGTTCTACGAATTCGCGGTCTCCGAGCACGCCGGCCACCTCATCATGAACATAGTGTTCCTGCTGTCCGGCTACTTCTACTTCTGGGAACTCATCGGACCGGACTATGTGCCGAACCGGCGCTCCACCGTGATCCGTTTCGCGTGGTTCGTGTTCTCCATGCCCATCCACTTGTTCATGGGCGTGTACCTGATGCAGCTCAATTTCATTTTGGCGGAGACCTTTTACACGGAACTCGAGCTCCCATGGAACCCGGATCTGCTGCGCGACCAAAAGGTCGGCGGCGGCATCGGCTGGGCGGCCGGCGGTTTCCCGATGGCGCTCGTCTTCGTCATCCTCCTTCTGGGCTGGCTTCGCGACGATCGCGCTGATGCCAGAGATATCGACCGCCGCGAAGACGAGTCCGACGACGAAGAATGGCGCGCGTACAACGAGATGCTCGCGCAGTATTCGGCGCGCTCCCAACAGGGCTCAAACGGGGCCCGCTAGGGGAGAGAGGGAACCTTCTGCCTGTGGATAACTTTTGGTTATCCACAGGTTCTTTTTTGCGTGCTCGCGCTGGTGCGAAAAGTGGGAAAAGCTTGAAGCGTCACCGCCTTATCGCAGGCAGGTGGCGTTTAGAACACACCGAGACAATTGGACAATTCTCACTACTGACACACCAGCGAAAGGTTCGAACCGACATGTCCCAACTTCCCATTACCCTGTCCGGCAATCTCACCGACGACCCGGTGATCAAGACTTTCGACACCGGCTCCACGCTCACACGCATGCGCGTGGCCACCAGCCGCCGCGTCCGCACCGAGACCGAAGATGCCAACGGCAACGCCCAGTGGGCGGACACCGACCTGCTCTACATCGACGTCGAGTGTTGGGGTCAGCTCGCCGTGAACACCCACGTTTCTCTCACCAAGGGCATGCCTGTTGTCGTGATCGGCCGCCTTGTGTCCGATAAGTGGACCGATGCCGAGGGCAATTCCCGCTACAAGCACATCATCAAGGCCAACCAGATCGCGCTCGAGCTCACCCGCTTCCAGGCATCGTCCCGCTCCACCAGCGTGCACAAGCACACCGTCGACGGCATGAATGACGTCGAAGAGACCACTCGCGACGACATCGTCGAAGCGCAGGGCACCGTCAAGACCAATGCCGGCCAGACTCCGCCGTCCCCGGCGCCGGCGACGGCTGCGGCTGCCAACGGCGTCATTGAGCGGGAGGGCACAGCAGAAGAGATGAGCTTCGTCGACCGTCAGCGCGAATCGGCCCAGGAGGAGCAGGCGAAGCAGGAGGCGCCACCCGTGCCCGTCGGTTAAGGCAGAACCGGCGTGGAGCCGCCCCGGTTAGTCGCGTTTGAAACCGCCTTGCAAAACCGCAGGTGAAATGTGGCTCATGTTTCTGGTGGGATCCGAAACTCAAACGGGACTAACCGGATCGAGTGGGCAGGCCCGAAACCGCCCGAAACCGCGTTGAAACCACCCGAAACCGCGTTGAAACCGCAATGAAACCCCAGGCGAACCCACCGCCACAGAAGCACTGTCGCTTTCACGCGCGCACTTCCACGCCTCGGCGCGGGGTGCGCGCTGCGCTGCGCGGTGCTGTGTGACTGCGCTGTCACTGAGCGGTTCCGGGGCTGGCTGTGTGATGTACCCTTTGTGGTGATTTACGTTGTTCCACCTACACGGATGTAAAGGGGTCTTAAGTGGCCGAGTTCATCTACACGATGAAGAATGTTCGCAGGGCCGTCGGTGACAAGGTCATTTTGGACAATGTCACGATGGCTTTCTACCCGGGCGCCAAGATCGGTGTCGTCGGTCCGAACGGCGCGGGTAAGTCCTCGCTGCTGAAGATCATGGCGGGTATTGACCAGCCGAATAACGGCGAGGCATTCCTCGACCCGGGCGCGACTGTGGGCATCCTGCTCCAGGAGCCGCCGTTGAACGAGGAGAAGACGGTCCGCGAGAATGTCGAAGAGGGCCTGGGCGACATCTTCGAGAAGAAGCAGCGCTTCGAGGAGATCGCCACCGAGATGGCCACGAACTACTCCGACGAGCTCATGGAGGAAATGGGCAAGCTGCAGGAGGAGCTCGATGCGGCTGACGCGTGGGAGGTCGACTCCAAGATCGAGCAGGCGATGGAAGCGCTCCGCTGCCCGCCGTCGGACTCGCCGGTGACCAATCTCTCCGGGGGTGAGCGCCGCCGCGTGGCCCTAGCCAAGCTGCTCCTCACGCAGCCGGACCTGCTGCTTCTCGACGAGCCGACGAACCACCTCGATGCCGAATCCGTCCTGTGGCTGGAGAAGCACCTGCAGGACTACCCGGGTGCTGTCCTAGCTGTGACACACGACCGCTACTTCCTCGACCATGTCGCGGAGTGGATCTGCGAGGTCGACCGCGGCAAGCTCTACCCGTACGAGGGCAACTACTCCACCTACCTGGAGAAGAAGGCCGAGCGTCTGGAGATCGCCGGCAAGAAGGACCAGAAGCTGCAGAAGCGCCTGAAGGGCGAGCTGGAGTGGGTCCGCTCCTCTCCGAAGGCACGCCAGGCGAAGAATAAGGCGCGTCTGGAGCGCTACGAGGAGATGGCGGCCGAGGCGGAGCAGTACCGCAAGCTCGACTTCGAGGAAATCCAGATTCCGACCCCGCCGCGTTTGGGCAACAAGGTCGTCGAGGTCAAGGACCTGAACAAGGGCTTCGACGGCCGCACCCTGATCAAGGACCTGTCGTTCACGCTGCCGCGCAACGGCATCGTCGGCGTCATCGGTCCGAACGGTGTGGGTAAGTCGACGCTGTTCAAGACGATCGTGGGCTTCGAGGAGCCGGATTCCGGCTCGGTCGAGGTCGGCGAGACCGTCCAGATCTCCTATGTCGACCAGAACCGCGAGAATATCGATCCGGAGCAGACGGTGTGGGAGGTCGTCTCTGACGGTCTCGATTACATTCACGTCGGCCAGAACGAGATGCCGTCGCGCGCGTACCTGTCCGCGTTCGGCTTCAAGGGCCCGGACCAGCAGAAGCCGTCCAAGGTTCTCTCCGGTGGTGAGCGCAACCGCCTGAACCTGGCTTTGACGCTCAAGCAGGGCGGAAACCTGATCCTCCTCGACGAGCCGACCAACGACCTCGATGTCGAAACCTTGGGCTCTTTGGAGAATGCGCTGCAGAAATTCCCGGGTTGCGCAGTGGTCATTTCGCACGACCGCTGGTTCCTTGACCGAACTTGCACACACATCCTCGCCTGGGAGGGCAATATTGAGGAAGGCAAGTGGTTCTGGTTCGAAGGTAACTTCGGCGACTACGAGGCCAACAAGGTGGAGCGTCTCGGCGAGGAAGCCGCCAAGCCGTCCCGCGTCACGCACCGCAAGCTGACGCGCTAGTCCACGCAGCTCACCCACCCGCGCACCCACGATCGCGCGGGTGGACTCGCTTTGAGAGAAAGGATCCACGGAATCATGGCTGACAACGCCCCGAACAATATCCAGCACATCACGCTGCGCTGGAACGATTTCGACCGCTACGACCACCTGAATAACTGCAAGTTCCTGGATATTTCCCAGGAGGCGCGCATCGCGTTCATGCGTGAGAATTTCGCAGACCGCGACCAGGAATTCGGGGTGTTCGTCCGCCACGTGGAGATCGATTACCTGCGCCCGGTCATGGCGGACACCACCGCGGTCGAGGTGGAGACGACGGTGACGGAGATCGGCAACACGTCGTTCAAGACGCGCCAGGATCTCAAGGACCGCCAGGGCCGCGTATGCGGCGTGGTCAACACGGTGCTGGTCGCCGTGGATCTGACCACCGCATCCCCGCGCGAGATCACGCAGGCAGAGCGTGGCATCTTGAACGCCGGCTCCGGCGAGTCCGACAACTAGTGGCCGCCGAGACGCTCACGATCGAGTCGGGGGCCGCCGGGCTCAAGGCGCTCGTCGAGCGTGCGCTTCATCTCGAAGCAACAGGTTCAGCACGCTTATCGACGCTCCCTGACACCCCCACCCCCTCCGTCGACGTCTACGTGACCACTCCGTTCAGTTGTGTGGCCTCGCGCCGGGTGGTGGGGCAGGCCTCCCGCGACGGGGCAGTGGTGTCGCTGCAGGATCTGCGCGATGCGCTCGCCGGTGTGCCCGACATCCGTTCCGGCTCCACCAATGGCCCGCTGGAGATCGGCGCTGCCCGCGACGCGAATTGGCTCGGCGCGCTGCCCCCGAAGTCCGGCTATGTCCAGCGCGATATCGTGCCAGTCAATGTCGTGCGCGACCTCGCCGACCAGGGCCGCCGCCTTGCCCGACAGTTCTCGGGTCCGATGGGCCCGCCGCGCTCGCTGCTCGAGCAGATCGTTCTTACCGCCGACACTGAAAAGACCGCCGGCAGCCCCGTCGACGTGCCGATGCGCATGATCTTCACGTGCACCTCGCTCGGCCTCATCCCGGGGCCTGCCGCTCCCGTGGAGATCCCGCGCCACCTGCGCATCTCCACCGCCGGCCGGTGGATTCGTCTCGACGCGCCGTTCGGCAGCGTCTACTACACCTCCGGCGGCATCAACCTGTTCGGTTAACCCTTTAACCGAACAGTTGCGTCAGGTGTTCCGACCCGAATTTCCGTGTCGGGTCCATCTGCTCGCGCAGGGTGCAGAATTCGTCGAAACGCGGGTACATCTCCGCGAAATCTTCCCGGCCGAGATTGTGCATCTTGCCCCAGTGGGGGCGCCCGTCCGCCGCTTTGAGAATGTCCTGGATAGCGGGGAAGAACTCATGCGGATTCATCGTCCGCGGCACGTGGAAGGCGATGTACATTGACTCCCTCCCAGTGGAAGTGGACAGCGCCACATCGTCGGCGGCCGTGGTGCGCAGCTCCAAGGGGAAGGGGATGAGCCAGTTGCGACGGTCGAGCTCCCGGCGGATCTCTCGCACGGCTTCCGGGCCGGCATCAAGGGGGACGGCGAATTCGGTCTCGTGGAAGCGCACCCGGCGCGGGGTGGCGAAGACGTCGTGAGCGCGGGAGCGGTAGCGGTTCGCGGCCATGGCGCCTGCGGCCACATTATTGAGCATGGGGGTCGTCTTCGGGGCCGCCTTCGCGATAGCCAAAGCCGTGGCGAAGGCACCGTTGCCGATCAAGTCGTCCTCGATGAACCGGGTGATCCGCCCGCGCACCTTGGGCTCCCCGCCAGGCGCCGGAGCGCCGGGCGCCAGACGGGTATTGGACTTCACCATCGCGCGGTCCGTGTGCGGGAACCAGAATGCCTCGTAGTGGTCGACGGCGCGGGAGCGTTCTTCCCAGGAATCGAGCACCGTATCGAGGCTTTCCGCACCCTCCTCCGCGAGCACGTCGAAGGCGTCAACACACTGCATTTCCACCTCGACGATGACACCCAATGCGCCCAGCGAGACGGTCATCAAACGAAGCATGTCCGGATCGGTGTCGATGGAGTAGTCGCGGCGCTCACCGGAGGCGTCGATAAGCGAAATGCCCGTGACTGTGCCCGCGAACCCCGTCCACTCGATGCCTGTGCCATGCGTCGATGTCGAGATCGCGCCGGCGACGGACTGGACGTCAATGTCGCCCTGGTTCGCGAGCGCGAGCCCGAATGGCTGGAGGTATTCCGGAATGCGGTACAGGCGCGTGCCGGCGAGAAAGCGCACGCGTTTCGTCTCCGTGTCAACGCGCATGATGCCTGCGAGCTTGTCCAGGCTGATCATCGCCTGCGTGCCCGCGGCGACCGGCGTGAAGGAGTGGCCGCCGCCGACCGTGCGCACCGACTGGCCTGCGGGAAGCGTGCGCACGATGTGCTGCACTTCTTCGATGGTGGCGGGGTAGTAGAACGCGCTCGGCGAGGTGCTCACTGACCCCGACCAGTTGGTGAAGCTCTGGCCGGTGCGTACCTCAGGTTTGCTGATCGTGAATGTCATCGCAGTGTCCACCCATTTCCTCTGTATGTGTCCCACATTTCTGCTGTCCCGTCTGGGGCGACGGCGACGATTCCGTCGACGTGTTCCGTCATCTCTCCGGCTTTCGCGTGGCGGAACCACACGAGGTCGCCGACGCTCACGCTGTCCGCGCCCGGCCCGTGGAGCGGGGTCTGCACCTCGCCTGCGCCCTCCGTCGCGGAATATTTCAGTCCGCCGGGGTGCACGGCCACGGGCACGCGGTCGGCGGCGGGCGGGCCGGACGCGATCCAGCCGCCCGAATTCACCGTCGCCCAGCCCTTCGCCGGGATGCGCGAGACCTGGCAGATGAAGAATGCGGCGGCGCGGTGGTTGACGGTGGCGAAATTGTCGAAGATGACGGGCGTGTAGAAGCCCGAGCCGGCCGCGAGTTCCGTCAACGTGCCTTCGTCCGCGCTCACGTCCAGCGATCCAGTGCCGCCGCCGTTGACGAATTCCAGGTCCGCGAATCCGCGCGCCGCTTCGATACACGCTTTGCGGCGCGGCGCCAGCTGCTCCATCGATGTGCGCCGCAGCCACCGCTTCACGGACCCCGCCACGCCCGATTCCGCATCAGCGACCGACGCGACCTGCCCCTCGTACGCCATGACGCCGACAAGACGCAGGCATCGCTTCTCGACGATCTCCCTCGCCAGCTCCTCCACCTGCTCCGGCGTGCGCACCGGGGAGCGCCGTGGCCCGATGACCGCGCCGGGCAGGTGGAGCGTGCAGTCCAAATCGATGGCCACCCGAACGGGGCCCGCACCTTGCGCCGCCACCTCGATCAGCTCGAGGTGTGCGGTGCAGTCCACCATCACCGTGATGGTCTCGCGCAATTTCTGGTCCGCCGCGAGTTCGCTTAGCGCCGCCGTGTTCACGCAGGGGTAGGCCACGACGATGTCGTCGAAGCCCTCCTGCGCCAGGTGGAGCGCCTCCGGCACGCTGTAGGCCAAGATGCCCTGAAAACCGTCGTGGTCCAGCGCCCGCCTCAGTGCTGCCACACTGCGCAGTGATTTCGACGCCACTCGGATGGGCAACCCCCGCGACCTGCCGACCATCTGCTCGGCATTGTGGTCGAATGCGGCGATATCCACGGCAGCGCACGGTGCCGCGATCTGCCCGCTTGCCACGAGTGGTGGCACGACCGCGAGCAGTGTCTGTGAAGGACTGATGACCGTAGATGGCATGACGCCATCGTAGTTTCACGAAACTAAATATGTGGGCGTTTTCACATTTTCGTTTTGTGTGAAGCCCCGTACCGCTACATCAAATTACCGCTCTGTGGTCGCATTCCCGGGTGGTCTTCCGGCTGGTTGATCAGCATGTAGGCGACCCGCTGCATGTGGTTCCACAGTGCATCGCGCTGCGCCGGGAGCAGTTCTGCTTCGGTGAATTGGTCGAGGGAATTCTCCATCAGCTCCAGCCAGCGCTCCGCCTCTTTCATGCCGATCTTGAAAGGGAAGTGGCGCCGGCGCAGCATCGGTGCCCCGCGTCGCTCGGAGAAAGTCTGTGGCCCGCCCCAGTACTGCACGAGGAACCACCGGAGCCGGTCTTCTGCTCCTTCGAAGTCGCCTTCGGGGTACATGGGGCCGAGGAGATCGTCGTCAGGCACTTGCTTGTAGAAGCCTCTGACAAGCCTGCGGAAGAAGTCCTCCCCGAGTGCCTCGTACATCGTCTGTGCGTTCCTATCCATCGGTCCCAATCCTACGCTGCCTCCCGTGGCCCAGTCGTGAATGTAAAACCCGAACTGTCTGATCAAAATGGACCGCTTGGTCTATTGTGCCTAACAAGATCAGAAAGGATTGTGATGTCTGCCGGATTCAACACCGATTCCATTCACGCCGGGTACGAGCCGGACTCCCTTTACGGGCCGATCAACACCCCGATCTACGCGTCGACCACCTTCGCGCAGGACGATCTGGCGGTGACCCGCAACGGCTACGAATACACCCGCGTGGGCAACCCGACCATCACGGCGCTGGAGAAGACCGTCGCCGCGCTGGAGAAAGCCGACTACGGTGTGGCATTCTCCTCAGGCATGGCGGCTGTGGACTCGCTGCTGCGCATCCTGCTCAAACCCGGCGACCACATCGTCATCGGCAACGACGCCTACGGCGGCACCTACCGCCTTATCCAGCAGATCTTCTCCCAGTGGGGGATCGAAAACACCCCGGTGGATATCACGAACACCGACGAGGTCGCCGCCGCGATTCAGGACAACACCAAGGTCGTCTGGGTGGAGACCCCGACCAACCCGCTGCTGTCCATCGCCGACATTCAGGCGCTCGCCGCGGTCAAGGGCGATGCCACCTTAGTCGTCGACAACACCTTCGCCTCCCCGTACCTGCAGCAGCCGCTGGAGCTCGGTGCCGACGTGGTGCTGCACTCGACGACCAAATACATCGGCGGCCACTCCGACGTCGTCGGGGGTGTCGTGGTCGGCCGCAACGCGACAGAAGGGCACGAGGGCGTTTCGGCGATCACCGCGGGCAGCTTCGATGCGCTGAATAACCTGGAGGAGCAGCTCCGCTTCTTCTTCGGCTGGGTCGGCGCGATTCCCTCGCCTTTCGACACCTACCTCACTGGCCGCGGCCTGAAGACCCTCGGCGTACGCATGGACAAGCACTGCGATAATGCCGAGGCCGTGGCCAACCACCTGAATGCCTCCGACAAAGTCGACCGCGTCTATTACCCGGGGCTTGCGGACCACCCGGGACACGACATCGCCGCCCGTCAGATGCGCCGCTTCGGCGGCATGGTCTCTGTGGCCTTCAATACCGCCGAGCAGGCCATCACGTTCTGCCGCTCCACCAAGCTGTTCTGCCTGGCCGAGTCCCTCGGCGGTGTCGAGAGCTTGCTCGAGCACCCGGCCACCATGACCCACGTCTCCGTGGCCGGTTCCGCCCTCGAAGTCCCGCCGACTCTGGTGCGCATCTCCGTCGGCATCGAGGACGAAGCTGACCTCATCGCCGATCTGGAGCAGGCGCTCGCGAAGCTCTGATCGGGCCGGTGGATTACGATTGCAATCGCGCCCGGCGCGGCCGGCAAAACCCCAGGTCAGTTTTGGTTGACGTGGTAATGATGCAATGTATATCCACCGGACCTAAGGGGGCAGTCCCGGGGCAGCCCAAGCGGGGCAGTGCATGGCCGCCCCAAACACTTAGGCCTGCGCGTCCACCTTGCGGTTCCGCAGCGCACGCGCGACGCGGTCCTGGCCCTCGGAGATGATGCGGCGCAGTCCCGCCGGCATGTCGCCGCCGAGGAATTCATCGGCCTTGGCGATCGCCTCCTCGGAGACATCCCACAGCGGGTACATGCCCTCGAGCGTGCGCTGTGCCATCTCGTTGGTCAGACGGTCCCACAGCTGCGGCGCGACGCGGAAGTACTCGTCGGTCAAGCCCTCGAGACCCTCGCGGGTGAACGTCAGGCCATCCATCAGGTAGCGGGATTCGAGGTTGGTCAGATCCTCGCTCACCAGCTTGTCCCACGCCCATCGCTTATCGACGCTCGCCCGCGCCCTCAACCGCGACACCGCCCCCTCCGAGGAGCCGTCCTTTTCATCCTCGGCAGCCGACAGATCCAACTCGCCGGCGGCGATGAGCGCGGTGATGGCCAGCCAGCGCGTTTCCTGGTTATCCGAGGTCTTCAGCAGCTGCGTGAAGTGGTCCACCGTCTCCTTTTCCGGAGTAAGGCGCGCCAGGGCACGGTCGAAGACGACAGCCGGCTCGGCACCGCGGAAAGCGGAGTTGAGCAGCCCCATGCCCTCGGCACGCCAGTCGTCGGCGACGTACTGCTTGACTGCCTGCGTGGCCTGGGCCAGCAGACGCTCCTGCACACTCGGGTGGGTCTCCTGACGGGCAAAGCGTGCGACCAGTTGCACGAACTGGCGGGCGGGCAGGAAACCGTCGCGCACGGACTCCCACAGCGACGACCACACCAGGGTGCGCGCGAGGGAATCCTCGATCTCGCCGAGGTGCTCTACAGCGAAACGCTGGTGCTCCTCAGTCAGACCCATGAGGCAGTAGGTGAGATCGTCGTCGTTGACCAAGGCGAGGTCGTGGTCCACACCAGACAGTTCGGGGATCTCGGTGCGCTCACCGGCGACATCGAGCTCGACCTGCTTGATGCGGGTAACGGAGCCGTCGATAAGCGAGTACAGCCCGACGCGGACGCGGTGGGTGCGCATGACGTCAGAGTCTTGGACGACAGCGAAGCTATCCGCCGAGATATCCGGGCGGAGGCGGGACACGCCCGTGGTGCGCAGCCACTGCTGCGCCCAGTCGGACAGGTCGCGGCCGGAGGCCTCCTCGAGTGCTCCGAGCAGGTCGGCGAACTCGGCGTTGGAATAGGCATGGTTGTCGAAGTGCCTGCGCACACCGGCGAAGAACTCTTCGTAACCGACATACGCCTGGAGCTGCTTGAGCACACTAGCGCCCTTGGCGTAGGTGATGCCGTCGAAGTTCTGTTCGGCGGTCTCGATATCCGGCGCATCCGCCGCGACGGGGTGCGTCGACGGGAGCTGGTCCTGGTTGTACGCCCACGCCTTTTCCACCGATGCGAACGTGGTCCATGCCTCCGGGTACTCGCCGATGCCCACCTGGGCTGTCGCCGCGGACCAGGTGGCGAACGACTCGTTAAGCCACAGATCGTCCCACCACCTCATGGTGACCAGATCGCCGAACCACATGTGGGCCATCTCGTGGAGGATCGTGTCGTTGCGGCGCTCGAGACGGTAAGGAGTCGGCTCGGAGGTGAACACGTACTCGTCGCGGTAGGTCACCGCACCGACGTGCTCCATTGCACCCATGTTGTACTCGGGGCAGAAAATCTGGTCGTACTTGTCGCCGAAGGGGTACGTGCGGCCGAATTTCTCGTGGTAGAAATCGAAGCCGTCTTTCGTCTGTGTGAACAGGCGCTCCGAATCCATGTGCGGAATGAGGCTCGCGCGGGCGTACAGGCCCAGCTCGATTGTCCGCTCCTCGCCGTTATCGGTGCAGGTGTACGTGTTGGAGACGCGCTCGAATTCGCCAGCGCACACGCAAATCAGGTAGGTCGACAGCGGGTAGTCGATCGTCGTGCGGGTGGTGGCGGTGCCGTCGCCGTTGTCGGTGCGCTCCACCGCTTCGTTGAGCACCACGACATAGCGTTCCGGCGCGGTCACCGAGATCGCGTACGTCGCCTTGATATCGGGCTGGTCGAAGCAGGCGAAAGTGCGCATCGCCATCGCTGGCTCGAACTGGGTGTACAGGTAGTCCTTGCCGTCAGCCGGGTCGGTGAATTTATGCAGGCCCTCGCCCGTGCGGGAATAGGTGTGGGTGGAGGTCACCACCAACTCGTGGGAGCCGGCAGAAAGGGGGAGGGCGCGGCCGTCGATAAGCGCGCCGTCGAGCGTTGCCTCGAAGCTATCCGCAACGAGGTCGAAAAACGTCTCGCCCTCTTTTGATTCAAACGTCACCGTCGTATGTGCGGTGAAGGTGTCCGTGCCGGTGATATCCAGCGCGATGTCGTAGCGCACCTCGCTGATCAGCTCGGCGCGGCGTTGGGCGTCGGATCGCAACAAATTCGTCTTCATGCAAACCAACGTACCCTTGGGGCCATGACTCAAAAAGTGACTTTCTGGTTCGATGTGGCATGCCCGTTCTGCTGGCTGACGTCGCGGTGGATGAAAGAAGTAGAGAAGGTGCGCGACGTGGAGATCGAATGGGTCCCAATGTCGCTCGCAGTGCTTAACGACGGCCGCGATATCCCCTCCGACTACGCCAAAGCCATGGAAGCCAACTGGGGCCCGGCGCGCGTGTTCGCCAAAGTGAAGGACGAAGCCCCGGAGAAGGTCGACGAACTGTACACCGCCATGGGCACCCTTGTGCACCCCGGCGGCGAGGGCGGCAAGAAGGGCTTCGGCGCGTACGACTCCGTGATCGCCCAGGCACTTGAGCAGGTCGGCCTCGATGCGTCCTTTGCTTCAGTAGCCAACGACGATTCCTACGACTCCACGCTCCGCGAATACCACCAGGGCGCGATGGACGCCGTCGGCGACGAGGTGGGCACCCCGGTGCTCAAGCTCGGCGACAACGCCTTCTTCGGCCCCGTGATCACCCGCGTGCCGGAAGGCGAAGAAGCCGGCAAGCTCTTCGACCACGCAGTCGGCCTGGCGGACTTCCCGTACTTCTTCGAGCTCAAGCGCTCCCGCACTAAGGCACCGCAGGTCTAAACCCGCGCCGGCGAAGTTCCCGTAGGCTAGGCACCATGCGTATTTACCTTGGAGCTGACCACGCCGGATTCGAGCGGAAGAACGAGATTGCCGAGCACCTCAAGGCCAAGGGCTTTGAGGTTGTCGACTGCGGTGCGCACGAGTACGACGCCGCCGACGATTACCCGGCGTTCTGCATCGCCGCCGCCGAGAAGACCGTCGCTGACCCGGAGTCCCTCGGCCTCGTGCTGGGTGGTTCCGGCAACGGCGAGCAGATCGCCGCGAACAAGGTGAAGGGTGCACGTTGTGCTCTTGCCTGGTCAGTGGAGACCGCGCAGCTCGCCCGCGAGCACAACAACGCCCAGCTCATCGGCATCGGTGGGCGCATGCACTCGCTGGAGGAGACCCTGGCGATCGTCGACGCATTCGTCGGCATCGGGCCGGACCACCGTGTGGAGGAGCGCCACCAGCGCCGCATCGACATCCTCGCCCGCTATGAGGAGACCAGCGAGACCGAGGAGATCCCGGCGCCGAAGACGCTCTAGTTCCTTCGCCTGACCCACTTCCCGAGGTCTTTCGAGCGGTTAGTCGCGTCCGAATCGCGATTCCCAAAAGACCAGGTCGGCTGTGACTGGTGTGATGCCAAACTGCAACGGGACTAACTTCCCCTACGCTGGCCGCGCGCGACGCGCAGGCCACCGCCAACCCCACTGGCAATGTCTACTGAAATGGACACTCTTTCCTCGCGCGACCGGCCTCGAAGAGGAATCATCGGAAAGCATGAGGGGGAAGCACAGAAAACAACAGGGGTTGGGCCTGGAAGAGATTCGGCAGATCGCAGCCGTCTTTCCACGTGCGGCAGTTACGGGGCCAGCGGCCGCGCTCGCACGAGGGCTTCCTACTTTGGGGTGGGTGGAGGCGGTAGATCTGCGGTATCTGTCGGGGGCGAAGTCGGGGAAGCAGCCGAAAGACCCGCGAGTGGTCTATCGCAGTGGACGGTTGAATCCTGACCTTGTCCAAGAACGCAATGGCATTGCGACTGTGCATCCAATCCAGGTGCTGTTCGATATTTACCGCTACTACGGACGCCTCGAGGCGCTGGTGCCGTTGGAGCATCTGCGTTTTCACCAGCGTATTTCGCAGGATGCGTTGCTGGATGCGATCAAAAGCATGTTGCCCAGGGCTAATGGGATCCGGGGGTTTGAGGGACTGGTGGGGTGGAGCGCGGGGACGTCGCAAAGCCCGCTGGAGACGATCGGCCGCGACGCGGTGTTAAGGGCGAATATCCCGGAGATAGAGAAGATCGAGTTTCAGGTGGCGTTTGAATATGCCGGGCCATTCGGTGAGTATTGCCGGGCGGTCGTTGACATGCTGATCAACGGGTGGCTCGTTGTCGAGCTTGACGGGCGTCTCAAGTACGAAGGCACGTACGGAGCGCCCACGGACGTGATGCTTGCTGAGCTGGAGCGCCAGAAGCATCTGCAAAGTCTGGGACTCACCGTGATCCGCGCGGGCTGGCGCGATGTGATGGGAGGGAAGCTCATCGAAGATATCCGCCGCCTTTTGCGCGCTCACCGCAAAGCTGCGTGATCTACCCGTGCCACTGCGCGAGCCGTTCGCGCAGAATCTTTTCCGCGTCGTCGTGGGCGGCGCGGTTTCCGTCGACGGTGCCGCCGAGCATGATCTGCCAGCCGTTTGCTACCTCATCGGCATTCGGGAAGAACGCGTGCCCCGCATCGGGGTAGACGTGCGCCTCGATGTTCTCGCCTTGCTCGGCAAGCGCACGTGCGGCGATCTCGGCCTGCCACATCTGGTCGGCCTCGCCGGCGAAGAGCAGCACGTTTCCACTGAAATCGCCGAGTTCGATCCGCGCGTCGTCCGCCGCGTTCCCGGCCGCGCCCTCGTACGTCGGGCGGTAGGAGACCGGGTAGCTCGTCGCCATATCCCACAGCATTTTCGCGCCAGCGCTTATCGACGACTCCCTGAACGACGCATACCCCACCGTCTCACCACGGTCGGTGAATGAGGGCAGCTCATCACCCCTGGCGAAGTCCAGGCCGCTGTACGAGTAGTGGGCCGGTGCGAAAGCGACCAGGTTGTCCACCGGGTAGCCCCTCGCCGCAAGCAGCTCTACGAATTCCGCGCCCTTGGACGTGCCGATCACAGTGACGGGGCCCGTGCTGTCGGTATTTTCCTCGATGTAGCGGGTGACCTCGTCGAACTGCTCCAGCGGGACATTCGCGAGGGTAGGCTTCTGATTCGGCTGGCCGAAGAAGAACAGGCTCAGGACCTCGTAGCCGTCGTCGGCAAGCTGCTTGGCGCGGGAGTAGTCCGGAGACCCTTCCGATCCGCCGTAGACCACGACCACCCCGCTGTGCTTCTTTTCTGCCGGGTGGAAGTGGAAGCCGTTCAGGTAGTCGCCTTCGATGGCGGTGACGCGTTCGGAGGTGTCGTAGGAGGATTTGTCCGAGCTCATGCCGCTATTCGATGCGTCCGTGATCGGGTACTTATTCCCGTTGTAGGCGCGCAGGCCGAACACCACGAGCACCAGCACGAGAATGGCGGCAAGTAGCCAGAGCAAGACTTTCCCGATGACGCGCAGTGCTTTCATACTCCCACTATCGCACGTTTTGAAGGTCAGTGGGTCGTGGTGGTTTGGGTGTAGAGCTTGAGGCGGGGGCGACCGCCCACAAGCGTGTACGTGCTGGTCATTAGTGCTTCAAAGGTGTCGTCGCCACGCACAGCGGTGGCGTTGTAGACCAGGGCGGCGGAATCGGTGCCGAGGGGGATGACTCGGGGATCGCGGATCTCGTAACGGTCCCATGCGGGTGCCTGGTTCATGGTGCTGGCGATTGTGGGCTGGTCCATGACCATGCCGTTGACAAGCACCATGACAGCGTCGTCGGTCATGAGATCGCCGTAAAAAGTGCCGCCGGTCTGGGCGCACAGTGCATCCCAACCATCGTGTTCGAGCTGGAGGAGAGTGTCGAGGTTCATGGACCCTTTCTTACCAGCCAGCGAAGTGCCGTTCGAGACGGACCGGACCGGTGATAAGTGAAAGGCCGAGTTGGGCAAGGGCGACGTCGGATACGTTCAGCTTGAGCGGGCCTGTGCGCAGCATACGGGAGCGGTGCGAACGGATGGTCAGCGTCGAGGAAGTCGAGGCGGCGAGCGCCACATGCATGCCGTTCTTTGTCTCGTGGAGCGCGTGATGGAACCAGGCGGCATTGTCGACTAAGAAAGCGCCGTCGACCTTGACCGTAATGCGGTGGTCCGAAATGGGGCCGTAGCCGGTCGTGGGAAAGAGACGCACGCGGGGATCGGCTCGGAAGAGGTCGGGGATCTCAAAGGTGGAGTTGAGGTAAATAGTGGCGTCGAGGGCGAGCCATGAGCTGACCACCAGCTTGAGGACACCGGGGCTGTCGAATGCGGCGTGGCGGGTGAGATACACGCTGATGTCGGTGCTGTCGAAGCGAACCCCAGCAGGGCGGGCGATCGGGTGCGTGATCCGGTGGGCGAGAGCGGTGGTCTCCGCGTTCTTCACGCGGGCTTCTTCTGCGGCATCGGGGAAGCGGCAGCCGAAGTCCTCTTCGTCGTGGACGGCGATAGCGGCGGGCTCGTGGACGAAAGTCGCGCCGGCGTTCCAGGCGCGGAACCCGAATTCCCAGTCCTCGCCGCCGTAGCCGACGAAGGATCCGTCGAAACCGCCGATGCGTTCGAAAAACTCCCTCGAGCAGGTGAGCACGGAGGAGATGATGAAGCGCCAGGAGGTGTCGTCGGGGGCGGAGAGGTGGTGGGTGGTAGACCAGGCGTCGATAAGCCATTGGGGCTCGGTGCGTTCGGGGCCTGTGAGCCGGGTGCCCACGACGACAGCGTGCGGGTCAGCTTTGATGTGGCGCGTGGCGGCGGCCAGGTAGCCGGGCTCGGGGACGGTGTCGCCGTCGAGGAAAGCGAGGATCTCGCCGTTCGCGTGGGTTGCGCCGAGATTGCGTGCGGCGGCGGCGCGGAAGCCATGGTCTTCTTGCGTGACGACGGTCGCGCCGGGCACGTCGGGCACCTGGTCAGACCCGTCGTCGGCGACGATGATCTCCACCTCGTCGGCGACGTCCTGTGCACGTACCGCAGCGACGACGCGGGCAAGGTGCTCGGGGGAGTTGTAGTGCGGAATGACGACGCTGATCATGCCTGTCTCTCCCAGAGGTCAATCCATTGCGCGGCGACATCGTCCCACGTCCACGATGGCGGATCCGTGGGGCCGGGTTCGGTGAAGGCATCGATGGCGGTCGCCCAGCTGCCGGGCGCGGACGGGTCGACGAGCGTGATGCGCCCCGGTAGCCAGTTGTCGATCTCACGGGTGTAGTCCGAAGCGGTCGCGAGCACGTGCCGGCCCGCCCCGAGCCAGGTCATGAGCGACCCAGAGGCGGAGAAGTGCTTGTGGGCGCAAACAGGAACTGCGGTGCGGCCCATTTCAGCGGCGAGTTCGTCGTCGGTCAGCCAGCCGGTGATCTCCGCGTCGAGCCCGGCGTCTGTGGCACGTCGGAGCAGACCGTCAGCCCAGTCCTCGTGGCCGGACGACACGGAGCCCAAGAAGCGCAGGCGGTAGCCGGTGCCGGCAAGAGCGCGAATGAGGTCCTCGTGGCCCTTGCCGGGGTAGAGAAAGCCGAGGACGCCGACGGTGCCGGGCTCCGGGGCGAATGCGGATTCCACACGCGGGATGGGCAGATGAACCACGGAAACGTCCACGCCCTGGGAGCGGAAGAAGCGGGCCTCGTGGTCCGAATTGGTCACGGCCACGCCGCCGGATTCGTTGCAGGCCTGCGCTAGGCGCAGGTAAGCGGGGGAGCGGCGGGCGAAGCGCTCGTCGCCCTCCTCAGGCTGAGGGATGTCATGGAAGCTGACGCTCACGCGCCGCTGCCCGATACGCGTGAGAAGGTTGTCCACGGCGGCAGCGGGGCTGTCGCCGAAGAGGTGGTCGGTGAACGTGGTGTGGATGAATCCATCGGGCAGTTCCGCGTTGCGGAATTCGGTCTCACGGAGCACATCGGCCTTCGTTGCGGCAGCGAGGGAGAAGGCATATTCCGTCACGCCGTGCCCCTCGGGTCCGACGACGAGGTGAGTGGGATCGCTCATTCCGCAGCCCCCAACAGTTCCAGGTTGGCGATGCGCTCGGCATGCCGCTCGAGGCCGTGCTGCACCAACGCAGGCCGGGCGCGGTAGTGATCCAACTGAGCGGAGACGATCTCATCCCAGGGGATCTCGTCGCCGCCGCGTCGGGTCCAGGAGGTGCGGTCAGAAGCAGTAACGCCAAGGGCGGAGGAGGCGTGGGCGTCGATGGGCGCGTCGAGCTCGCCCAGCATCTCGTAGTCCGGCAGCACGACGTCGCCACGCAGGCCGAGTGCCTCGCGGGCGCGGGAGGCCACCACAGCCAGGGTCGCGTTGCCGGGGTGGTTGACGGTGTGCCAGATAGGTGCGGTTTCCAAATAGTCGGAGACCACCACTGATCCGTGGCGTTGTTCACGGGAGCGGATCTGCTCGACGGACATCGCGGCGGCACGTACATAGGCATCGTGGAACGGGCGGTGTGCGACAGGCTCATTGTCGCCCCGGGCAGCGGCAGCAAGAATGCGCAGGTCGTGGTACGGGATCACAGGTGGGTTCAGCGATGAATCCGCCGGGTCGCGGATGATGGCCTGGTAGGGCATGAGGCCGTCGTAACGCATGACGGGGACGACGACGTGGCGCGCGCCCCGGGGCAGCTGCGCCAGTGTCTGGGAGGTGCCCACGGGCAGGCCTCTGTAGTCGTCACGGATGGGTTGGGTGACCAAGATATCGGTGCGGGCGAGCATCTCCCCGAGCCACTCCATATCGGCCTGCTCCAGCTCATGAACTGGGGGAATACGCGTCGAATCGACGTCCCCGGCAGAGGAGATGAGGCGGCGGAGGGACTCGGCTTGGCAGTTCCCGACGACGGTGAGAAACGGCATGGTGCCCCAATATAGCTGTGGGAATAGGACCCCCGTGCCGACGTGTGCAAAAACGTTTATATTAGGGACGGTATTCGGCCGTGGTCCGCGTGGACCTCGGCCGCCATTTGCGAGTAGCTCGGCGGAGGGACGGTGGGATGAAAGTTCTTTCAATCCCTGCAGAACATGTCTATCCGCAGGCGATCAAGCCTGATAACGCGAGCTTTAATCCCGATCCCGATATCAACGGCAATTGGTGGCCTCACCCGGCGCTGGAGGCACAGTGGTGGGATGAGCCACGGGATGTCGATGTAGTGCACATTCACTTCGGGTACGAGCACCGCACCCCGGAGCAGCTCCAGGAATTGGTTGACGCACTGCCGGTTCCGCTTGTGGTCACGGTGCACGACCTTGATAATCCGCACCTGTCGGACCCGGACGACCAGGAACGTCACCGCGCGAATGTGGGGGTGCTCGTGCGCGCGGCGAAGCAGGTGGTCACGCTCACCGAGTGCGCCGCGGCGACGATCGCACAGCGCTACGGGCGTGAGGATGTGGCGGTGGTGGGGCACCCGGCCGTCGTCAAGCAAATGCCCGACGTCGAAGCTGCCGCAGATGCCGCTGTCTTCCTGAAGTCGCTGCGCGCGAATGTCGTGGCGGAGGTCGAGTTTTACCGCGAGATCGCGCAGCATGTGCCCCTCACTGTCTACGCGCACGACGTTGCGGCCACGCGCGAATTGCGCACCGAGCTTTCGCTTATCGACGGGCTCTCCCTAGTCACCCATGACTCCCTCGACGATGCAGCTTTGCACAAGGCTGTGGCAGGCCACCGCGTGTGCATCTTGCCGTATGTGCGGGGAACGCATTCTGGCTGGTTGGAGATGTGTCGTGACCTGGATGTGAGCGTGGCTGTGCCGGACTGCGGCTGCTACGCGGATCAAGCCGACGCGCCTGAGGCTGTGGCTGTGTACCGTGCTGGCGACGGCGCCGCTGCCGGACGTGCCGCAGCTGCGTTGCTGGCGGCGGACCCGGTGCCGTACCGCGGCGACCGTGATGCGCAGCTTCGCGCGATTAAACAGGTGCACGCCGACATCTATGCCGCGGCTGCCGAGACGGGGGCGCGGCAATGACGATCACGCTGCCTGCCACAGGCGATGTGCGAAGCGGCCCGCGTTTGCGGATCGCGTTCGTGGCACCCGCGCGGTACCCGATCCGCGAGCCGTACGCGGGCGGGCTGGAGGCGTTTTGCCACACAATGGTGATGGCTCTGCGCGAGGAGGGCCACGACGTGGATTTCTTCGCCGCGAAAGGGTCCGACGGCAACGTCAAAGAATACGAACTACCTGGTGTGGACTGGGGTGCGCACCCTGAGGACGCCACGGACACCACGTACCCGGCGGGGGAGAAAGAGCGTGAAGAGCGCGCCTTCCTGCGCTTGAGGTCCTACCTGGTCAAGCAGCAGTACGACGTTGTGCACAACAACAGCCTGAGCCCGGCTATGTTTCCGTCGGTGTACTCGCCCGAACCGCTTCCGATGCTCACGACTCTGCACACCCCGCAGCTTGCTGAGATTCAGCAGGCGGTCGATGCGGCAGGTCAGCTGGCAGGCCGGTTCGCCGCGGTGAGCACGACCACGTCCCTCAGTTGGTGCATGCCCACGCCTGTCGAGGTCATTCCCAACGGTGTCAACGTGCGGCGCTGGGCTTTTGGTCCGGGCGGCGACGGGGCGGTGTGGTTCGGTCGCATCGTTCCCGAGAAGGGTCTTCACCTGGCGATGGATGCGTGCCGTCTCCTCGGTTTGCCCCTGACCATCGCTGGCCGGAAGGGTGAGCACGCGTATTTCCAGGAGGAGATCGCCCCTCGCCTGGACGGCCGGCTGATCCGTTGGGTCGGCGAGTTATCGCACGCCGAACTCCGCGGACTGGTCGGCCGCCATGCAGTCTGCGTGGTCACGCCGCGCTGGGAAGAGCCGTTCGGACTGGTGGCATTCGAGGCAATGTCGTGCGGCACACCGGTGGCGGCTTTCGACCGCGGCGGGATGGGAGAGCTGCTCGCTGACGCGCCGGCGGTGCTCGTCGAACGGGATGACGTTGTCGCCCTCGCGGGCGCGATTCATCGCGCGCTCCACCTCGACCGCGCCAAGGTCCGGGAGTGGGTGGTGGACAACCACAGTCTCACGCAAACGGCGCGCCGCTACGTCGATTACTACCGGGAGGTGATGGTCGGGTGAGCACAGCCAGAAAAATAGTCGGCATTTATGCCCACCACCATGGCAGCGGGCACATTCGGCGCTGCCGGAGGATTCAACGCGAACTGGCGGAGCTCGGGTGGGATGCCGTGATTTTGTCCACTGCGCCTGACGCGGACATCGTGCTTGCCGACGACGCCGGGCACGGCCACACCGGCCGAGCCATGACCGCAGGAGGCACTCTCCACTACGCCCCGTACGGCAACCGTGGCCTGCGTGAACGCTACGCAGCGATCGCATCCTGGGTCGACGAGAACGACCCAGCCGCGTTCTATGTCGACGTCTCTGCCGAGGTGTGCATGTTCCTGCGGCTCATGGGCGTCCCCGTGGTCACGTTGGCGATGCCTGGCTTGCGTGACGACGCGCCGCACCAGCTCGCCTACCGCCAGTCCGACGCCATCATTGCCGCCTGGCCCTCGTGGGTCCCAGTGCCCGACCACCTGCGCACGCATTCAGACCGCCTGCACCCAGTCGGCGGCATCACGCTGCTCGACCGCCCCGATGCAGCGCGTGGAGTCGACCGCGATCCGCAACACGTCGTTGTCATGGCTGGCCGCGGAGGGTCAACGTGGGAGCCGGGGGACTGGGACGCCGTGGAAGCCGCCTGCCCGGGTTACCGGTTCACCTTCTTGACTGGTGAGAACCGTGTCGACGACCCGACGGAGTTGATCGCCAGCGCCGGTGTGGTCGTTGCCGCGGGCGGCCAGAATTCCATCGCGGACATCGCTCACCAGGGTGCGCCGGCCGTGATCCTTCCGCAGCCGCGGCCGTTCATCGAGCAGAAAGCCTCCGCGACACTGCTGGCTCGCGAAGGACTCGCTGTCGTTCCCGAGCACTTCCCGGCTCCGGAGGAATGGCCAGACGTGCTCGCCGCCGCCCGCGAGCTGAACGCCGACTGGTCGCGTTGGGAAACCGCTGGGTCCGCGCGCCGTGCGGCCGAGGTGATCGCGCGAATCGCGGACGACCCGACAGACAGCACAGCTGCCATCGTCACGCTCGCCAACGCTGGTCGCGCCAGCCACCTGACGCACCAGGTCAATCTCGCGCCCGAGGGCACCGACCACATCACCGTCGCGCTCGCAGACCACGCACTGCTGGAAAAGGCAGTGCCGAAAAGCCACGTTGTGGACGTCGATAAGCATTCGGGCGCAAAAGGCGGACACCCGAACCTCGCGCGTGCCCGCAACCGTGGTGCCGCTGAAGCGATCGCGCGCGGCAACGACGTGATCGTCTTCCTCGACGCCGATTGCGTCGCCGGCGGCGACCTCGTCCCTCTGTATATGAAGGCGCTTGCGGAGCACCCGGATCCTGTTGTCGCAGGTCCCGTCACCTACATGAAAGAGGGGGAGTTGCGCACTGTGCGCCCGGACCCCCACCCGGCGCGCCCGAATCCGCCGGCGGGCGAGGTGCAGCGGGCGGAGGATTACAACCTGTTCTGGTCGCTCTCCTTCGCCTGCACTGCGCAAACGTGGGAGAGAATCGTCGAGAGCTTCGGCGGCTTCGACGAGGCGTACTCAGGCTACGGCGGGGAGGACACAGACTTCGCCTGGAACTTGCGGGAACACGGCATCGACCTGCTGTGGGTCGGCGGCGCGCACGCGTTCCACCAGTGGCACCCGGTCTCCTCGCCGCCGTGGGAGCACCTCGACGATATCCTGCGCAACGCCGCGGTCTTCCACAGCAAATGGGGCACGTGGCCCATGGAGGGGTGGTTGCGCGCCTTCGAGGAAGCAGGAGCAATCGCGCTTATCGACGGCTCCTGGCAGCGCACCCCTTAAGCGAACATCCCTTCCCCCACGAATCCTGTCTTGCCCACTCCGGGCGGGATGAGGTAGGTGCCGGTGTTGGTGGTCTTGAGGTATTCGAGGAACATCTCGTCGCGCGACATGGACTGGTGCACAGTGGCGAACCGGTCCACGGTGCGCGTGAACGCGATGAAGAATAGCCCCGCGTCAAGCCGCCCTTGGTCGTTGGACCCGTCGACGTAGTTGAACGGGCGCCGCAGCATACGGATCCCGCCGTTCTGGTCGGGGTGGACGTTGAACAGGTGCGATCCGTGGTCGATGACGGGTCGCCCGCGTTCGTTGGTGGCGGCGAAATCCGGTTCGTCGAATTCGTCGGTGCCGGTCAGCGGGGCGCCGACGACCTTGTCGCGGCCGGTGACGCGCTCCTGCTCTGAAAGCTGGAGGGTGTCCCAGACCTCGATATTCATGGCGATGCGCCGTGCAGTCAGGTACGACCCGCCCGCCGCCCAGGGCTGAGAAGAATCCGCCGGGATCCACACGTGCTCGTCCAAGGCATCGGTGTCCTCGGCACGAATATTCGCGGTGCCGTCCTTCTGCCCGAAAAGGTTGCGCGGGGTGGTTTCATCGCGCGTGGTCACGGCGGCTTTGCCGAAGCCGATCTGGGACCAGCGCAGCACCGCATCCGGCACTGCCAGCCGGGTCAGGTTGCGGATGGCGTGGGTGGCCACCTGCGGATCGTTGGCGCACGCTTGGATGCACAGGTCGCCGTCGGAGCGCTCGCGGTTGAGAAAGTCGTTGGTCATGGGCGGCATGTCCGTGAACTCGCTCGGCAGCTTGTCCGTCAATCCGAATTGGTCGCGGAACAGGCTGCGTCCGAAACCGATGGTGATGGTCAGCGCCGCCGGCCCCAAGTCGTAGGCCTCGCCCGAATCGTCCGGCGGGAAGTTTTCCCCGCCGCCGAAGGCGCCCTTCGCGCTGACTTCGCCTCCGAGCGTCAACCGGCGCGCGGCGTCTGTCCAGCGGGTGAGCAGGTCGACCAGGTCGTCCCTGTCCGCTTTCTCATCCATGTCGAAGGCGGCGAAGTGCAGGTTATTCTGCATCGGGCTGATGATCCCCGCTTGGTGTTCGCCAGCGAAGTCGATGATCATCTCCTCGTGGGCGGCGCCGTCGATGTCGCCTGTGGCGGCGGAACCGTCCCGCGAGCATGCTGCCGCAGCAGCGCCGGCGGCGCTCACACCGCCGAGCGCTAAGAATGTGCGCCGGTTGAGCCTGCCCATTTAGGACTCATCTCCCGCATCGACGTTGAGTCCCAGCACGGTGCCGGTGAGGTTGGACAGTGGCTCGCGCAGGGCATCCAGAGAGCGTGTCAGCTTCGCCTGCTCACCAGCGTCCACCTCGTCGTAGTCGACGAATCCGGATTCCAGGCTGCCGTACTGGTCGAGGAGCTCTTGGATGTCGTTGAAACGGTTCTCGATGTCGTCGACAAGCTTTTGGCCTTCTTCCCCGCGCTCTGCGGCGATGTCCTTGACCATGTCGAACGCGATGCGGGAGCCCTGGATATTGGCCTGGAAATCGTAGAGGTCCTTGTGCGACCACCAGTTCTCCTCGCCCGTGACCTTGGTGGTGGCCACCTCTTCGAGCAGGCCCATCGCGCCGTTGGAGACAGTGTCGACGGTGATGTCCTGCTCTTCGATGAAGTTGTCCGCGTTGACGGTGGTGTTCAGCTGCTCCACGTCGGCGATGAGAGTGTCGGCGATCTCGCGGCGGTGCTCCGGCGTGGACGGTTCCCAGCCCTCGCGGGCGGGCGCGCCGTCGGCGTTCTTCTCGTCCTCAGCCGGCGGCCACAGGTCCTTCTCCATGCGGTGGAAGCCGAGCCATTCGGTGAACGTCTGGTCGTCTTCTTTCAGCTCGTCAGCCTCGGCGATGTAATCCACCTCGCGGTAGTCGATGCGGGCGTCGAGGACACCGAGCGCCTCCGCGACCGGCTCAATGCGCTCGTAGTGTACGCGGGTGGTGGGGTAGAGCTGCTTTGCTTTCTCGTCGTCTCCCGCCGCGTAGGCCTCGGCGAATTCCTCGACCTTGGGCAGCAGCTCGGCGACCTCGTTCTGCACGAAAGCGACGTAGTTGTCGCGGGCCTCGTTGAAACGCTTCTCGTCGGACTCGTTGTACTGGATCGGCTCGCCGGTCACCGTGAATTCGCTCTGGCCGACATTCGCGCCGCGCAGACCCGGCTTGCAGGCCGTGAAGTAGTTGCCGGGTTCGAGCTGCACGGTGAGGTCCGCGGTGGAACCAGGCGCGATATTCTCGCGCTCGGCGATGACCCGTAGGCCGTCGTCCGCGAGCACGTAGAACTCGGTGACGCGCTCACCCGAGTTGGTGATGGAGAAGGTGCTGGTGCCGGATTCCACGGAATCCGCGGCTACCTGGCAGGCATCTTCTTTCGCCTCGACGTCGATGGCATCGCCCGAGCTGTTCTCCACGCACCCGGCCAACGGCAGGGTGAGGGCGAAAGCGGCGAGTAGAGCGGGGGAGCGTTTCATAGCAGGACCTTTCGTGAGTCATCTTCGTGGGCGGGGGTGGTGGTGTCCGTGTCGCCCTCGTACGTATTCGCGCTGCGTCGGCGACCCGCTTTCACGTGCCGCACGAAGATCGGCACGATGACGGCGATGTACGCGGCCCAGGCAATGACCTGCAGCCAGGACATTTGGGGCATGAAACCGGTGAATGCCTGCAGCAGCGTGGCGGTGATCCCGGCGGGATCAATGACGCCCTCGAGGTTGAACGCCCACCCGAACGGGAAGGACGCCAACCAGAACGGGTAAGAATCGAAGCCGGTGAGCACTTCGCCGGTGCGCGGGTGCGTCGGGGCAATGGGAGCGCCGGAGAAGGGGCCGGGGAGGAACTGCGCCTCCTGGAGATCGTGGATGGCGTAGGCGAGAATGCCCGCCGCGACGACGATAAGCAGGGCGCTGGACCACGTGAAGAACGTGCCCAAGTCGAGCTTCAGCGCGCCGCGGTAGATCAGCCACCCCATCACCACGGCGATGCCGATGCCCAGAAACGCGCCGACGACCGCGCTCGGGGTGGTGGTCCAGCCCCACAGCAGGAGCGTCAGCTCGATGCCCTCCCGGGCCACCGCGACGAACGCGAGCCAGAACAGCGCCTGAGTTCCTTTGTCCAGGGCGGTCCCGGTCTTGTCGTCGAGCATGGTGCGCAGCTTGCCGTTCTCATTGCTCAGGGAGACGATCATGCCGGTGATCATGGCCACCGCGATGAGCGACATGATCCCGCCGATGGCCTCCTGTGCCCGGAACGACAAACCGTAGCGGCCGAATGTGAACAGAGCGCCGAGCGCGGTGCAGATCACGGCGGCGGAGATCACACCGATCCACACGGTGCGCGCGGCTTTCTTGGCGCCCGTGGCACTGTCGTCGTCGCCGTGCCCGTTTGCATCAGTACCTGTGCTGCGCCGCGCGATGGCGGCGAAAAGCATGCCGACGATGAGGGAGGCTTCCAGTCCTTCGCGGAGGCCGACCAAGAATGCGGCGATGAACATATCCGGAACTTTCTCGTGCGTGATTTGGCTCGTCTTGGGGCGGTGACCTGCATAACTTAGGGTCACCTTGACTAGCCAAGGTTAACCTTACCTAACGGCTTTCAGGAACGTGAAAACGCCCTCCCTCCGCCGAGACCGCGGGGGTACCGCTCGGGCGGGGGAAGGGCGTTTGGTGTTGGGCGGAGCCGGGCAGTTAGAACTTCGGCGCGCGGCGCTCAAGAAATGCGGAGACGCCTTCGGCGTGGCCGGGGCTGTGAAGCAATTCGGTTTGGAACCGCGCCTCGTTGATCAAGCTGTTGGGCAGTTCCGTCAGCGCCACCCGGTTCACGGCCCGTTTGGTCTGCGCCACGGCGCCGCGCGGCGAGCCGGAGAAACTCTCGGCCCACTGCTGAGCCCGCTCCAACGCTCCGCCGGCGGGTGTGACCTCGGCGAAGAGGCCGAACCCGACAGCATCGGCGGCGGTGATTCGCTCCTGGAGCAGCACCATCTGCATCGTCCGGTGGCGGCCGATCGAGGCGGCGAGTGTGGCCACGGCGCCGCCGTCAGGCATGAGCCCGATGCGGCCGAAAGGCAGGGTGATAAACGACGATTCTGCAGCGACAATGAGATCGCACGCGCACGCGAGCGACGCGCCCACACCAGCCACAGCGCCTTCGGCTGCAGCGATGACCGGGACGTCGGCGCGCGTGATCGAGCCGATCATGTGCTCGATTCCGCCCAGCGAGTGAGCGGCGACCTCCGCGGTGCTCTCACCGGTGAATGCCTCGATGTCCATGCCGGAGCAGAAGGACTTCTCGTCGCCGGTGACGATGATGCACCGCACCTCCGGGTTGGCGTTCGCCGCCTGGACAGCATCGCCGATGGACCAGTAGGAATCCGGTTCCAACGCGTTGCGCTTGGAGGGGTTGGAGATGCGGATGAGGGCGACCGCGCCGTCGATAAGCGAAGTGATGTTGCCCTTGAGCTCGCGTGACATGGCTGCGGCCTTACTTGACGAAGTCCGCGAGACGGCCGGTGATGATGTCCGCCGCGTCATTAGCGATGCGGGTAACCACCTCGTCGCAGGTCGGGATGTCGTTGATGATGCCCTGGACCAGGCCGCAGGTCCAGATGCCCGCGTCCAGGTCACCGTTCTCGTAGACTGTGCGGCCGCGCTGGCCGGAAACGAGGTCGCGGACCTCGGGGAACTGCGCGCCAGCATTGAGCTTTTCGACGACCTCGCGGCTGACCTCGTTCGACGCCACGCGCGCCGTGTTGTTTAGAGTGCGGAAGATGAGCTCGGTGTCGAGCTCTGAGCGCTCCACGATCGCTTCCTTGACATTGCGGTGGACCGGCGCCTCCTCGGTGCACAGGAATCGGGTGCCCATGTTGATGCCCTCCGCGCCGAGTGCGAGAGCCGCCGCCATGCCGCGGCCGTCAGCGAAACCGCCGGAGGCGACGATCGGAATGTCCAGCTTGTCCGCTGCCGCCGGAAGAAGAACCAGACCCGGAATATCGTCCTCGCCCGGGTGGCCGGCGCACTCGAAACCGTCGACGCTGACCATGTCCACGCCCTTCTCCTGCGCGCTGAGCGCATGACGCACGGAGGTGCACTTGTGGATGACGGTCACGTCCGCGTCCTTCAGCATCGGGACGAGCTTCGCCGGGTTAGCGCCAGCCGTTTCGACGATCTTCACGCCCTTCTCGATGGCGACACGCAGGTATTCCTCGTAGGGCGGCGGCGTGATCGTTGGCAGGATGGTCAGGTTCACGCCGAACGGCTTGTCGGTCATCTCCCGCATGCGGTCGATTTCCTTGCCGAGGTCTTCCGGCGACGGCTGCGTCAGCGACGTGAGAATGCCCAGGCCGCCGGCGTTCGAGACTGCGGATGCGAGGTCGGCGGTACCGACCCACTGCATGCCGCCCTGGATGATCGGGTGCTCGATGCCGAGCATCTCGTTGACGCGGGTCTGGATTGCTGCCATTGTCGACTCTCCTTGAATCTCGCCGTGATTGTTCGGACTACCTAATGAGAGCTACATTACACATTGACTAAAAGTGTTGCGTAGGTAACGCGAATTTTGGTCGGGATGAACGCGTTGCCTCCGGCCAGGTTCGCTGAAAGGCCACGTGGAATTAACTTTTCTGTTAGTCCGAGCGCATATTTTTCACAGTATGTCTTCCACGTCCCGTCGCACTCTGCTCAAGGCGCTCGCGATCGGTGCGGGCTCCACGCTCGTCGCCCCAGCCCACGCGCTCGCCCAATCTAGCAGCGAATCTTCCAGTGGATCTTCCGTGCTTCAGCTCTTCGGCCCTGCCGGCGGGAGGTCGGTCGGATCATCGGAATCCGGCCTGGTCGTCGGAAATATCGGCTCCAACGGCCGCGGGCGCTTTCTTGCCGGCGATGTCCAAGTGGTCACGGTGACGGAAGATTCCGCCACGATCACGTGGCTGACGTGGGAGGCCGAGAGTGCATCCGATAAAGCGCCGAAGGGGCTGCCGACCGCCGGCGAACTCCGCGTCTGGCCGGTCGACAACCCCTCCGATACGACGGTGGTGAAAAGCCCGTCAGACCGCTTTTTCCATCAGCTCACGGTCTCTGGTTTGCGTGCAGACACCACCTACGCATTCCTGGCTACCTCTCACGGAACCGAAGCCGCCGCGACGCACAACCGGAAGCAAGAGGACACCCGGCTGTTCACCACCCTGCCGCGTCTGTCCGGGCCAATGCTGGGCACCATCATCGTCGCCAACGACACCCATATCGGTGAGAACGGCGACGGCATCTGGATGAACAACTTCCCGCCTCCGGCACGTTCCCTACCGGGGGAGCGCCCGTACCCGGAGGTCTCCCTCGATGCAGTGATCGACACCGCGCACTCTGTCGGGGCCAGCCACCTGTTCGTCAACGGCGACGTCACCTCCGAAGCGCGCCCCTGGGAAATCGCAAAGGCGAAAGAGCTGTTGGACGGCTTCAACGGAAAGGTGCGCTGCACCCGCGGAAATCACGATCGCCCGCACAAGCTTTCCGACGGCCCCGAGTACGCCGACGCCCCCGCCTACGACGACAAGCACACCGATGGCTGGGGTGCCGTTTTCGAGCCCCGCCAAACCGCATGGGTGGAAGATATCCGCGGTGCCGGTGGCGACCTGATCGCGCGCGTGGTGGGCATCGACTCGACCAAACTGGACACCAGCGGTGGAATGATTTCCGACGAGCAGTTCAAGCAGATCCAGTCCATCTTCGACGAGGACCGTTCAACGCCCATCGTGGTCATGCTGCACCACCCGGCCACGCGTCAGGCAGCCTGGACCAATCCCGCTGGCCCCGCTTTTGTTCTGCGCGATATGGACATCATGCGTCTCCAGCGCATGATCGCCGCCCAAGACAACATCAAGCTCGTTCTCACAGGCCACACTCACCGCGGCCGCAATAACCGCCCCGATGTTGCCAAGAACACCGTCTTCTTGGAGACACCCGCGGTGAAAAACTGGCCCACCGGCGCAACCCAGATCCGTTTCTTCCAGGACGGAATGGCGGTCAATTTCCGCCAGAATTCCTCCGAGGAAGCGCTGCGCTGGGCAGCCCGGACCCGTTGGACGATGTTCGGTCTCAGCCCCGAAGCGATGCTCGGCCCGCTCGATTCGCGGGCGCTGGTGATCCGCTACTAGTCGAAGCCGAAATCGCCGAAGCCCCCGAAATCTCCGAAGCCGTCGAAGAATCCGCCGCCATCGTCAGCGCCGCCGCGGGGGCTGCGCAGGAGAAGTTAGTCCCGTTGCAGTTTGGCATCACACCAGTAACATCTGACCTGGTCTTTTGGGGATCGCGATTCGGACGGGACTAACCGCTCGATTCACGCGCGCTGGTGATCCGCTACTAAAAGTCGAAGTCGAATCCGCCGCCGACGTCGCCCATGTCGCCGGCATCCGCGCCGGCGCCGTCTAGCCCGCCGGCCTCAAAGCTGTCCGCGCTGGCTGCGGTGGCCATGCCGGCGAACATCGTGGAATAGAACATCATGGAGCTCGCCGCCCACACACCGGTCATCGCGGCGGGTGCCCACCAGGCAGTGGAGTACCAACCAGCGGGCACTGGGCGGCCGGCGACCGCGCCGCCGGGGTAGTAGTGCGGCGTGGCATTGCTTGCGTAAGGGGAGGCCTGGACTGTTTCGCCGTCGAATTCGGCGCTGCGGGGCTCGCTCACGCGGCCAGCCTGGCGCTGAGCTTCAAGTTCGGGAAGCTCTGGGCCGGGCGCCAATCCGATGATCTCGCGTGCGGCGTTGACGTAATACATGCCCTCGAGCGCGGACTCGCGGGCGAGCTGCGCCTGCTTGACGGTCCGCGCCTGGGTCAGCGCGGAGTTGGCGGCGTTATAGCGTTCCGATGCGTCCCCCATCGCTTGTTCCGAGGCGGTGTCTGTCCCGGAAATGGTGAGCACCTGGTGGCCGAGGCGCTCGACCCAGCGTCGTGCGTCCGCAAGCGCGTCCTCGAAATTGGCTCCTTCGACCTGTGCGCGTTGGCTGTTATTTTGCGTGCGGCCGATGAGCGTGACGGTGCCTACGACGGCCGCCGCGATGATGAGCAAGGTGACTAATCCCATATTCGCTCCTTTCCGTAACTGCTTTCGCCAACGATAACGGCTTTCCCGACATTCCCTTCCGGCGTATTTTTGGAGTCGACCGCGCGGTGGGATACACTCGTTTTCGCGCGTATTCACGCACGTTTACGCACGTGGGAATGTCGTATAGTGGCTAATACCTCAGCCTTCCAAGCTGAAGACGCGGGTTCGATTCCCGTCATTCCCTCCACTTTTGGTCGGTTTTCGCTTTCTGCGGGACCTGCTGAAGCATGACGAAACGCCCCGGGCATCCTGTCGGATTCTCGGGGCGTCCGTTTATTTCTGTGCTGAGTGCAGCTCCTACTGCTGGTCGGGGTGAAGGTTGAAAATGATGACGTGCTCCGGGTCTGCGCCCACGGCGTAGGTGGTGTCGTTGATGCGGTAGAGGAAGGGGTGGGACCGCAGAACCTGCAGAAGGGCATCGGAGTCAGCGGTCGTCGGCGGGTCGCATGCCCTCTTCGTCAGCAGGATGTCGGTGATGGTCAGTCGGTTGTCGTGCTCGAAGAAGTAGTTGGCGGTGCCGGAATTGCAACCGTCAGCAATGCGCAGGTGGCCCCGCGCGGAGGGCTGCGACCGGAAATCAAGCGACACCAAGTCATTCTTCTGGGCGACCAGATCGCCGTTGAGGCGGCTAGCTTCGGGCGCGGTCAATGGGCGGGCGCCTTCCGGCAGGCTTTGGATCAGGCCGGTCTGCTCCTGCTTGCCGCCGCCGAAGAGTGCGGAGCTCATCTGAGCGAATTGGTTGGCGAGGTCTGGGTTGGAGGACAGCTCCTGGGCGCTTGCGGTGCCGGCGCCGAGCATGCCGGCAGTGAGGGCCGCAGTGGCTGTCGCGATGGACAGTTTCTTTACGGTGTTAGTACTCATGACTCCAAGCGTATGAGCGGCTCACTGCAGGTCAACGGTCCCGAGTGGAAGTCGGGGGCATTGTTATTCACCCGATAAGTTTTGTGCAGGAATCTACACCGGAGATAACGGGGCGGTTACAAAAAGCGCGTCGATAAGCGTCTTGTTGTGCTCAACCCTGACCTTATGATTCAGCAGTCTTTGGGGTACGCGGGATCCGTGACCCTCAAGCGAAAGGCCCCGGTGGTGAACCGGGGCCTGCGAATGTGGGAAGAGGAGCGTGGACTAGTTCTCCTGAGAAGCTTCGGCCTTGACGAACTCGATGGCCTTGCCCTGGCTTGCCAAAGCGACGGTATTGTCGTCGATCTGGTAGACCGCCGGGTTAGCCTGCAGAATCGTCTTCAGCGCGTCTGCATCGGCGGCGCCTGCGCCTTCGCACAGTGCGAGCGTTTCGGCGAAATCGCTGATGCGGAGGTTATCGGCGGAGTCGAAGTGATAGTTGGCGTTGCCAGCGTTGCAGCCGTCGTCGTAGGACAATGTGCCGTCAGGAGTGCCGGACGGGGTGAACTCGAGGCTGATGTTCTCGTTGTTCTTCGCCTTTAGCGGTCCGGTCAGCGCGGCTTTCGCCTTCACCGGGTCAAGGTGATTGGAACCTTGCGGCAGGTCGACGATCAACGTGGAATCCTGGCCCTTACCGGCATCGTTCTTGGGGCCCTGAAGCGTGGAACTCAGCTGAGTAGCTCGGTCCTTGATCTCGGATGTGGAGGAGAGCTCTTGCGCACCCGCTGTGCCTGCCCCGAGGGCGCCCCCGGCGATGGCCACTGCGGCGGTTGCGACTGTCATCTTCTTCACGGTTGCAAGTGTCTTAGAAACCATGCTTTTCACCGTACTTGCCGCCAACTGGATGACAAGACACTTCACGGAATACCGAGGGGGCTATGACCGGCTGGCCACCTCACGGCCAGTTTTGTCTGCGCTGAAACTCAGGCTCTCGCCCTATGTCTGTCCAATCGTAGATAAAGCGTGCGGCAGAACAGTTCGAAGGCGTTCAGTGCTCATTCCGGCCCCCAATGAAACGGCGCTTTTTTGGCTCACGCTAGAATCGTCTCCCGTGAGCCAGCCCGGTCAACAGCCGGGGGCTTTCAATGACCTACGGGGCGTGGCGCAGTTTGGTAGCGCACCTGCTTTGGGAGCAGGGGGTCGCAGGTTCAAATCCTGTCGCCCCGACAAGGAGACTTCTTAAGTCTCCTCGACATACTTTGAACGATTCCGCAATCTAGCCAGGAGAGAATTTCCGTGAAGACTTCCGTGGACAAGCTCAGCGACACTCGCGCGAAGCTGACCGTGACCGTTCCGTTTGACGAGCTCGGCCCGGAAATCGACCAGGCGTACAAGGCCATCGCACAGCAGGTCAACATCCCGGGTTTCCGTCGCGGCAAGGCGCCGCGCCAGCTTATCGACGCCCGGTTTGGTCGCGGCCCCATCCTCGAGCAGGTCGTCAACGATATGCTGCCGACCCGCTACGAGTCTGCTGTGGCAGAAAATGATCTGAAGGTCATCGGCCAGCCGGAGATCGACATCACCAAGATCGAGGACAACGACTTCGTCGAGTTCACCGCTGAGGTGGACATCCGCCCGGAGATTGAGGTCCCCGACTTCTCCAAGATCTCCGTCGAGGTGCCGGCCCTGAAGGTCGACGACGAGGCCGTCGACGAAGAGCTCGACAACCTGCGTGCCCGCTTCGGCGAGCTCAAGGACACCCGCCGCAAGATGAAGAAGGGCGACTTCGCGATCATCGATCTCGAAGCCACCATCGACGGTGAGAAGATCGAGGAGGCCTCCACCGAGGGCATCACCTACGAGATCGGCCGCGACGACCTCATCGAGGGTCTGGACAAGGCCATCAAGGGCCTCAAGACCGGTGAGGAAGCCGAGTTCACCTCCGAGATCCAGTTCGGCGAGCACAAGGGCGAAGAGGCCACCATCAAGGTCACCGTCCAGCAGTCCAAGGAGCGCAAGCTGCCGGAGCTGGACGAGGAATTCGTCCAGATGGCCTCCGAGTTCGACACCGTCGAGGAGCTGCGCGAGTCGACCAAGAGCCAGCTCGAGGAGAACAAGAAGGCCCAGCAGGCCGCCGACATCCGCGATGAGGTGCTCAAGGCTGCTCTCGAGCAGACGAAGTTCGAGCTGCCGCAGGCAGTTGTGGACGAGCAGGTTCACAACCAGCTCCACCAGATCCTCGGCCAGATGGCCCACGACGAGGCAGCCTTCGCCCAGATGCTAGAGGCGCAGGGCACGACCCGCGAGGAATTCGACAAGGAATCCCGCGAGAACGCCGAGAACTCCGTGCGCACTCAGCTGTTCCTCGACGCCGTCGCTGACCAGGAGGAGCCGGAAGTCTCCCAGCAGGAGCTGACCGACCACATCCTGTTCACCGCGCAGTCCTACGGCATGGACCCGAACCAGTTCATCATGCAGCTGCAGCAGTCCGGCCAGGTCGCCAACCTCTTCGCCGACGTCCGCCGCGGCAAGGCTCTCGCCGCCGCCATCTCCCGCACCTCCGTCAAGGACGACGAGGGCAACACCATCGACCCGAACGATTACTTCGGCGAGATCGAAGAGGATGAGATCGCTGAGGCAGAGGCCGCCGACAAGGCAGTCGCCGATGCCGCAACCGAGTCTGAGTCTGCAACCGAAGAAGATAAGTAAGACTCTTCTCTGAACCTCCCAGCCGTGTGAACTAATCCACCTCGGCCGGGAGGTTTTTCGCTGTCACGTCGGGGTGAGCGTCGATAAGCATTGCGCTGCCTTCTACGCTGTCAGCGAACATGGCCCCGCTCGCGGAATCCGCAACTAGGGTGGGGCGTTATCGTAGGCGAGAAACGACGATTGAAAATACTTAAAGGAGCACTTCGATGACTTCTCCGGCAACCGGCATGAATTTGGGCGACTCGGTGTACGAGCGTCTGCTGCGCGAGCGCATCATCTTCCTCGGCCAGCAGGTGGACGACGAGATCGCGAATAAGCTGTGCGCGCAGATCCTGCTGCTGTCCGCGGAGGACCCGAACCGCGACATCTCGCTGTACATCAACTCGCCGGGCGGCTCCGTGACCGCCGGTATGGCGATTTACGACACGATGAAATACTCCCCGTGCGACATCGCCACCTACGGTATGGGCCTGGCGGCGTCGATGGGCCAGTTCCTGCTGTCTGGCGGCACCAAGGGCAAGCGTTTCGCGCTGCCGCATGCGCGCATCATGATGCACCAGCCGTCCGCAGGTGTGGGCGGTACCGCAGCAGACATCGCGATCCAGGCGGAGCAGTTCGCCGAGACGAAGCGCGAGATGGCTGAGCTCATCGCGGAGCACACCGGCCAGACCTTCGAGCAGATCACGAAGGATTCGGACCGTGACCGCTGGTTCAACGCCCAGCAGGCGAAGGACTACGGCATCGTCGACCACGTGATTTCCAGCGCCCAGGGCACGATCAGCAACTAACCGGCAGAGCTACACAGAAGAGGAGATAAACACTATGTCTTTCCAGATGCCCAACTCCCGCTACGTCCTGCCGAGCTTCATCGAGCAGTCCTCGTTCGGCACGAAGGAGACCAACCCGTACTCGAAGCTGTTCGAGGAGCGAATCATCTTCCTGGGCACCCAGGTCGACGACACGTCCGCGAACGACATCATGGCGCAGCTGCTCGTGCTGGAGTCCCAGGACCCGGACCGCGACATCACGATGTACATCAACTCGCCGGGCGGTTCGTTCACGTCCCTGATGGCGATCTACGACACGATGCAGTACGTCCGCCCCGATGTCCAGACCGTGTGCCTCGGCCAGGCGGCATCCGCCGCGGCGGTCATTCTCGCCGCTGGTGCGCCGGGTAAGCGCGCCGCACTGCCGAATTCCCGCGTGCTGATCCACCAGCCGGCCACCCAGGGCACCCAGGGCCAGGTGTCGGACCTGGAGATTCAGGCCAGGGAGATCGAGCGCATGCGCCGCCTCATGGAGGACACGCTCGCCCGCCACTCCGGCCGCACGTCCGAGCAGGTCCGCATCGACACCGACCGCGACAAGATCCTCACCGCACAGGAGGCTGTCGAGTACGGCATCATCGACCAGGTCTTCGACTACCGCAAGCTCAACGCTTAAAAAGCATTCGCTTATCGACGCCCCCTCCGTCGCATCCCTTTCAAGGATTCCCGGCGGAGGGATTCGTCGTTTTAGGCGTGGTTATTCGCAGTAGATCATGTTCTCTTTGATTTCCTCGGGAACCCCGAGCTCTTCAATTGTGGCTTTGTCGTAGCACTTGAAGCCGGTCTGGGTCAGGCCGGCTTCTTCGATGGGCACCCACTCGTTTCCATCCCACATGACATAACCGACCGCGTCGGTCGCATAGATCCCAATCTCTGCAAACTTGCCGTCGCAGTAAACGGAGACTTCCTCTCCGGGAGCGCCTTCTTCCATCGGCTTCCACTCGCACGGGCCCTTCTCAGAACCAGCGTCGGGTTCTGCGGCCACTGCTTCTTTTTCTTCGGTCTAGTAAATAGTGGACACGGTGGTCGAAGGACGCTCGCTGGTCTCTTCTTTCGCCGCTTCTGTGGTCGCTGCTGCAGTTTCTTCCGCGGTAGTGTCTGCGGCGGACGCTGCGGGCGGGGACGTCATCTCCGGTTCTGAGAGAGTTTCATCCTCAGTGCCGCACGCAGCCACGGCGAGCGGGAGAGTGAGCGCGAAGAATGCGGCGGTGCAGCGGCGGCGGATGTGCGTAGTCATGGCGGGAAGTCCTTTTCATGGGGGTTGTTTTAACCAACACCCTAGCGTGTGGCTCGGACCAACGCGGGGACCAGCACATTCGCCGATTATTGAACTACAGTACGGTCAGGCCCCGTGACGATGAACGATGCGTCGTTATAGCCGCACTCGATGGTTTCCTCATCGGGGGCCTGGCACCAGCCGTTGAGGTGCTCGAGGCGCTCACCCGGGGCGAGCGCACCGTCGCCTGCGGGGATGCCCTCCAGAACGCCCCAGGAGACACCGTCGTCGCTGGCGAAGATCGCCCCTGGGCGTCCGGTGAACGGAGCCCACGGTTGGCCGGGCATGTCCTCGAGGTTCGGCACTGAGTCATCGGGGTTCGCGGAACACGCGACAGACGCTGCGCCGAGGACGCAGAAATAGTTCGTGCCCGCCTTGTCCATTTCGATCACGGCAGTCTCGCCGCGCTCGTCCAAAAACTCAGCGGGGGAGACGAGCGAGTACTCGGGTTCGGTCGTCTCGCTGGCAATTTCGCTGGCTGTTTCGCTTGCCGTTTCGCTGGCAGTCGAGGTGCTCGGCTCCGGCTCGGCGATGTCCTGGTCCTCGGAGCAACCCGCCATGGCGAGCGGGAGAGCGAGGGTACAGCTGGCGATGGCGAAACGGCGAAACATCATAGGCCGCAGTCTACTTCGCCAAAAACGCCAGTAGGGCCTCGTTGAACTTCTCGGGCTGCTCGGTGCCGACTTGGTGGGAAGCGTCCTCGATGACGACGCACTGGGCCTCACCGGTCACGCCCGCGGCGATCTCCTGGAGCTGCTTCGGGCCAGTCGAGGGGTCCTCGGCACCGGCGATGGTCAGCACCGGAATGCTGATCTCCTGCAGACGCTCGTCAAAGCCCCACTTCGCCAGGGCATCGCCGCATTGCGCGTACGCTTCGGGGTCGACGGATCCGACCATCGCTTTGAACTTATCGACGACACCCGCCTCCCTTTCCTTGAATCCCTCCGTGAACCAGTTGTCCACGGTCGGGTCCACGATGGAATCCATGCCGCTGTCGCGCGCGGTATCGGAGCGTTCCTGCCACTTGCCGGCACCGCCGAGGAAAGTGGCGGTGGAGGCGAAGACAGCGCGGTCAATGCGGTCGGAAGTCGCAGCCAGGTACTGCGCGATCGCGCCGCCCATGGACAGCCCGACGATGGTGCAGTGCTCGATGCCCAACGAGGTCAACGTCTCTAGCACGTCCTGTGCGAGATCGTCGACGGTGGTCATTCCCAAATCGACAGCCGGGGTGGGGGAGTCGCCGTGGCCGCGGTGATCGATGCGCACGACGCGGTAATCACCTTCCAAGGCTGACATCTGCGGCTCCCATGCCTCGTGCGTGGTGCCGATGGACGGGAGCAGAACGACGGTTTTCTCGCTGGATTCGTTGCCGGATACGATGGAATGCAGTGTGGTCATGCTTTTCATTGTTCCCAAAAACGACGCTGCGTGCAGGCGCTCAGCGGGGCCTCCCACTGTGCGTGGCTTCCATCTGAAATAGTGGTGGGAAGGAGAGCTCAGTGGCAGTGTTCGAGTTGTTCGAACGGCCGCATCGGGAATGTTCACCCCACCGGGTAGCGTTGGGGTTCACAGCACGATCCTGAACCGACAAGAAGACGTAAAAGCGAGAAGTAGAACACCCCATGGCAGTTACGCAAGACAGTTCCGACCTGTTGAAGTGCTCCTTCTGCGGCAAGAGTCAGAAGCAAGTGCGCAAACTCATCGCCGGCGGCGGTGTGTACATCTGCGACGAGTGCATTGAACTGTGTAACGAGATCATTGAGGAAGAGCTGGCTGGTGCCCAGTCCCAGGACAGCGGCGAGGAAGGCAAGCTCCCGCGTCCGTCCGAGATCACGGCGTTTTTGGATCAGTACGTGATTGGGCAGGACCCGGCGAAGCGCACTCTGGCTGTCGCGGTGTACAACCATTACAAGCGTGTGCGCACGGACAAGGGCAGTCTGCGGAAGAAGGACGAGGACGTCGAGATCGCCAAGTCCAATATTTTGCTGCTCGGCCCTACTGGTTCGGGCAAGACCTACCTGGCGCAGACGCTCGCGCGGATGCTGAATGTCCCGTTCGCCATCGCGGATGCGACGAGTTTGACGGAAGCAGGCTACGTCGGCGAAGACGTGGAGAATATCCTGCTCAAACTCCTCCAGGCCGCGGATTTCGATGTGGACCGCGCGCAGAACGGCATCATCTACGTCGACGAGGTGGACAAGATCTCCCGCAAGTCGGAGAACCCGTCGATCACCCGCGACGTGTCGGGTGAGGGCGTGCAGCAGGCGCTGCTGAAGATCCTCGAGGGCACTGTCGCCTCCGTTCCGCCGCAGGGCGGCCGCAAGCACCCGAACCAGGAATTCATTCAGGTGGACACCACCAATATCCTGTTCGTGGTGGCTGGCGCATTCGCGGGCCTGGACAAGGTCATCGCGGAGCGCGTGGGCAAAAAGGGCATTGGTTTCGGCGCGGAGATCGATAGTGCGGCGGAGCGCGAGGAGCAGAATATGCTCGCGCAGGTGCAGCCGGAGGACCTGGTCAAATTCGGTCTGATTCCGGAATTCATCGGCCGCTTGCCCATCGTGGCGGCTGTGGAGAACCTCGATGAGGAATCACTCGTCCGCGTGCTTACTGAGCCAAAGAACTCCCTGGTGAAGCAGTACCAGCGTCTGTTTTCCATGGACGGTGCGGAGCTGCGCTTCACCGACGACGCGTTGTCGGCAGTGGCGAAGAAGGCCGCTGACCGTGGTACTGGCGCGCGTGGCCTGCGCGCGATCATGGAGGACACCCTGGTGCCCATCATGTACGACTTGCCCGACCGTGAAGACGTCGAAGAAGTCGTGGTGGACGCTGACGTGATCAACGGGGCCGGCGAGCCGGAATACGTGCTGCGGAAGTCCAAGAAGTCCGCGTAACAGGGCAGGCCCCAGCTATTCGCCGGACGGGGTGTCGGTGTAGTTGGGGTCGTAGATGTCGTCGACAAGCGTGTCCGCGATGTAGTCGCCCTCGCTGGACTCTTCCTGGCTTGCGGGCTGCGTGACGGCGGGCGTGGAATACGTCAGGTACGACTCGTAGCCCGAATGGGTGATATTCGACGTGAGGAATGTCAGCACCGCGTCAATGGTGAGGCGGCGCATGCCCTCCGTGTTGGTGGGGCTGAGCAAGTTCAAGCCGCCGAATTCATCCATCGTGGCGTGATTGCCTACGCGGAAGAATGTCAGGGACGCGATGAGCACAACGACATCGGTCGCGGAAATGCCCGGACGGAACGCACCCGCGTCTTGGCCCATCAGCAGGAGGCGTTCAATCTGGAGAAGCACCTCCGAATCGTTGCGGGTGGCGGTGAATTCCTCTGGGCTGAGCACGGGATCGAGATTCTCGCGCAAAAACAGGCGGATTGAATCCGGGTTCTGGATCATCCGGTTGTACAGCACGTCCACGAAGCGGCGGATGCCCTCGACTGGGACTGCGTAGGAACGGTCCAGGAATTCCTGGGGCGGGATGAAGCTCCACGCCGCGCGGTTGAGCGCGCGGCGGTAAAGTTCGCGCTTGTCGCCGAAGTGGTAATGCAGCATGCGCTTGGACATGCCGGCCTCGCGCGCGATCATGTCGAGCTTGGTGGCGGCGTACCCTTCCTGCGCGAAATGGATCAGCGCAATGTCCACGGCGCGGTCCAGCGCGGCGGTGTCGGCCTTGTCGGCAGGCTCATCGCCGGACTGGGTGCCGGGTTGCGGGGACTCCGTCACAACGTCTCCTTTGAAGCTTGAAAACGGTCTCACGGCGGGGACGCAAATGCCCTGTCGTGTCCTTATTATCGTGCCCAAATGGGGTAGGCCGTGCCGAATGAACGGAAGAAGGTGGGCGCAGAATGTGGAAATTGCCTAGTGCAACGGGGGTAGCATGGGTGATGTTCAGAGAGCCCGCACGCCTATTCGGGGGGTACCGCCCACCCGGGTAGAGGGAGCAAAGCGAAGGAGAAGAAATGACTAATCCGCTCGATCCCACGAAGTCCGTCAAGGTGGCCGTCACGGGTGCCGCCGGCAATATCGCCTATTCGCTGCTGTGGCGGATCGGGTCCGGCGAAGTATTCGGGGCAGACACCCTCGTGGACCTGACACTGCTGGATATTCCGGACGCCGTGGGCACGGCTGAGGGCGTGGCGATGGAGCTCAACGACTCCGCGCTGGGCAACGTCCGCTCGATCACGGTAACCGACGATCCGGCGAAGGCCTTCGACGGCGTCAACGCGGCGTTCCTCGTCGGCGCGAAGCCGCGCGGCGAGGGAGAGTCGCGCGCGGACATGCTCGCAGCCAACGGGAAGATTTTCGTCGAGCAGGGACGCGCGATCAATGACCACGCGGCAGACGATGTGCGCGTGCTCGTCGTGGGCAACCCGGCGAACACGAACGCGTACATCGCGAACAAGGCAGCGCCGGACGTCGGGCCGGAGCACTTCAACGCGCTCATGCGCCTCGACCACAACCGCGCGATCTCGATGCTGTCGGAAAAGCTCGGGGAGCACTCGAGTGCATTCGAGAACATCGTCGTGTGGGGCAACCACTCGGACACCCAGTTCCCGGACATCACGTACGCGACGGTCGGCGGCGAGTCCGTGGCGGACCGCGTGGAGCGCGAGTGGTACGAAAACGAGTTCATTCCGCGTGTGGCCAAGCGTGGCGGCGAGATCATCAAGGTGCGCGGCCGCTCGTCGGCGGCATCTGCGGCGTCGGCAGCCGTGGACCACATGCGCGACTGGGTCACCGGCACGGAGGGCAAGTGGACCACGTCCGCGGTCGTCTCGCAGGGCAGCTACGGGGTCGACGAGGGCCTCGTGTTCGGCTTCCCAGTCATCGGCATCAACGGCCGTTGGGGCACGGTCGAAGGGCTTGAGATTGACGACGCACAGCGGGCGCGCGTCGACGCCAATATCGAGGCGTTGCGCGCCGAGGCGGAGATCGCCGACAAGCTCTTCTAACACCCTCGAAGCCCGGCTGGGTACGACGGCTACACTGTCTAACCGTGACTGAATCTAGCGCGACGTACAACGAGCAGCTCATCGGTGCCAGCCGGGCAGACGCCCTGCCGAAGAGCTGGGAACCTCAGGACCTCGAGCAGGGGATCTACGACGATTGGGTGGCCAAGGGCTATTTCACGGCCGACCCGGCTTCCGATAAGCCCGCCTATTCGATCGTGTTGCCGCCGCCGAATGTCACGGGCCAGCTGCACATGGGGCACGCGCTCGACCACACATTGATGGATTCGTTGGTCCGCCGCAAGCGCATGCAGGGCTACGAGGTCCTGTGGCTGCCGGGCATGGACCACGCGGGCATCGCCACGCAGACCAAGGTCGAGGCGATGCTCAAGGAGACCGAGGGCAAGGACCGCTACGACTACGGCCGCGAGGAATTCATCTCGCGCGTGTGGGAGTGGAAAGAGAAGTTCGGCGGCACGATCACCTCGCAGATGCGCGCGATCGGCGATTCCGTCGACTGGTCGCGGGAGCGTTTCACGCTGGACGAAGGGCTCAACCGCGCGGTCGTCACCATTTTCAAGCAGCTTTTCGACGCCGGGATGATCTACCAGGATTACCGCCTGGTCAACTGGTCCCCGGTGCTGGAGACCGCCGTCTCCGATATCGAGGTCGTCTACAAGGACGTCGAGGGCGAATTCGTCTCCATCCGCTACGGCTCGCTCAATGACGATGAGCCGCACCTCATTGTCGCCACCACCCGCGTGGAGACGATGCTTGGCGACGTCGCTATCGCCGTCCACCCCGATGACGAGCGCTACCAGCACCTCATCGGCGAAGAATTCGACCACCCGTTCCGCGACGACCTGAAGCTGAAGGTCATCGCCGACGACTACGTCGACCGGGAGCTGGGCACCGGTGCGGTGAAGATCACCCCGGCCCACGACCCGAACGACTACGAGATGGGCCTGCGCCACGACCTGGACATGCCCATCATCATGGACAAGACCGGACGCATCGCCGACACCGGAACCCAGTTCGACGGCCTGACCCGCGAAGAAGCCCGCGTGAAGGTGCGTGAGGCACTGGCGGAGCAGGGGCGAATCGTCAAGGAAGTCCGCCCCTACGTCCACTCCGTCGGCCACTCCGAGCGCACCGGCGAGCCGATCGAGCCGCGCCTGTCGCTGCAGTGGTTCGTGAAGGTCTCCGAGCTCGCCCGCATGTCCGGCGATGCCGTCCGTCAGGGCGACACCGTCATCCACCCGAACTCCCTGGAGAAGCGCTACTTTGACTGGGTGGACAACATGCACGACTGGACCATTTCGCGCCAGCTGTGGTGGGGCCACCGCATCCCGATCTGGTACGGCCCAGAAGACGCCGACGGCAACCGAGACATCATCTGCCTCGGCCCCGACGAGGAAGCACCAGTTGGCTACGAGCAGGACCCGGACGTCCTGGACACCTGGTTCTCGTCAGCCCTGTGGCCGTTTTCCACGATGGGCTGGCCGGACAATACCCGGGAGCTGGAGAAGTTCTACCCGACGACGGTGCTTGTCACCGCCTACGACATTCTCTTCTTCTGGGTCGCCCGCATGATGATGTTCGGCACCTTCGCCGGCACTCAAACAGCCGATGTCCTGGGCCAAGGCCAGGACGATCGGCCGGAAGTGCCGTTCGACAATATCTTCCTTCACGGTCTGGTCCGCGACGAGAAGGGCCGGAAGATGTCGAAGTCCCTCGGCAACGGCATTGACCCGATGGACTGGGTGCGCGATTACGGTGCGGACGCACTGCGCTTCGCTCTCGCCCGCGGCGCGAACCCGGGCATCGACCTGCCGATCGGCGACGACAACGCCGCGGCCGCCCGCAATTTCGCGACCAAGCTCTACAACGCCACCAAATTCGCCCTCATGAACGGCGCCGCCGTCGGTCCGCTGCCGGCGCGCGAGGAGCTCACCGACGCAGACCGCTGGATCCTGGACAGGCTGGAAACGGTGCGGGGCAACGTCGATAAGCTTCTCGACGACTACCAGTTCTCCAAAGCCAACGAGGAGCTCTACCACTTCACCTGGGATGAGCTCTGCGACTGGTACCTCGAGATCGCGAAGACCCAGATCCCGCGCGACGGCGAGACCGCACGCGGCCGCACCACCCAGATCGTCCTCGGCCGCGTCCTCGACGTGGTGCTGCGCCTGCTGCACCCGACGATGCCGTTCGTCACCGAGGTCCTCTGGAAAGCTCTCACCGAAAAGGACTCCCTGTGCCTCGCGCCGTGGCCGACCGCAGAGGACACCAACGGCGGCGCCGAGGTCGACGAGGTTGCCCAGCGCCGCATTAACGACGCGATCGCGCTGATCACAGAGCTGCGCCGTTTCCGCTCTGACCAGGGCGTCAAGCCGTCGCAGAAGGTGCCGGCGCGCCTTGATTTCGCCAAGGCGGACCTTGTCGGCCAGGAGGAAATGATCCGCTCGATCGCGAAGGTTGAGGAGCCGGGGGAGGACTTTGAGGCGTCGGCAAGCATTGAAGTGCGTCTCGCCGAAACCACCCTGGACGCGGCCCTGGACACTTCGGGCACCGTCGACGTCGCGGCTGAGCGCAAGCGCCTCGAAAAGGAGCTCGCTGCCGCGCAGAAGGAGCTGGACAACACCGGCAAGAAGCTAGGCAACGAGTCCTTCCTGTCCAAGGCCCCGGCCGAGGTCGTGGAGAAGATCCGCGAGCGCCAGAAGGTCGCGCAGGAAGAGGTCGAGCGCGTCACCGCCCGCCTTGCCGCGCTTCCGGAGGCCAAGTAGTGGCGGACCGCGAGGAGAGCGGATACGACATCCGCATGGACGAAGACGGGCTCGTTCTCAATTTGGGCGACGAGATTATCGACGACACCCCCGCCGACCCCGACTCCGCCGCCCCCGTCCCGCGCCCCGTGAGCGAGGATGATCTCGCCGAACTCGCGCGTGTGGAGCGCGAATTGCTTGCGCGCTGGCCGGAAACGAAGATCGACCCGAGCCTCGAGCGCATCGAGATGCTCATGGACTTCCTCGGCCACCCCGAGCGCGCTTATAAGGTCATTCATGTCGCCGGCACGAACGGCAAAACGTCAACGGTGCGCATGATCGAGTCGCTGCTGCGCTCCTTCGGCGCGCGTGTGGGCCGCACGACGAGCCCGCACCTGCAGTCGATCACCGAGCGCGTCGGCATTGACGGTCAGCCGATTCACCCGGCTGATTTCGTGCGCATCTACGACGAAATCACACCCTTCATTGAGATGGTCGATGCGAAAAGCGACCACCCCATGTCGTATTTCGAGGTGACCGTCGCGATCGCGCTCGCCGCTTTCGCCGATGCGCCCGTCGAGATTGCTGTCGTCGAGGTCGGCATGGGCGGCACGTGGGACGCGACGAATGTCGTTGAATCCGACGTGGACGTCATCATGCCCGTCGGCCTCGACCACACCGACTACCTTGGCGACACCCTCGCCGAGATCGCGGGGGAGAAGGCTGGGATCGTCCGCCGCCCTGAGGCCGTCACCGTCGTCGCGAACCAAGAACCCGACGCAATGCGCGTCATCTTGGAGCGCACCGTCGAGGTTGGCACCGCGGTCGCGCGTCTCGATGAAGAATTCGGCGTCGAAGAAGCCGGCGTCGCCGTCGGCGGCCAAACCTTGAAACTGCGCGGCCTGTCCGGCACCTACGACAACATCTTCCTGCCGTTGTCCGGCCCGCACCAGGCCCGGAACGCAGCCGTCGCACTCGCCGCTGTCGAAGCGTTCTTCGGCGCCGGCGCGGAAAAGCCCCTCGACGCCGACACCGTCCGCGCTGGGTTCGCCGCCGCCGTGTCCCCGGGGCGTCTTGAGCGTGTGCGTTCCACCCCGACGACGTTCGTCGACGCCACCCACAATCCGCACGGCGCCCAAGCCCTCGCCGCCGCGATCGAGCGCGATTTCAACTTCGCGCGCCTCATCGGCGTACTCGGCATCCTCGACGACAAAGATGCCGTCGGCGTGTTCACCGCCCTCGAACCCGTGTTGAGCGAAGTGGTCATCACCCAGAACTCGTCGCCGCGCGCCACCGACGCGTACGAGCTCGCCGAGACCGCGCGCGACATCTTCGGCGAGGAGCGCGTCCACGTCGAAGAGCACCTCCCGTCCGCGTACACGCTCGCCGTCGAGCTCGCCGAAGAAGCGCTCGAAGCCGTCGGCGCGCAGTCCGGCTCGGGAGTGCTCATCACTGGCTCCGTCGTCACCGCCGGTGAGGCTCGCGCCATGTTTGGAAAGGACCCCGAATAATGTCCCGCACGCCCCGCAAACCCGTCGAGTACGGCCCGCTCGGCCCCGGCTCCGCGCCCGTCAAGGACCCGATCAAAGGCCTATCCGGCGTGCTCTCCGGCACCCTGATCATGGAAGCGATCACGATCTGGCTGTGCCTGACCGTCATCCTCAAGATCAACGACGGCGAAATGTGGACCACGTTCAACTGGGTGTTCATCACCGTCATGGGGTTCGCGCATTTCATTGCGGCATTCTTCCAGCGACGCCCGGGAGTATTGCTTATCGACGTCGCCCTCCAAGTCCCCCTCATCATCATCGGCTTTTTCATCCACTGGTCAGTCGGAGCAGTGGGCATCATGTTCGGAATTGTCTGGTTCCTGATCGTGAAAATGCGCGCCGATATCCTGGAACGCCAGCGCCGCGGGCTCCTCACCACGCAGCACCTGGGCACTGCCGACGAGGGGTAGGTGAGGCGGGGTGGCCCGTCGATAAGCACTGCGAAATGTGAGCGGTGCTACCCCGGTCAGAAAAAGTGATCGAGGCGCGGAACTCCACTGTGATCTTTCCTATAATTGTGTGGATGTGTAATCCAGCACAATCGATGAAGGAGATCCATGTCTGAGCCTATTTACATCACCCAGGCCAAGCGCTCGCCCGTCGGCACGTTCGGCGGTTCGCTGTCCCGTATGGCCACCATCGACCTCGGCACCCACATCGCCAAGGCCGTCATCGAAGAATCCGGCGTTCCCGCCGAGAACTTCGACTCCTCCGTGTGGGCCAATGTGGTCACCACGATCCCGCGCGACAACTACACCTCCCGCGCTGTGGCTTTGGAGGCTGGACTGCCGCAGAGCTCCCACGCGTACGGTGTGAACCGCCTCTGCGGCTCCGGCGTGCAGGCGATCATTTCCGCCGCTCAGCAGCTGATCACTGGTGACGCGAAGCTGTCGCTCGCCGGCGGCGTCGAGGTCATGTCCCAGGCTCCGTACTCCGTCGAGGGCATGCGCCAGGGCCGCAAGATGGGCGATGGCCGCCTGATCGACTGGCTCACCGGGGCCCTGACCGACCCGATGGGCAACGGCGGAATGGGCATCACCGCCGAGAACATCGCCGCGAAGCACGACATCTCCCGCGAGCGCCAGGACGAATACGCCCTGCAGTCGCAGGAGCGCGCCGCCGCTGCGATCGCGAACGGCGAATTCGAGGAACAGATCGTCCCGGTCGGCGAGTTCACCACCGACGAGCACCCGCGCCAGACCACGTTGGAGAAACTGGCGGGGCTGCGCCCGTCGTTTAGCAAGGAAGGCACCGTCACCGCCGGTAACTCCTCCGGCATCAACGACGCCGCTGCCGCCACCGTCATGACAAACGAGTCCGGCCTGAAGGAATTCGGCCTCGAGCCGCTGGCCAAGATCGTCTCCTGGGGTGTCGCCGGCTGCGACCCGGCCACCATGGGTCTCGGCCCCGTCGCCGCTGTGCCGAAGGCGCTGGACAAGGCCGGCCTGTCCTTGAACGACATCAAGCTCATCGAGTCCAACGAGGCCTTTGCCGCACAGTGCATCGCTGTCGCGGACCAGCTCGGCTTCGACAACGACAAGACCAATATCCAGGGTGGCGCCATCGCGCTCGGCCACCCGATCGGCGCCACCGGCGTCGTTTTGACCACCAAGCTCATCCACCAGCTGAAGAACGCTGGTGGCGGCTACGGCCTGGTCACCGCCTGCATCGGCGGCGGCCAGGGCATCGCACTCATTCTGGAGGTTTAAAACACATGGCAGCTAAAGACATCACTACAGCAGCAGTTCTCGGCGCCGGTTCCATGGGTGCCGGCATCGCCGCGCACATGGCCAACGCGGGCATCAAGGTTCAGCTCCTCGATCTGCCGATCGAAGGAGCTGAAGGGGACGAGCGGAACGGCCGCGCCCAGAAGGGCATTGACACCCAGCTGAAGCGCCACGGCTTCCAGCGCCCCGAGAACGCGGAGCTGATCACCCCGGGCAACACTGAGGACCACCTGGACCGCCTCGGTGAGGTCGACTGGATCGTCGAGGCCGTCTTCGAGGACATCGACGTCAAGCGCGACACCTTCGCCAAGGTCGACGCCCACCGCAAGCCGGGCACCCCGGTGTCGTCGAACACCTCCACCATCCCGCTGGAGGTCCTGCTCGGCGAGGCATCCGACGAGTTCAAGCGCGACTTCTCCATCACCCACTTCTTCAACCCGCCGCGCGTGATGCGCCTGGTGGAGTACGTCGAGGGCCCGGACACCTCCACCGAGGTCAAGGAGCAGATGCACCACGTGCTGGAGCGCCAGATGGGCAAGGTCGTCGTGGACTGCCGCGACACCCCGGGCTTCATCGCGAACCGCATCGGCAACTTCTGGATGGCGGTCGGCGCGAAGACCGCTTTCGATACCGGCATCAAGCCGGAGCAGGCGGACGTCGCGTTCGGTCGCCCGTTCGGCGTGCCGCGTACCGGCATCTTCGGCCTGTTCGACTACGTCGGCATCCAGCTCGTCCCGGGCATTTGGGGTTCGCTGCTGAAGGCCCTGCCGGAGTCCGACGCGTACCACGACTACAACATCGTCGAGCGCGAAGAGTTCAAGACCCTCCTGGACAAGGGCTTCACCGGCCGCACCGCGGAGTCCGGTTTCTACCGCGGCCGCGACGAGGTCTACGACTTCGCCGCCGGCGACTACCGCCCGAAGGAGAAATTCGAGGTCGGCAAGGACCCGAAGGAGCTCATCGAGTCGGGCACCCCGGAGGGCGACTACGCGAAGGAGGTCTTCGCGACCTTCATCAAGTACTGCTGCGACACCGCGCCGGAGATCGCCGACACGGTCGACCAGATCGACATCGCGATGCAGCTCGGTTACGGCTGGAAGAAGGGGCCGTTCGCACTCGCGGATTCGCTGGGCATCGACTTCGTCGCATCGCTTATCGACGACGCCCCGTCCCTGCTTCAGTCCGCTAAGCAGGCCGGCGGCTTCTACGCCGACGGCAAGGTGCTCGGCACTGACGGCAACCTGACCGACCTGCCGGAACGCGAGGGCGTCATCCGCGTGGCTGACCTGGTCGCTGGCGCCGAGGAGATCGCCGGCAACGACGACGCCACCGTGTACAAGCTCACCGACGGCGACTACGCCGGCTTCGGTGTCTTCGTCTACAAGACCCCGATGAACTCCAACTCCAACGCCGTCACCGAGCTGTGGACGCACGCGCCGGAGTGGGACCTCAAGGGTCTGGTCATCGCCAACGACGAGGAGCGCGCCTTCTCCGCCGGCGCCGACCTGGGCACCCTGGCGAAGCTCTCCGGTCCGGAGGGTGACGCTGAGGAGCTGGCACGCACCATCAAGCAGGGCATCGACGGCCTGCACGGCGCACGCATCGCTCCGTACCCGGTGGTCGGCGCTGTCCGCGGCGTCGCACTGGGCGGCGGCATGGAGCTGCTGCTGCACACCGACGCTTCTGTGATCCACGCCGAGTCCCGAGTGGGCTTCCCGGAGCGCAACGTCGGCCTCTTCCCGGCCTGGTCCGGCCCGGTGCGCCTGCTGGAGCGCCTGGTCGAGATCGGCGCCCCGAACCCGCACGCCACCGCTTTCGGCGTCCTGCTCAACGTCAAGCCGGTCCCGGCTGTCAACGTCGATTTCTGGCGTGAGAATGACGAGGTCATCCAGTCCCCGGACCACGTCGTCGAGGGCGCTCTCGAGCTGGTGAAGAAGCTTGCCGAGGGCTACTCCGCACCCGCCGACGCCGAGCTCCCGCTCACTGGCGAGACCTTGGAGTACACCGACGGTTCCGAGACCGACAAGGCCGTCGGCGAGGCTCTCGCCAAGGTCTTCACCGGCGAGGGCACCGCGACCGAGGACGAGCTGGCCCAGCGCCAGGTCGACGCCGCCACCGAGGTGCTCCAGCGCCAGGAGAACCACGACCGCGCCGTGTCCATGGCGACCACGCGCAAGCCGCTGAATAACTAACCGGCTCTCGCCAAAACCGGCACCCCGCACGATCGCAGGGTGCCGGTTTTGCGCACTATAATGCGCAAAGATCGCTTTCTACGGGTTGCGGTTTCGGTTAGCGTGAAAATCATGACGTTCACTGACATGATCCGCACGCTGTCCGACAGCGTTGTGGACTCGCTCGCGGATTTTGACCGCGAGGTCGCGCTCGCCGCCGGGCTCGATCCGCGGCGCGTCCGCGATTGGGAAGCAGTGAGCAACACCTATTTCGGGCGCACGAAATGGACGAAATGGCAACGAAAAGCCCTCGAGAAGGCGCGGACGAGCGAGCTTTCTATCGATCAGCTCGCGTTCATCGAAACGCGCCTTTCGCTTATCGACGATCCCTCCACCCGCTGGAAGACCCGCCTTTCCTTACTGAACAGCCGCGGCACCTTCGACGCTGTGAAGCGCCGCGCGAAACAGCTCGTGCCGGACCCGGAACCTGCTGCGCCCGCAGACGCCGTCAAATTCGGCCGTTCGAAGATGGGGAAGCGCTCCATGACCGTGACCGCCGACGACCGCCTGCTCGCCGACACCGAGCAATTTCTGCGTGACGGCATTGATTCCTCGAAGCCCGCCATGCCCCAGATGGCGTCCAGATTCGAGGACCTGCTGCGCGGCAACCTCGAAGGCAACTCCGAAGGCAACACCGACGGCCCGCCCGTTACAGGCGTCCCGCACGCGCAACCGCGGCCGCTTGTTCTTGTCGGTCTGCCGGATTTCGTGGATATTGTCCGCGGTAGTGGCGACGAGGTCATTCTCGGGCTTACCGACGGCACGACCATGACGGGTGCAGAATTCCTCAACCGTTTCATCGCCACCGCCGACAATGAGCTGGAAGCTGCGGTCTTCCACCCGCAGCAGGGCGCGGTGAACTTGTACCGGTTGAGCCGCTTCGCCAACCAGAAGCAGCGGGATCTCGCGCGAGCCGCGATGCCGATGTGCTCGCAGCCGTTCTGCCGCCACGGCGCAGACACATGCGAGATCCACCACGTCACACCGTGGAGCAGGGGAGGGGAGACCAACCTGGACAACCTCGCGCCCTTGTGCAGCTACCACAACCGCGTCAACGACGACGATCCACGGCGGCGAAAACGCGGGCGTATTCACATGCGCCGGGGCACCCCGGTCTGGGTTTCACCGCGCGGAACACCCGTGCGTCGCACACATCCCCCGTTCGGCGCCATGAGTACTCTCTTCGGCCGTTAAAACACAAAACCGGGCCCTGCGTTAGCAGGACCCGGCATTCAGAGTGCCTTAGGAGCGGTAAGCGGACACTCCGGTAATCGACTTGCCCACGATGAGGGACTGGATGGTGTCCGTGCCCTCGTAGGTGTGGAGCGACTCGATATCGGCGTGGTGGCGTGCCACGTCATTTTCGAGCTGGATGCCCACGCCGCCGAACATGTCTCGGGCGTCGGCCGCGATCTTGCGTGCGCCGCGGGTGTTGTGGACCTTCGCCAGGGCTGCCTGCTTCTCGTTGAGTTCGCCGGCCTCCTCGAGTTCCAGCAGACGGCGGCAGTACAGCGCCATCGAGGTCACTTCCTGCAGCATGTCGGCCAGGCGCAGCTGGATGATCTGGTTCTTCACCAGGGGGCGACCGAACTGGACGCGGCGCTGTGCATAGTCGAGTGCCTTCTCGTAGCAGTCGATCGCCATGCCGAGCGCGACCCACGCCACCGCGATGCGGGTGCCGGTGAGCACCTTCGCGGTGTCTCGGAAGGAGTGGGAATTGGGGAGGCGGCGGTCGTCGGAAACGCGGACGTCGTTAAGCGTGATGTGTGCTTGCGGAATGCCGCGCAGCGATGCCTTGCCCACGATCGTCTCCGCCGAGTACCCCTCCTGGTCCTGGTCGACGATGAAGCCCTTGACCTCGCCGTCCTCTTCGTCGCGCGCCCACACGATCGTGATGTGACCGACGGAGCCGTGGCCGATCCATTTCTTCTCGCCGTTGATGATCCACTCGTCGCCCTCACGGCGTGCGGACGTTTCAAGGCCGATCGAATCCGAACCGTGGTCCGGCTCCGTCAGCGCGAAGGCGCCGCGGATCTCCATGCGCGACATCGGGCCCAAGTACTTGGCCTTCTGCTCTTCGGAGCCGCACTCGGAAATCGAGCGCATCGCCAGGCCGGACTGCACGATGTGTGCGGTCGCGGTGGACGCGTCCGTGCGGGCGAATTCCATCTGGATCAGACGGTTCGCGCGGATCGAGATGCCCGGCTTGCCGTCGATGGAAATGCCGTCGGTGACCAGGCCGCGGCGAGCGGCTTCCTCGACACCGGGAATGTTGTACTCGGCCTTCTCCCAGGCCTCGTTGATGGAGGGGCGGGCGAACTCCATGAACTCGCGGGCCTTCTTCCACCATTCGAGGTCTTCGCCGTCGACATCGGCGAATACGCGGTAGTAGTCCGTCTTCGGGTTGAGGAGGGCGGCCACGCCGTCGGTCACGTTCTCTTCAGTCATGAGTATTTCTCGCTTTCTGTAGCTTTCGCGCGAAAAGCTGCACCGCTTCCATTCTCGGTCGCGATGCAGCTCATTTTCAGCGTGTGCCTTAGCCGGCGAATGCGCCGACGCCGGTGATGGACTTGCCCACGATCAGGGACTGCATCGTGTCGGTGCCCTCGTAGGTGTGCAGGGCCTCGATGTCGGCGTGGTGGCGTGCCACGTCGTTTTCCAGCAGGATGCCCACGCCGCCGAACATGTCGCGGGCGTCAGCGGAGATCTTGCGTGCGGCGCGGGTGCAGTGGACCTTCGCCAGGGCGGCCTGTTGCTCGGTCAGCTCGCCGGATTCCTCCAGCTCGAGTAGGCGGCGGCAGTACAGGAACATCGAGGTGAGATCCTGCAGCATGTCGGCGAGACGCTGCTGGATGATCTGGTTCTTTACCAAGGGGCGGCCGAACTGGACGCGACGCTGCGCGTAGTCGAGCGCCTTCTCGTAGCAGTCGGTCGCCAGGCCGAGGGAGGCCCATGCGACGGAGACGCGGGTGCCAGCCAGCACCTTTGCGCAGTCGCGGAAGGAGTTGGCGCCGGGGAGGCGGCGGTCGTCGGAAACGCGGACGTCGTTAAGCTTGATGTGCGCCTGCGGAATGCCGCGCAGCGATGCCTTGCCGACGATCGTCTCCGCCTCGTAGCCCTCCTGGTCCTGGTCGACGATGAAGCCCTTGACCTGGCCGTCTTCGGTGTCGCGCGCCCACACGACCGCGATGTGGCCGACCGAGCCGTGGCCGATCCACTTCTTCTCGCCGTTGATGACCCACTCGTCGCCCTCGCGGGTTGCGGTGGTCTCCAGCGCGATGGAGTCGGAGCCGTGGTCCGGCTCAGTCAGAGCGAAAGCGCCGCGGAGTTCCAGGTGGCACATCGGCTTCAGGTACTTCGCCTTCTGCTCCTCGGAGCCGCACAGCGCGATGGACTGCATCGCGAGACCGGCCTGGACACCGAAAGCGGTGCCAAGCGACGCGTCGGTACGGGCAAGCTCAAAGGCCATCAGGCGTGCAGCACGCACGGACATGTGCGGCTCACCCTCGATCTCGATGGCATCGCGGAATAGGCCGCGCTTACCGGCCTCGGCGACGACGGGGATCTGGTACTCGGCCTTTTCCCATCCCTCGTTGACGTAGGGGCGGGCGAATTCACCGAAGTCGCGGGCCTTCTTCCACCACTCGAGGTCCTCGCCCTCGATGTCAGCGAATACCTGGTAGTAGTCGGTCTTCGGGTCCAGCAGCTCGTGGACTGGGTTGTCAGCCATGATTCCCTCTTTTCTTGGGTTCCGGAGTGTGGTTCCGCTCCCAGTGGAAATGTGGAGCAAAACCATAACACTCTTAATTGTGACTTATGTCGCAGAACTTTACAGAGGAATTCGCGCAGACTTTATGTGGGATGCGTCGCACTGCCCCCGAAGGCGGCGGGAAGCTACCCCTCCAGCGGGATAAGGCGCAGGTCCTTGCGCAGAATCTTGCCGGTGGGGTTCTTGGGGATCTCGTCGAGGAAGGTCACTGCGCGCACCTTCTTGTAGGGGGTGACGCGCTCGGCGACCCACTTCATGAGCTCCTCGGCGGTCAGTTCCGCTCCTTGCTGAAGCACGACGAATGCGCGCGGGATCTCGAGTCCGTCGCGTTCGACGCCGACAACGCCGGCGTCGGCAATTGCTTCGTGCGTGAGTAGCAGGGCCTCGAGTTCGGCGGGTGCGACCTGGTAGCCCTTGTATTTGATCACTTCTTTGGCGCGGTCGACGATGTAGAAGCGTCCGTCTTCGTCGACACGCGCGACGTCGCCGGTGCGCAACCACCCGCCGTCGACGAAGGTCTCGTCGGTGGCTTCCTTGTTGTTGAGGTATCCCTGCATGACTTGCGGCCCGCGCACGAGGAGCTCGCCGGATTCGCCGTGCGGGACGTCTGCGAGTGTCTCGATATCCACGACGCGGCATTCGGTGTTCGGGACGGGGTAGCCGATCGAGCCGGGGTTCGTCTCGCCTTTGATGCCGATATTGACCGCGGGGGATGTCTCGGTCATGCCGTAGCCCTGCACGCAGTCGGTGCCGAGGCGGCGTTCGACAGCGCGCGCGACTTCGTCGTCAAGCGGTGCAGCGCCGGAGAACATCAGCTTGTTCGCGGCGAATCCTTCGGGCGTGACCGCCGGGTGCTTCGCTAGGGCGACGGCCATGGGCGGGGCGATGAACGTCAATTCGATGCCGTGTTCGCCGTGCGCGCGCAGGAATGTCTCGAGGTCGAATTTCGGCATGGTGTGGACGTTGGAGCGCAGCATCATCGGGGTTAGCAGCAGTGCGGTCATTCCGTAAATGTGGGAAAACGGCAGGGGAGATAGCGTCGCCGAGGCGTTTCCCATGCCGTTTTTTGTCAGCATGTACTTCGATTGCAGGACATTCGAGGTGAGATTGCTGTGCGTCAGCATGACGCCCTTCGGCATCCCAGTCGTGCCCGAAGAAAATGGCACCGACGCGAGCGCGGTCCCGTCAATGTCGACATCAGGAGCGGGCAATTGCTTATCGACGATCCCCTCCAGATCCCCTTCCCTCACACGCTCCCCGCACTCAACGTCGGAGATCCCGATGAAGAGGTCTGCGCCGGCCATTTCTGCGACCTTTTCCACGTCGTCGGCGTTCATGAGGACGCCGATCGGGTTGACTGTGGCCCCGGCGCGGAAGATGCCGAACAGGGCGACCGCGAAGTTGATGGAGTTGGGAATTTGAAGGGATACGACGCTGCCGGGACCGATGCCGCGCTGCGCGAGGTACCCGGCGACCGCATCGGCTTTGCGCTGCAGTTCGCCGTAAGTGATGGTGTCGCCGGTGGTCAGCTCGGTGATCGCGGTCCGGGCGGCGTCTTCGTCGGTGAGGTCGTTGAAGATCTGCTCGTAGACGGTGCCTCCGAATAGCTCGAGGTCCGGGTACGGGCTGGCGTAGATGGAGGCGGGGGTCAGGGTCGCAGTCATGCTGTCGGTCCTTTCGCGATCGCTGAATGAACATCACGTTTCGCCTAGGAAGTTACCTAAGCAAAACTATATCCCTATTGTGACGCGGATCGCACTACTTCGCATCGAAAAACAAAATAATTTTCATGCTCCATCCCAGGTACCCTTGGATGCATGCAAGCTGGTTCTCTCGCTCTCGCCGCGGTCCTGTCGTTGGGTGCGATCGTCCTCGCGTTCATGAACACTCCGAAGTGGGTGGCACTGTTGCTGCTGGCCGGGGCGGGCGTTTTCCTGTTCATCGGTCTGAGGGAGAAGTACCGGTCATACAGCGCCCGAGAGGGTGCGCCGATCGAGCTCGACGATGAACAACGCGACACCGTCTCCCGTCTGAAGGCCGAGGGGCGCGAGGATTCGGCGGTCCGTCAGGTGCAGCTGTGGTTCCGAAACACGGACTATGAGACTGCGGCGGCTGTTGTGCGCGACGTCAGCTAGCAGGCGGTAGGGTTGGAGCCATGACTGAACGCACTCTGATTCTGATTAAGCCTGACGGTGTCGCAAACGGCCACGTGGGAGAGATCATCTCCCGTATTGAGCGCAAGGGCCTGAAGCTCGTCGAGATGGATCTGCGCACCGCAGACCGCGAGACCGCTGAGAAGCACTACGAGGAGCACAAGGACAAGCCGTTCTTCGGCGAGCTCGTGGACTTCATCACCTCCGCGCCGCTGGTCGCAGGCATTGTTGAAGGTGAGTCTGCGATCGCCGCATGGCGTCAGCTCGCCGGTGGCACCCACCCGGTCGAGAAGGCGACCCCGGGCACGATCCGCGGCGACTTCGCTCTGACGGTCGGCGAGAATGTTGTGCACGGCTCCGATTCTCCGGAGTCCGCAGAGCGCGAGATCGCGATCTGGTTCCCGAACCTCTAAGTCATCTTTGCTTCGAGCCCACGCCGTTATGGTGCGGGCTTTTTGCTTACTCACGCCAAGTGAACTCCCTGTGAATTCGTGCGGAACATTCGTTGGCACCGACGAGTTCCGCTTGCGCCGCTGTACGGCGGATTCGAAGGTGTTATGCATGGCTAATAAGAATCTTCCTCGTCGTCGCTTCCTCGCGGGTTCCGCCGCAGCTGCCGCTGGTGCGACTGTGGCCGGGAATGCCACTGCGAATGCTCAGCTATCGTCGTCGCGGTCGCTGTCGTCGGCACGCTTGCCGCAGGCCCCGAAGCCGAAGCCGTACGCGGCGTTCATGCACGGTGTCGCGTCCGGTGATCCGACGCCGGATTCCGTGATCATCTGGACCCGTGTGACGGTGTCGAAGGAGGCTGTGCCGGGGTCGGGGATCGGCGAGGATGCGACGGTGGAATGGGAGATCGCCACGGACCGCGAGTTCTCCAAGATCGTGCGCAAGGGCACGCATCGCGCCACCGCTGCGAGCGATCACACGGTGAAGGTCGACCCCCGCGGTCTGAAACCCGCCACCGATTATTTCTACCGTTTCCGCTGGAATGATCAGGTCTCCCCGGTGGGTGCGACCCACACGGCGCCGGCCTACACGGCGGATATCGACGAATACAAGCTCGTCGTCGCATCGTGCGCCAATTACGAGTGCGGGTATTTCACCGCCTACCGCGACATGGCGGAGCGTGCCGCTGCGGGCGAGATCGATGTCGTCGTCTTCTTGGGCGACTATATTTACGAGTACCCGACCGGTGAGTATGCCGGTAAGAGCGGTGTGTCGCGTCCGCACCACCCGGCGCACGAGATCGTGTCGCTGGAGGATTACCGCGTTCGCTACGGCCGTTACCGCACCGACGAGCACCTGCAGGCCGCGCACGCTGCCGCGCCGTGGGTCGTGGTGTGGGATGACCATGAGTCAGCCAATGACTCCTGGAGGGGCGGCGCCGAGAACCACACCGAGGGCGCGGAAGGCGAGTGGAAGAAGCGTGAGTCTTTCGCTCACCAGGCGTATTACGAGTGGCTGCCGGTGCGTGCTGTGCGTCCGTCGGAAGGCGGTCATATTTACCGCAGCTACCAGTTCGGCAACCTGATCAAGCTCACGATGATGGACCTGCGGTCGTACCGTGACGAGCCGGTCAAGGCGCTCGGCCGCGACAAGGATGCGCCGGAGCGCAGCATGCTCGGCTCGGAGCAGTTCGACTGGGTCAAGGGCGAGGTTGAAACCGCGACGACTGCTTGGAATGTCCTGGGCAATTCGGTGATGGTCTCGCCGATGGAGATCGGTCACCTGCCGCCGACGAGCTCCGACAACCGAACCGCGAACGACGTGCTCGACGAGTTCACGAAGTCCGCGGGCATCGCCGTCAACGCCGACCAGTGGGATGGATTCCGCGCCGAGAGAGCACGGCTTTTCGACGTCCTCTCCAGCACCGCCCCCCACACCCTCTTCCTCACCGGCGACATCCATTCCGAGTGGGCTCACTCGGTGCAGCACAAGGGCAAGGAGATCGGCTGCGAGATGGTGTGTTCGTCGATCACGGCCCCGAATGTGGATGAAATCGTGACCAAGTACACGAAGACCTACACGCCCGAGGACAACCACATCACTCACCTCGTCGAAAGTGTGATGTACTCGGCGAATCCGTGGGTCAACCACGTGGACTTCGATTCCCACGGTTACGGAATTGCCCGTATCTCCAAGGACAAAGTGGTCATGGACTTCTACCGTGTCTCGGACGTGGAGGACCCGGGTGCATCTGCCCGTCTTGCCGTGACTCGTACGTGGGTCGCTGGCCAGGGCTTCCAGGAGAAGCGCTAAGCGCACACGCCACCTCTCTCGCGCAGGTGGGCGTCCCTGTCGGTTCGATCGGGTCGAAAACGAACCAACGGTTCGGTGCCGTCTGGGCGCCCTGACGCAGCCAAGCTGTGCCACAATGGTCTCCGGAGCAATCGATTGCTCAATAAGCTTGACATTTATTCCGCGCGATCGGCGGTGCACAGCACTGTGCGGCGGCGGTGGAGTCATTCCACCAGCGCCCGGTGCTGGGAGTCGTACCGCGCGCGGCAATTCAATAGGAGATTTCCGTGGCTGACAGCGACGAGACAACTACCCCGCGCAAGCGCCGGGCACGTTCGACAGCGAAGAAAACAACGAAGAAAGCGACGAAGAAGACAGCCAAGAAGGCTGTGAAGAAAGCCGCGAAGAAAACGGCAAAAAAGACGGCGGCGAAAAATCCCGAGAAATTCGACCGCTCGCAGATCGGTGAGAAGACTCGCGTGTTCGTCCTGGCGAAGATGCTGGGGATGACATCTAAGGACCTCGTGGTCAAGCTCAACGAGCTGGGCTTGGTGAAGGTCGCGCAATCCTCGCTGAGCAAGGCAGAGACCGAGCAAGTGCTTGACGCGCTCGAGGCCACCCCTGAGACTCAGGAAGCTCAGACGGAGGACACCGCCGCTACGAGCGCGGAAACAGAAGACGTCGATCCGGCGGCGGAGGAGAAGATCCGCCACCGCGTCCGTAAGGACGTCGAGAACGAGATCAGCCAGATCGAGGATAAGGTCGAGGCAGATCTGCTCACCGACATCGAGCCTGAGATCACGCCGGCGCCCGAGGAAGCGACAGGGATGTACGCGCCAGTGTTCAAGGCTCCGCCCCGGGGTTCGCGGAGGAGGGCGAAGAGGACGGGGGATGCGTCGATAAGCGATGCCCCGGAACCGCAGGAAACCGCAACGGACGAGCACATCGAGGAGCCGAAGGCGATCAAGGGGTCGTCGCGGCTTGAGGCGCAGCGACGCCGCCGCAGCGAACGCCGCGAGGAGGAGCGCAAACGCTCGCGTGTTGTCTCGCAGGCGGAATTCCTCGCGCGCCGCGAGTCCGTCGAGCGCACGATGGTCGTGCGTGAACGTAAGCGTCACGACGGCCCTGGCACCCTTACTCAGGTCGGCGTCCTCGAAGACGGCCTGCTCGTCGAGCACTTCGTTGATTCGGATGAAAACGCGTCGATGATCGGCAATATTTATCTCGGTCGCGTGCAAAATGTGCTGCCGAGTATGGAGGCCGCGTTCATCGACATCGGGCAGGGCCGCAATGGTGTGCTCTATGCCGGCGAGGTGGATTGGAAAGCCGCTGGTCTCGGCGGGCGTTCGCGTCGCATCGAGCAGGCGCTGAAGTCCGGCGACCAAGTGCTCGTCCAGGTGACGAAGGACCCGGTGGGCCACAAGGGTGCACGCCTGACCACGCAGATTTCCCTGGCGGGCCGCTTCCTCGTGTACGTCCCAGGCGGACGCAGCGCCGGCATTTCGCGCAAGCTGCCCGCCCCGGAGCGCAAGCGCTTGAAGGACATTCTCGTCCGCGTCGTGCCCGGCAAGGGCGGAACGATCATCCGCACTGCAGCCGAGGGCGCGCCGGAAGAAGCCATCGCTGCCGACGTCAACCGCCTGCATTCCCAGTGGGAAGCGATCCAAGAGGAAGCGGAAAAGGAGAAGCAGTCGAAGGGCGCCAAGCCCGTCACGCTCTACGAGGAGCCGCGCCTTTTGGTCAAGGTCGTGCGTGATTTGTTCAACGAGGATTTCGACTCGCTCGTCATCGACGGCAAAAAGTCGTGGAATGTCGTGCACAGCTACGTCCAGTCCGTCGCGCCTGATTTGCTCGAACGCTTGGAGAAATTCGACCGCCACGCCAATGACGGCCGCGATGCGTTCGATGTGTATCGCGTCGATGAGCAGATTCAAAAGGCACTGTCGCGGACGGTGTGGTTGCCGTCGGGCGGCACGCTCGTCATCGACCGCACGGAGGCCATGACGGTCATCGACGTGAACACCGGCAAGTTCACGGGTTCCGGCGGTTCGCTCGAAGAGACGGTGACCAGCAATAACCTCGAGGCAGCAGAGGAGATCGTCCGCCAGCTGCGTCTGCGCGACATCGGCGGCATGATCATCATCGACTTCATCGACATGATCCTGCCGGAGAATCAGGACCTCGTTTTGCGCCGCCTCAAGGAAGCGCTCGGACGCGACCGCACGCGCCACCAGGTTTCGGAGGTCACGTCGCTCGGTCTCGTCCAACTCACGCGAAAGCGCCTGGGCACAGGCCTCGTTGAGACGTTCTCCACCAAGTGCGAGCATTGCGATGGCCGGGGCATTGTGCTTACCGACGACCCCGTCGATCCCGACTCCCCTCGCACCCATGCCCCGGGCAAACACCCGGCAGCGAAGGCGATGGAGAAGCGCAACAAGAAGAATAAGAGCGCAGAAGAGCTTGTCGACGCCGTCGTCGCCGAAACCGATTCTGACGACGAGCGCAGCGAGCGCGATGACCAGCCCAAGCGTCGCTCTTCCCGCCGCCGTGGCCGTCGCGGTTCCGGCCGTGGCCGTGGCCGCCAACAAGAGCAGGATCAGAATCAGGGCCAGAATCAAAAAGAGCGACAGTCGGAAACGACGGAGACGACGGAGCAGACGACAACCTACGACGAGGCTGTCGCCGAGTTCGAGCGTTCCCCGCGCCGGAAGCGAAAGACTCGCGGGAATTCTGTGTCGGACTACCGTCCTGATCCGAAGGATTACGACGACATGTCCACCGAAGACGCGATTGACGAGGCGGCCGACGCCCTAGCATTCGCCGAATCAGCCAATTCCGCAGACTCCACTTCTGACCGGGAGGATTCTGCCTGGGACGAAGAACGTCACGAAACGCAGCGTCCGACGAAGACCAGCGGTTCCCGCCGTCGCCGCCGAGCGACGCGCCGTACTTCTGGCCAGCAGGACCAGAAGAAGCAGCCGAGTCGGGCAAAGCAGGAAGAACCGAAGCGGGAGGCGTCGATAAGCAAAAGCTCCCGCGGGCGTCGACGTGCGACGCGCAAGTCGCGGTAACTGAATGCGAAAAGGCCCCGCTCCCTTGTGGGAACGGGGCCTGATTGCTGTTTAGGCGAAGTCGGTGGCGGTGTCGTCGAGGCCGGTAGCGTCGCCGCTGTCCTCGTAGCTCTCCTGGTATGCGTCTTCGGTGTAGCCGAGCTCGTCCGTGGTCGGCATGTCCATCGCGGTGTTATCGGTGGTGATCTCCTCCTCTGCGTCGTAGTAGCCGTCGCCGTCGGTGTCGGAGGCGTGGATGTCGCCGATGCCGTCGCTGTTGGTGTCGATGATCGCGGAGTCCGTCACGCCGTCGCTGTTGCTGTCGACGTGCTCCTCGTCTGCGCGACCGTCGCCGTCGGTGTCCAGGACGATCATGTCTCCGATGCCGTCACCGTCCGTGTCGTACTCCAGCTCTTCGACGAG
>NZ_JALXWY010000013.1:0-61824 GCF_025144155.1 Corynebacterium sp. p3-SID1194
GTATCTACCTGGTGTGCCGCGTGATCGGCGGGCTGCAGCGCCGCCGCGTGGGCGGAACGCGCTAGAGGTCCCGGTAGTTCACCGGTTCAAGACCTTCGCCCGCAGCGGCGACGGCGGCGGCGATGAAATCATCGCGGACTTTCTTCTTCGATAGGTTCCTACCGGAGACGGAAAGACGGACGGTATTGCCGCGTTTGGCGCTGCGGACAGCGGCGTCGATGATATTCCGGCGCCACCACCCTGCGGCGCCGAAGCCCTCGCCGACGGAGAGGTTGCGTGAATAGACGATCTGACCGGTCCGCAGGAAGTGGATGCCCTGGGTGGACGCTGCGAGGCGGAAGTCGAATGTGCGCAGCGCTTCCAAGGTGCCCTCTGACATGCGCCAGCGCGGCGGGGCGAACGTGTCGAGCTCGAAGCCGAGTTTCTCCATTTGTCGCGTCGCGCCCTTGAGACGCAACTTCGCCTCGTGGGCTTCCAGGTTGGCGAATTCTGCGCGGCGGCCCTGAACAGGCTGGTCGAATCCGTTGAGGATGAGGCCGCGGCCGGCGTCCATCTGGTCTTTGAGCCAGCCACGGGTCTTGTCGTCCTTAGCCAGGTGCCACTTCTTGTCGATGTGCGGCGCGACCAGCAGGGAGACCGGAATCGACTCGCGCTCGAGGTCGCTGACGAGCTTCTGCACATCCTTGCGTGTCTCGTCGAAAATCGAGGAAACGGAGACGAGCAAGTGACGGGACATGGCCTACATCTTACTTCTAGGGCATAGCGCCCGCTCGGCGAGCTACCCCACCGCGCCCGCTGTATCCAGAGTCCACGCGTACTCGAACGCGGTCTGCTTCCACTTCGCGTAGCGGCCGGACACACCACCGTGGCCCGCCGCCATCTCGGTCTTGAGCAGGAATTGCCCGCCGGTCGCCGTCGCGCGCAGCTTCGCGATCCACTTCGCGGGCTCGACATATAGCACGCGGGTGTCGTTGATGCTGGTCACCGCGAGAATATTCGGGTAATCCTTCGCTTCGACATTCTCGTACGGCGCGTACGTGGCCATGTAGTCGTAGACCTCAGGGTCATGATACGGGTCGCCCCATTCCTCCCATTCGCCGACAGTCAGCGGGAGTTCCGGCTTCAAAATTGAGGTCAGCGGGTCGACGAAAGGCACGATCGCTTGGATGCCCGCGAATTTCTCGGGCGCGAGATTCGCCACAGCTCCCATGAGCAGGCCACCGGCGGACCCGCCCTCGGCGACGAGCATTTCTGGGGTGGTGAGGCCAGCGTCGATAAGCGTATCGGCGCAGGCCACGAAGTCGCTGAACGTGTTCTTCTTCGTCAGCATCTTGCCGTTGTCGTACCACAGGCGCCCCATTTCGCCGCCGCCGCGCACGTGCGCACACACCCACACCATGCCGCGGTCGAGCAAGCTCAGCCGCGCCACCGAAAAGCCAGGATCCGTCGACGCTTCGTAGGAACCGTACCCATACAGCAAGCAAGGAGCAGGCTTATCGACGTCCACATCTGCCCTCCTCACCACCGACATCGGCACCTTGGTCCCGTCATCGGCCGTGGCCCACATGCGCTCGGCGACGTAGTCTTGCGGGTTGTAGCCGCCGCGGACTTCCTGCTCCTTGAGCAGTGTGAGCTCGCCGGTGGCGACGCGGTAGTCGAGCACCTGCGCCGGCTGGGTGAATGAGGTGTAGCTGATGCGCACCACCGGTGCATCCCACTCCGGGTTGGCGGCAAGACCTGCGGTGTAGAGCTCCTCGTCGAATTCCAGCTCACGGAAGTCGCCGAACTCACCTTCCGTCAGGTCGGCGATGGCGAGGCGGCCGATCCCGCTGCGTCGATAAGCTGCGAAAATGAAGTCGCGGTAGGAATCCGTGCCCTCGATGCGCACCTCGTCGCTGTGCGGCATGAGCTCCGTCAGCTCGCGCAGCGGCGGAAGCTCTGCGCCTGCCGCGCAGACTCCCACCGAGGAATTCGGGCCGTGCGCGTTGTGCGTGACCACCCACCGTTCTTCTTCGTTCCCGTCCTGCTCGAGGACGGCAACGTCGACGTTGTACTCCACGCCCGGCTCGCGAGGCCAGAGCACCCCGAATTCACCCTCCGGGTCATCCATGGGCAGCACCCGGTACTCAGTGGTCAGCGACGACGCGGAGACGATGAGGACGTAGCGCTCGGAACGGTCCGCTGCCACGCCGACACCGAATTTCTCGTCCTGCTCTTCATAAACGAGCACGTCGTCAGCGGCATCGGTGCCGAGCTTGTGGCGCCACACCTGGTGGGGGCGCCATGCATCGTCGACACGGATATAGAAGATGTGGTCCTCACCGGCCCAGGTGGCGCCGTAGAAGACGCCGGGGATTTCGTCGTCAAGCAATTGCTCCGTCTCGAGATCCTTGACCTTGAGATCGAAGCGCTCGTCGCCGCGGATGTCCGTGGAAAACGCGAGGTAGCGGCCCGACGTGCTCACGCTCGACGCGCCCACCGAGAAGAACTCGTGCCCCTTAGCGAGCGCATTGAAATCGAGCATCACCTGCTCGCCCGGCAACCCGGAACCATCCTCGGGCAGCGTCGGCGGCACCCACGGATCACACCCGTCCGCGACGGGCACGCGGCAGCTGATGCCGTAGCTCTTGCCCTCCTCCGTGCGGCCGTAGTACCACCAGTCGCCCTGGCGTTGCGGGACGGACATATCCGTCTCCTTCACACGCGACTTGATCTCGTTGTAAATCGCGTCCGTCAGGCCGTCGAGGTGCGCCGTCTGCTGCTTCGTGTAGGCGTTCTCCGCTTCGAGATACGCGAGCGTTTCCGGCGACTCTTTATCGCGCAACCACTCGTAATCATCCACGAACTCGCGGCCGTGGAACGTGCGCGTGATCGGGTGCTTCGCTGCTACAGGTGCGGTGGTCGTTTCATTCATGCCCACCGATGGTAGCGCCCGCGCCCTTAAGCGAACTTACGGCCCGACAGACGCTCGTACGCCTCGATGTAGCGGTCGCGCGTGGCCTCCACGACAGAGCCCGGAAGCTCCGGTGGCGGCGTCCCCTCCTTCGGATCCCAACCCGACTTCGGGCCCGTGAGCCAATTGCGCACGAACTGCTTGTCGAAGCTCGGCTGGCTCTTGCCCTCCTCGTACGAATCCGCAGGCCAGTAGCGCGACGAATCCGGCGTCAGCACCTCGTCCGCGAGCACCAGCGTGCCGTCTTTGTCCAAACCGAACTCGAGCTTCGTATCCGCCAGGATGATCCCGCGCGACTCCGCGTATTCCGCGGCGCGCGAGTAGATTTCCAGCGTCGTTGCGCGCATCTTCTCCGCGAGCTCCTCGCCGACATGCTTGACGACGTACTCAAACCGCACATTCTCATCGTGCTCCCCCTGCTCCGCTTTCGTGGCAGGGGTGAAAATCGGCTCCGGCAACTTCGATGCTTCCCGCAGCCCTTCTGGCAGGGTGACACCGCATACTGCGCCGTTGCTGTCGTATTCCTTCCTGCCCGAGCCCGTCAGGTAGCCGCGGGCCACGCACTCGAACGGGATCATGTCGAGCTTCTTCACCACGAAGGCGGAGCCGAGGACCTCCTCCGGGATCCGCTCGTCGTCGAGCGGGCCTGCGAGGTGGTTCGGGAACTCATCGAGCAGATCGAAGAAGAACTCACTGGTGTAGGTGAGGATCTTGCCCTTGTCCGGGATCTCCGGCTCAAGTGCGTAATCGAATGCGGAAATGCGGTCGGTGGCCACCATCAGCAAGGTGTCGTCGTCGATCTCGTAGATCTCGCGGACCTTGCCGGCGGAAAGATGGTTGTAGTCAGAAAGCTCTGGACGCATGCGTGCGATGTTACGCGCCCGGCTACAGGATCTCTCCTGGAGTGTAGCCAGCAGCCTCCGGATACTTATTCGCCCAGGTCTGAATGCGGTCCAGAACATTGTCCACCTGCGACTCCGCCGCGCCGATGAATGCGTGGCGGTCCTCGAGTGCCGCTTGTAGCTGCTCCTGGTCGAGCGGCAGACGGTCATCGCCGGCGAGACGCTCCACCAGGTTCTGCTCTGCACCGTTTTCGCGCATATCCAAGGCCATCGCCACGGCGTGCTCCTTGATCACCTCGTGCGCCGTTTCGCGGCCCACGCCTGCGCGCACGCTCGCCATGAGGATGCGCGTGGTGGCCAAGAACGGCAGGTAGCGGTCAAGTTCGCGCGTGATCATCGCCGGGAACGCACCGAATTCCGCGAGCACCGTGAGGAATGTCTCCATCATGCCGTCGATAGCGAAGAACGCATCCGGCAGCGCGACACGACGCACCACGGAGCAGAACACGTCGCCCTCATTCCACTGCTGTCCAGCCAGGTCGCCCACCATGGTCAGGTAGCCGCGCAGGATCACCTGGAAGCCGCCCACGCGCTCGCAGGAGCGGGCGTTCATCTTGTGCGGCATCGCGGACGAGCCGACTTGGCCTTCCTTGAAGCCCTCCGTCACGGTCTCGTTGCCGGCCATCAGGCGGATCGTGGTGGCCAAGGAAGACGGGCCCGCTCCCAGTTGCACCAGGGCGGACACCGCGTCGAAGTCCAGCGAGCGCGGGTAGATCTGCCCCACCGAATCGAAGATGCGCTCAAAGCCCAAGTGCTTCGCGATGGCCTGCTCCAGCTGATTGAGCTTCGCCTCATCCCCGCCGACCAGGTCGAGCATGTCCTGCGCCGTGCCCATCGGGCCCTTGATGCCGCGCAGCGGGTAGCGGCCCAGCAAGTCCTCGATGCGGTCGAGGGCCACCAGCATCTCGTCGGCGGCCGACGCGAAGCGCTTGCCCAGCGTCGTCGCCTGCGCCGCCACGTTGTGCGAACGGCCCGCCATGACCAGTGAGCGGTATTCGCCTGCCCGGTTGCCGATGGCGTTGAGCACCGCCACCGCGCGCCCGCGCACCAGCTCCAGCGAGCGGTAGATCTGCAGCTGCTCGACATTCTCGGTCAGGTCGCGGCTGGTCATCCCCTTATGGATGTGCTCGTGGCCCGCCAGCGCGTTGAATTCCTCAATGCGCGCCTTCACGTCGTGGCGGGTGACCCGCTCACGCTCGGCGATGGAGTCAAGATCCACCTGGTCCACGACCTGCTCGTAAGCCGCGATCGCCTCCTCCGGGATATCGATTCCCAAATCACGCTGCGCCCGCATCACCGCGATCCACAGCTGGCGCTCCAGGATGATCTTGTGCTCCGCGCTCCACAGCGTGGCCATCTCGGCAGACGCGTAGCGGTTGGACAGGACATTCGCATTACGGGGTTTCGTGTCAGTCACGCGCCCCATTATCGCACGTCGTCCCGGGGACGGGGCTGGGGCTTCCGGGGGCTGCTGGATCTCGATCGACTTCGCGCCGCTCTCCCCGACAAAACCCAAGGTCAATTTTTGTTGCCGCGGTGAATTTGTCGTCTAAATCCAGACCCCTCGCTGCCCTTGTCCGGGTGCACGTGCCGTCGGCCTGAGACCGCGGCCCGGATGAGGAGCTAGCCGCCTACCGAGATCTGGCCGTCGATCGCCGGGCGAGCGATATCGCGGCGGTAAAAGGAACCGTCCAGTTCGATCTTCCCGATGGTCTCGTAGGCCGAGGTCACCGCCTCTTCCAGAGTCGCGCCAGTACCGATGACGTTGAGGACGCGGCCGCCGGCGGACACGTAGCCGGTGCCGTTGTCGCTGCTGGTGGAGGTGCCGGCGTGGAGGACGTGGGCGGGGTCGTCGAGAAGCTCGCCTTCTGCGGTGATCGCGTCGCCCTTGCGCGGGCTGGCCGGGTAGCCGTCTGCCGCGAGAACGACAGTGACCGCATAACCGTCCTGCCAGTCCAGCGGCTCGATCTCGTGGAGCGTGCCGGTGGCGGTGGCGTAGAGGACTTCGGCGAGCGGGGTGTTGAGCAGCGCGAGAACAGCCTGCGTCTCCGGGTCGCCGAAGCGGGCATTGAACTCGACGACGGCCGGGCCCTTAGCACCCCACGCCAGACCGGCGTACAGCAGACCGGAATACGGGGTACCGCGACGGACCATCTCGGCGGCGACGGGCGCGACGACCTCGTCGACAATGCGCTGCACACCATTTTCCGGCAACCACGGCAGCGGCGTGTAGGCGCCCATGCCACCGGTGTTGGGGCCTTCGTCGTTGTCGTAGGCGCGCTTGTGGTCCTGCGCGGGCAGCAGGGGCACGACGGTCTCGCCGTCGACGAGGCAGAACAGGGAGACTTCGGGGCCTTCCAGGAAGGACTCGAAAAGCACGGGGTTGCCGGCCGCCAGTACCGCCTCCGCGTGCTCACGCGCGGCGGCGCGGTCCGGGGTGACCACAACGCCCTTGCCGCCGGCCAGACCGTCGTCTTTGACCACGTACGTGGGGCCGAAAGCGTCGAGGGCGGCAGAGATATCCGCGGCGTCCGTCACCTGGCGGGCATCGGCGGTGCGCACGCCAGCCGCAGCCATGACGTCCTTCGCGAACGCTTTGGAGCCCTCCAGCGCAGCCGCCGCCTTCGACGGGCCGAACACGGCGATGCCGGCCTCACGCAGCGCGTCCGCGACACCTGCAACGAGCGGCTGCTCCGGCCCGATGACCACGAGATCCGCCCCGATTTCACGAGCCAGCGCCACCGTGGCTGCCCCGTCGGTCACGTCCAGCGCGTGCTGCGTAGCCAGACCCGCGATACCGGCGTTGCCCGGCGCGACGTGCAGCTCGTGCTCACCCGCGCCAGCGCCAGCCGCACCAGCATTGCCGTTCAGTGCATGGACTAGGGCGTGTTCGCGGCCGCCCGAACCGATCACAAGGATGCGCATGCGGCCCATAGTATCGCTACCCTTGGCGGGCATGAGCACAGTCTTCACCAAGATCATCAACGGGGAGATCCCCGGCCGCTTCATCTACCGCGACGAGACCGTCGCCGCGTTTTTGACCATCGAGCCGATCGCGTACGGCCACACTCTGGTCGTTCCGGTCGCCGAGGTGGACAAGTGGACGGACCTCGAGCCGGAGATCTGGCTGCACGCCAACGAGGTCGCGCAGGAGATCGGCAATGCCGTGATCAAGGCATTCGGTTCGCAGCGCGCCGGCTACCTCATCGCAGGTTTCGAGGTCCCACACGCGCACATTCACGTCTTCCCCGCCAACGACATGTCGGGCTACAGCCTGCAGAACATCATGCGTGTCGACGACACCGACCCGGCAGAGATGGACGCCGCCGCCGAGAAACTCCGCGCCGAGCTCGGCACCGGCGAAGACGGCTGCCGCAGCTAGGCCTCGTTCGACGGCTCCTCAGCACTACTGTTCCCGGCGGCGCTCTCCATGCGCGGGAGGCTGACGGTGAACTTGGAGCCCTCGCCAAGCACGGATCGCACCGTGATCGCGCCGCCGTGCTGCTCGACGATGGATTTTGTGATCGCAAGTCCCAGCCCAGAGCCGCCGGAACTCTTCGAGCGATTGCGCGAGGAGTCGGCGCGGTAGAAGCGCTCGAAGATGTGGTCGGCATCCTCGGGGGCCAAGCCGCAGCCGTTGTCGGTGACATCGATGTAGACGTTGTCGAGGTATTCGCGGATGGTGATCTGCACGGCAGCGTCCTCACCGGCATGCTTGAAAGCGTTGGTGACCAGGTTGATCAGCACCTGGTGGAGGCGGTCGGGATCGCCGGAGACCACCGGAATATCGGCGGCGGCGTTCTCGACTTCAAGGGTCCGCCCGGGGAATGCGGCGTGCGCGGAGCTACTCACGGACAGCACGAGTTCGAGAACATCGACGGTACGCATCTCGAGGCGGGATCCTTCGGCGCGAGTGAGCGCCAGCAGATCTTCGACGAGGAGTTTCATGCGCGCGGATTCTTCGTCGATCTTGCTCAAGACCATGTCAGCGTCATCGGTCACGCCGGCGCGGTACAGCTCGGTGTAGCCGCGGACACTGGTCAGCGGCGTGCGCAGCTCATGGGACGCGTCGCCGACGAAACGGCGCATCTGCTCCTCTTTCGCGCGGGATTCATCAAGCGTCTCTTGCAGCTGGCTGACCATCGTGTTCATCGCGTACGACAGGCGTCCGAATTCGGTATCGCGCGGCCACGCGGGGGCACGAGAATCAATATTTCCGTCGGCGATCGCCAACGCGGTGTACTCCAGATCCTTCAGCGGCAGCAACGCACGGCGCACAAAGAAGGTTCCGGCAACGCCCATCATCGCCGAAACAAGCAGGCTTATCGACGCCAACACCGCCGCCAGCGACTCCAGCATCCCGTTCTCCTGCTCGAGCGACTTGGCCACCACAGTCGATGTTCCATCAGGAGCCTGAATAGCAATGACCCGGAATTTCAGGCCTTCCTTCTGGTCGATGATGCACTCCGCACCGACGGTCCGGGGGCGGCGGTCGAAAACCAGCTCAGACAGCCGCGGATAGCACCCGCCGATATTGTCGATGCGCGGAGGATGCCCCGGCACAGCCGTCATGAGAATGAACTGACTGGGCAAATACGTGTCCGGGGAGGAATTGCGGATCTCGGGGCTTAGAGCCCACGTCGTCAAGCCTCTGCGGAGGTCCTTGTCCACCCGCTCGTACGTCTGGTCCCGGGTGAGCCCCCATACCGCGACCGACATACCCGTCAGTCCCAGCCCCGAGATCACCATGAGAATGATCAACAACCGTGTGCGCACACGCAACGTGGGCACACGGTTCCTGACCAAGCGGCTGAGCTTCGCCGGGGCTGGCTCCAATCTCGGCGACGCCATTACTGGCGCGGAGTACGAAGAACGTAGCCCACGCCGCGGACGGTGTGAATCAGCGGCGTATCACCCGTGTCCACCTTGCGGCGCAGGTACGAGATGTAGGACTCCACGACGTTGCCGTCCCCGCCGAAATCGTAGTGCCACACGTTGTCCAAAATCTTCGCCTTGGACAGCACCACCTCGGCGTTCAGCATCAGGTACCGGAGGAGATTGAACTCCGTCGGCGACAGCTCGACGATCTGGCCGTCCTTGGTGACCTCATGCGTTTCGTCGTTAAGCGTCAAATCTGCGTAACGGATCGTCGCATCTTCCGTCTCCCCCTCAGCGACATTGCCGCGGCGCAAAATGACGCGCAGACGCGTAATGACTTCCTCGAGCGAGAACGGCTTCGTCACATAATCGTCCGCGCCGATGGTCAGGCCGTGGATCCGGTCTTCCACCCCGTCCTTCGCCGTGAGGAACAGCACCGGTGCGTCGAGGCCTTCGCTGCGCAGCTTGCCCAACAGCTCGAAACCGTCCATCCCCGGCATCATCACATCGAGGATGTAGGCGTCCGGCTTCAGCTCGCGCGCCATCTTCAGCGCCTCCTGGCCGGACTCCGCAGCTTCAACATCGAAACCCTGGAACTTCAAAGACACCGTGAGCAGCTCGACAATATTCGGCTCATCATCGACAACGAGCACCTTGACGTTTTGCGGAGTAGGCGTATCAGCCATGGCAGTCTCTTTCTTCGTTGAATGTGGTGGCACGCTTCCCAAAAGCACACCACGCGTGAATGACCTATTTAACAAGCGGAGACTGAACGTTTCCTGAATGCCCACTGTACCTCTGTTTCGGCTTGCCGGGGGAGTTCCTCCGACATTATCTAGCGCCGCCGCTCCCCTCGTCCGCGAACGTGAAAACCCCAGCCAGACAACGAGCCTGGCCGAGGTTCCCTTTGAGCTGGAGACGAGACTTGAACTCGCAACCTACGGTTTACAAGACCGTTGCGCTACCGATTGCGCCACTCCAGCACTGCGCGAGATTCTACAAGCAGATCTGCCCTGTCCACAAAAGGGGCCTTTCCTCGCGCCACACAGCACGGGCGGATAGTGTGACGGTGTGGCACCGCTGTTCAAGAGTATGCGTGAGTCGATGCGCACCGATAACCCGGTCGCGACCATCGACCAGGCGCGCACGTCTCCGCCGCCTTCAGTCCTGGCGCCTGTCGATCTGACAGACCCCACCCAGGTCGCGGCTGTGATGACGATCGGCGCGCGCGTCGGCGAGATCCTCATCGCCAATGGCACGACCAGTTCGGATGCGAAGGCGCAGATTCACGCCGTCACGTCCTCGTACGGTCTGCACTACTGCCATGTGGACATCACGATGAACACGATCACGATCAATTCCGTGATCGGCACCGTACGCAAGCAGCCGGTGAACGTGTTCCGTGTGGTCACGGACATGTCGGAAAATTTCTCCAAGCTCCAGGAGGTCGACCGCCTGATCCGCTCCATCCGTGCGGGTGCGACGCCGCCGGAAATCGCGGAGAAGATTCTCGACGAGCTCGATGCTGCTGCCCCGCCGTACCCGAAGTGGGTGTCCATTGCCGGTTGGGCGATCATGGGTGCCTCCATCGCGATTCTGCTCGGCGGCGACTTGCTCATGTCGGTTCTAGGCGCCGTGACCGCATCGTTGATCACCGTGATCAACGCGTGGATGGGCAAAAACGAGCTGCCGTATTTTTACCACTGCGTCGTCGGCGGCTTCATGGCCACGGTTCCGGCTGCGGTGTTCTATTCGTTGGCATCCCGCGCTGGCACCACGATCGTGCCCAGCCAGGTCATCGCCACCGGCATTATCGTCCTGCTGGCCGGTTTGACGCTGGTCCAGTCGCTTCAGGACGGTGTGACCGGCTCCCCCGTCACCGCCAGCGGCCGCTTCTTCCAGGCGGTGTTGTTCACCGGCGCGATCATCGCCGGCGTGGCCGGCGGCATCCAGATCGCCGACTTATTCGGTGCTGGACTTCCCCCGATTGAGACGCAGCCGCCGACCCCGACGTACGGCTCCGCCATCGTGCGCAGCCTCGGCGGCGTGTTCGCCGCAGCCGGTTTCGCTCTGGCGGTGTATGCAGAGGTCCCCGCCATCATCGCGACGGCCGCGACCGCCTTCTTCGGCGGTTTTACTTACTACGCGGTTCTGATTCCCTTCGGCTCCGGCCGCCTGTTCGCCACCGCGCTGTGCGCGATCATGGTCGGTCTCGCCGGTGGTTTGATTGCCCGCCGCTACTTGATCGCCCCTTTGATCGTGGAAGTCGCCGGTGTCACTCCCTTCCTGCCGGGTTCCGGCGTGTACCGCGGCATGTACGCCCTGCTCAACGACCAGACCGTGCTGGGCCTGAACAATATCTTCATCGCCGTGAGCACGTGTATGGCGCTCGCTGGCGGAGTGGTCCTCGGCGAGTGGATCGCCCGCCGCATCCGCCGCCCGCAGATGTTCAACCCCTACAATGCCTTCCGCGCCGCGGGCCGCATCACCTTCCAGCAGATCCGCCGCGCGGAGCAAGCCGCAATGCGTCGCCGTGCCGAGCAGATCGCCCGCAACCAGGCAAAGAAAGAACTGGCTAAAAAGCAGGCCCCGCAAAAGCCCGCCAAGAAGCATCCGAAGAAGCCGGTGCCCAAGATGCACATGCCGATCAAAAATCCCCTGGCGAAGAAGCACCCGAAGCAGAACCCGGCCACCCCACCCAGCACAGGCGGCGATGGCGTAGAATAAACGGGTCAAATCTGTTCACCGCCCGGCAAGACCCCAGGAGGTTTTTCGTGCCCCCAAAGATCACCGACAGCCGCCCCAACCCGGATGCAGCCGTCCACACGGTCGAGGAGCAGACGGCTTCTGGCGCACGCCGCATCGTGGCCACGTACGCGGACGATCTTGTCGACGGTGTGACGCTCATGTGCATGCTCGGCATCGAGCCGCAGGGCTTGGTGTACAAGCGCTTCGCTGAGGACTTCGAGGCGGAGATCGCGGAGGCTGAGGAGGAAGGCTCCACAGCCAAGAAGACGACGAAGAAGGCCACGAAGAAGAAGTCCACCAAGAAGGCGTCGAAGAAGAAGTCGACGAAGAAGACCGCCAAGAAGGCTGCGAAGAAGAAGTCGACAAAGAAGACTGCCAAGAAGGCTGCGAAGAAGACCACCAAGAAGACGACGAAGAAGGCTGCCAAGAAGACTGCCAGCGATGAGGGATAACCAGTTCGTCGTCGTCGCGAACCGCCTCCCAGTCGATCACGTCGACGGGCGGTGGGTGGCATCGCCGGGCGGACTCGTCGCGGCACTCGCGCCCGTACTCAAGGCGAACCAGGGCTGCTGGGTGGGCTGGCCCGGGGCACCGAACGCGAGCTTCGAGCCGTTCGACAACGACGGCATCACGCTCCACCCAGTTCAGCTTGACGACGATGATTTTCACCTCTTCTACGAAGGCTTCTCCAACTCCACTTTGTGGCCGCTGTACCACGACTTGATTGTCACGCCGGCATATCATCGACACTGGTGGCAGCGGTACCGCTCGGTGAACGAGAAATTCGCGCGCGAGGCGGCGAAAGTCGCTGCGGTTGGCGCGACGGTGTGGGTGCAGGACTACCAGCTACAGCTCGTCCCAGGGCTGTTGCATAAGCTGCGTCCCGATGTGACCATCGGCTTTTTCCTTCACATTCCGTTCCCCGGCTCGGATCTCTTCCGTCAGTTGCCGTGGCGCGACGAGGTGCTCCGCGGACTCGAAGGCGCCGATCTCATCGGGTTCCAGCGCGCACGCGATGAGCAGAACTTCCGGGACATCGCCACCACAAGCAGCTTATCGACGCCCCGCACCGGCACCTTCCCCATCTCCATCGACACCTCCGAGTTCGGGCGCTCTGACGACGCGGCGATCGACAAGGTCCGTGGCTCTGTCGCTAACCCCCGCACCCTGATGCTGGGTGTGGACCGCCTCGACTACACCAAAGGCATCCTGCAGCGTCTCACCGCGATCGAGGAACTGCTCGAGGAGGGCCGACTCGACTCCGTCGCCATGATCCAGGTGGCGACGCCGTCGCGAGAGCGCATCGCCAGTTACAAGAAGACCCGCGCGGGAGTGGAGGAAGCTGTCGGGCGCATCAACGGCCGCTACGGTTCACTCGGCAACCCTGTCGTGCACTACGAGCACCACTCGGTCCCCAAGTCGAAACTGCGGGACTATTATTCCGCCGCCGACATCATGCTGGTCACGCCGTTCAAGGACGGCATGAATCTCGTGGCCAAAGAATATGTCGCCTGCCACCCCGACGGCAGTGGCGCACTCGTCTTGTCCGAATTCGCCGGCGTTGCCGAAGAACTCGACCGCGCGCACCTGTGCAACCCCTTCGACGTGGAGGCGGTGAAAGGGGCGATCGTGGGAGCCGTCGATAAGCAAAATAGCCTTGAAGCCCGCGATGCGATGCTGGCTATGCACGCGCACGTCATGGAACACGACGTCACGCGCTGGGCTGATTCCTTTCTCGACGCGCTGCGGGAGGTCAAACGATGAAACGCGCACTCGCCATTGCCGCGTGCCTGCTGCTCGCCGGATGCTCAGCCGAACCCGACCATGTCTTGGGCGGCCGCACGTGGGAAGTCACCGCCGTCTACACCGACCCTGACGTCCCCGGCGCGGTGCCAGCTGACGCCGCCGGACGCGCACTCGTCGTCTTCGGCGCCGAATCGCTCACCGCGCGCACCGCGTGCGCCCCGCTGCAAGCCGGCGCGGAGATCCGCGATGACACGCTTCGTCTCAAGGGGGTGCGCGTCGGCGATGTCCGCGAAGACTGCATGGGCGGCTCCCGCCGCGTCCACGACCAACTCACCGGGCTGCTCACCGAAGGTGCCGAATTCGACGTCACGCACCTCGCCGACGACGTGATCACGCTCAAGCTCCGCAGCGACGCCCTCGACCGCCCCACCATCAAGTTGGTCGCGCAATGACGCTCCCCGACCCGCACGACGCACTCGCGTACCTCGCCCACGCCGAAACGCTGCTCATCTGCATGGATTTCGACGGCACCATCTGCGAGCTTCGCCCCGACGCGTACGCCGTCACCCCTGATCCGCAGGCCATCGCTGCGCTGGAGAACCTCGCAGCACTTCCCGGCACTGATGTGGCTATCCTCTCCGGCCGCCACCTGGACGGCCTGCGCCGCGTCTGCCCGCTCGGCCCGCCGGTCACGCTGGTCGGCTCGCATGGTGCGGAGCCCACCACCGGCGGCCCAGAGCTCACCGCCGAGGACCGGGAGTACCTGGACGGGATCCAGCGTGAACTGGAGCAGCTCACCCAGGACCACCCTGGCGCCTTCGTTGAGGTCAAGCCCTACCAGCGCGTCCTGCATGTGATGAAGCTCGCCACCACTGACCCGGACGCGGCCGCAGCGATTTTGGAAAGTGGACTCCACCTGCCCACGAACGGCCGTCCCGTTACACCGGGCCACAACATCCTGGAATTCTCCGCCGTGGACATAACGAAGGGCTCCTGGCTCGCCGCCGAAAAGACCCGCTACACTGCCACCCTCTTCGCCGGTGACGACGTGACGGACGAAACTGCGCTGGCAGTCCTGGACACCGCAAAGCCTCATCCCAGTGTGAGCACACCCAGCGATGTCGGGATCAAGGTGCAACACTCCACCACGGGTGGCACTGGTGCCTCGGCCACCGCGGCGGACTATGGGCTCGGCTCTGTGGCCGAGGTGGCGGACTTCCTCACCGCTCTCGCGGAGGCGCGACAGTCTGCCCAGGGCTGAATTCCGTCGGTAAAACGATCCGCAGCGGCTCGCACTCCGCGTCCGAGGGCTCGGTGGCCGCGGCCTCAATCAGCTCGGTGAGCACGTGCCCGACTGTCTCACCCTTGCGTTGATTGGGTTGCACCACGGTAGTCAGTCCGTGCGACAGCGCTTGCTCGATACCGTCGAAGCCGGTGACGGACACATCCCCGGGAACGGAGAGGCCGACCCCGGCGCAGTAGTCGAGCACGCCCAACGCCATGGAGTCGGTGGTGCACAGTACCGCGGTGAGATCAGAATGTTCTGTGAGCAGCTCCCGCGCGGCGTCGACTGCTGTGTCATGGTCGTTGAAATGCCGGGTAACTATGGGTACATCGGTGATCCCCGCTGAGTCGAATACGGCGAGTGCACCCAAGATGCGCTCCCGTTGAACATGCATCTCGGCTGTGGCGACAGCCTCACGCGTGACGGCGCCTTCACGGCGAGAATCGCGGAATAAGCGTTTCCCGATGATCCCAATTCTGATGTGCCCAGCGGCAACTAACGCGCGGGCCGCGGGAGTGATCGCTTTGGCGTCGTCGACCCCGACATACGCCGTGCGGGTCCCGGCACCGGTGCCTCGAGTGACAGACGCATGATCGACCGGGTCCACGGGAGCATCGGGGTACGGCTGATCGCAGACCACGGTGGGAACGCCGCGGGCACGAACGGCATCGAGGTGGGGCTCGGCTTCCGGGACGGAGTAGACGACGAACCCGTCGACGAGAGCGTTGGCGACAAGAGGGCTGACTTCTGTCCCTTGATTCGGGCCGAGCGGAATGAGGGTCAAGGCGTTCCTGGTGCCGGCGGAGCTCTCGCTCAGCCCGGCAAGAAAGTCGATGGAGGCTTGGTCTTCGAAGGCGTAGGCGAGGTTCTCGGTGAGGATCACGCCGATAGCACCGACCTGGCGTGTGCGCAGGCTCCGGGCAGTCGGGTCAGGGCCGGTGTAACCCCGTGCTGCCGCGGCGGCGAGAATCCTCTCACGCAGTTCGGGTGAGAGTTGGTCGGGATGGTTGTACGCATTGGAAACGGTGGTGCGGGACACTCCTACCTCTGCTGCGATAGATGCAAGCGTGCCCCGGTTCCGTGCCATGTAGCTACTCTATACAGCGTGATAGTGAACCGCCGTACGACTGAGATCGACAATATTCAACGCCGTTTCACGGAGGTGCTGCCCGACACGGTCACACCTGGGGCGCCCCTCGTTCTCTTTCTTCACGGCTCGCTGCAATCCGGCAGCGTCGCACGCAACTTCACGGGCAACACCTTCGACGCACTCACGGAACGCGGCTGCGTAGTCTTTTACCCCGACGGCATACACCGCCATTTCAACGACCACCGCGTGGGCTTTCAGGAAAAGGCGCGGGAGATGCTTATCGATGACACGGCGTTTCTGTCCCGACTGATCGACCTATCGGCCGGCGAATACGCCACGGACCGTGTCATCGCGTGCGGTTTTTCTAACGGAGGGCAAATGGTTCAACGTTTCGCGCTGGAGCGACCGGGAATTCTAGACGGGATAGCCTGCTTCGGTTCGCCCTGGCCGGCCGAAGACAATGTCCTGCCGGAACTAGCCGAAAAGCAAAAGGATTGGGTAGCTACTCCGGTTCTCTCGGTGCAAGGCACCGCTGATCCGATCGTTCCGTATAACGGCGGTACGTCTGGCATCGGAAACGCGAATCGTGGCACTGCGCGCTCCGCGATCGATTCAGCGCGTCATTTCGCTGCGTTGAATGGACTCAACCCGCAGCAGACGACGACGGGAGTATCAGGAGAGGTCCGCGTCGAGAGGTTCGGTTCCGGCGTCCCAGGCACGGCCGCTAACGGACCTACGGTCGAACTGTGGTCCATTGAAGGAGTGGGCCATCTCGTGCCTAGCCCGAAGCAGCTGGACGCAAAGATTGGGCCGGGGACAGACAAGGTCGTGGGGGCAAAACTGGTGAGTACCTTCTTCAAGCTTTAGATACTAGGCGAAGGCGTCTCGCTACCGCCGACGACAGCGTCTACGCAAAGCAATAACCCCCGTGCACTGCACGGGGGTCATTTGGCTAAGTGTTGGCGATCCCTAGGGGATCAGGCAACTCTTAGATGTTCAGCATAGCCTTGACCTGCGGGAGGTTAGCAATGCCTGCCAGAGCTGCGATACCAGCGATGATGCCAGCGATGATGCCGAAGATCTTCAGGCCCTTGTTATCGGTCTTGGCCGGGGCAGAGCCCTGGTCGCCCTTGTCCTTGTCGCCCTTGTCCTTGTCGCCCTTGTCCTTGTCGCCCTTGTCCTTGTCGCCCTTGTCCTGGTCGCCCTTGCCCTGGTCGCCCTTGTCCTGGCCACCCTTGCCCTGGTCGTCCTTGCCGCCGTTCTCGAGAGACTCGAGGCTGTCAGCGATACGAGCCAGGGAGTCGTTGACGTTAGCCTTCTCGCCACCGTTGGAGGTGTACTTCTTGTCCAGCAGACGCAGACGCTGAACCGGGTTCTCCCAGGTCAGCTCGTTGTCAACGTTCTGGACTGCCAGGGAAGCCAGCTCCTCGAGGGACTTGTTGACGCCGTTTGCACCCTGGGTGCGGTCGGGGATGGTCGGGTCGAACAGCACCGCGAAGTACTCAGCACGGATGGTGTTCTCCTCGTTCTCGCGGAGAGCGTCGTTCTCGTAGAGGTCGAGCCAACGAGCTGCGACACCGTAGTAAGCCTGGACGGTACGAGCAGCGCGGACGTTCTTCTGCGCACGCTCGAAGGCTTCCTTCAGGACCGGGAGGTTACGGCTGGTGGCGGTGTTGGTCAGCTCGACAGCCTTAGCGTAACGAGCGTCGCGCTCCTGGAAGCCCTCCAGGTAGCCCATGAGCTTCTTCTGGAAGGTGGTCAGACGGTTGAGCTCGTCGATGCCCTGCTCGGTGCGCTGGTCGACAGCCTTGATGTCGTTGTTGATGGACTCAGCCGTGCCTGCCTCACCTTGAGGACCCTCGATGGACTCACGGCTCTTCTGAACCTGGTCGAGGTAGTTGTTGGAGCCACGACGCGCGGTGACCTTCTCGATATGGTCGGTGTAGCGGCCCTCGCTCCAGCCCGGAGCGCCTGCGTCTGCGTACTTCTTCTCGAGCTTACGAAGTTCCTTCCACTCAGCCTCGTCGACGGAGACGGCGGTAGCGTATGCAGCCCAAGCGTCGTTAGCAGCCTTGGTCTCAGCGGCGACAGCGTTCAGGGTAGCCGAAGCGTCGTCGAGGGTCTTGGTTGCGCGGTTGAGCAGCTCGGTTGCCTCAGCTTCCTTTTTGGCAGCCTTAGCCTTGGACTCCTCCTCGACCGGACGGTGCTTGATCGGGGAGAACGGCTCGAACTCGTGCGCGTTGATAGCGTCCTTGTCATCGTTTGCGCGGTTGCGCAGCTCGTCAGCAGCCTTGACCTCGCCGGTAGCCGGCAGGTTCTCAAGCTCGGTGCCCTGGCCAGCCCGGGAGCCGTCCGGCTGGTTGAAGTGGTTGTCGGTCTGCGGGTTTTCAGGGGCAGCGTAGGCCGGAACGGAAAGACCAGAAACGCCGGTTGCAACTGCGATTGCACCTGCGAGAGCAGCGGTGCGAACACGGTTCTTGAACATGTTGGGTGTTCTCCTATGAATCGAAAACGAACGAATGTTGACCCAGACTCGCGCTTCGGACGGGTCTTTGTACTCCGGACCTGATGGGGTTTCTGATTGATTTCCCTAGGTCCTCAATCACCCTATCGGCTCCGTCGTGCGAAATATTACGAAGTCTTTCCAACAGCTGCAACTGCCCAGCCAGATTTCTCCAACCTTTTCGGCGTTTTTCCGCTCAGCGACCACTTAGAAGGCAGTCTTACTGGCGTTTTCCCATAGCTCCTTTTAGTTTCGTTTTGCCACACCACTCCCAAGCATGTCACAGGTTTACCCTATTCCGGGGGTAAATTAGCCCTATGGCGCCCCTCGCGCCGTAACGAAAGCTGTGCCCTACACAACTTGAAGCCAGCTAGACCCACGTGAGTCTAAATAATTTGAAGTGTGGCTCACCAGTGTTTGGTCATGTTCTGTGAGTCCACTTTCCTCAACCTGCCGGCGTTCGCGGGCCTAAACCTGCCGGCGTTGGCGGGCGAACTCACTTAGCACTACGCCTGCTGCAACGGACGCGTTGAGGGATTCCACCCAGTCCGTGGTGGGGATAGACATGATCACGTCGCAGTTTTCTCGAACCAGGCGAGAAATTCCTTTCCCTTCAGAGCCGACAACGATGACCACGGGGTCGGTGGCGGCGTGGAAGGTGTCCAGAGAGTAGTCACCGCCAGCATCCAGGCCGACAACCATGTAGCCGTTGTCTTTGAACTGCTTGATGGTCCGGGTGATATTCGTTGCCCGCGCGACAGGCAGGCGTGCGGCGGTGCCAGCTGAAGTGCGCCACGCCACGCCCGTCACCTGTGCCGAGCGCCGCTCGGGGATGATGACACCATGTCCGCCGAAGGCCGCCGTCGAACGAATGACAGCGCCGAGGTTGCGCGGATCAGTGATGTTGTCCAGCACAACGAACATGCCCATCTCATTGCGTTCCTTGACATCCGCGATGAGATCGAAGACATCAGCGTATTTATAAGGCTGAATCTTCAGGCCGATCCCCTGATGCAGTCCGTTGCCGGTCAGGTTGTCGAGCTCCCGACGCGGAACCTCGTGCACGGGGATCTGGCGTGTGTTCGCAATCAGGACGGCTTCGCTCAACCGGTCGTCGTGCCCGGTTCCCTGCGCCACGATGAGTGCTTCGGCCGGCACTTTTGCCTGCAGGCACTCGATCACAGGGTTGCGGCCGACAACGAGGTCAGCCTGTTCACGGTCGTGACGGCCAGAATCACGGCGTTGACGCTCCAGCTTCTTTTTGTGCGCGGAGTGGTAGACACGGTCCTCAGCCTTTGGCGTCGGCCCTTTGCCGGCGAGACCACGGCGACGTTGTCCCCCGGAGCCCTTCGTCGCACCTTTCTTATTCCTCTTTTGTTTATCGGGGCGTTCGTATGGTTTCGCCATGATCTACTCCTTGTTGACTTTCTTCATGCCTTATTTAAATTCTGTCTTTAAATAAGGCGTCAGCTAAGCGTCCATCGCGCCCCGTCAGGTGTATCCGTGACCTCGATCCCGGCTGCGGTCAGTCGGTCGCGCACGGCATCAGCAGTCGCCCAGTCCTTTTCAGCCCGGGCAGATGCGCGACGCTTCAGCTCCGCTTGCACCAAAACATCGAGCGCCTTGTCGGTTCTTTCGGACTTGTCGTCGCCTGTGCCGCCCGAGCGCGTTCCCCACTCCACAGGGTCGATGCCCAAAACGCCTGCCATCGCACGTATCTGACCGGCAAGAGCGAATGCAGTCTCGTTGTCCTTCTCCGCCAGGGCCTTATTGGCTGCGCGGACAGTGTTGTAGATCTCTGCGAGCGCGCGTGGGACTGCGAAGTCCTCGCTCATTGCTTCGACGAAATCATCGGTCCAAGTGGTCGAGTCGACCGGTGCGCCGTCATTCAGCTCCTGCGTGCGGTTGATCACGTCTTCGATCCGCCGGTAGCCGGCGGCAGCTTCCTGGAGGGCTTCCGGGGAGTACTCGAGCACGCTGCGGTAGTGCGCGGAACCGAGGTAGTAACGCAGTTCGACCGGACGAACCGACTCGAGCATATTGTCGATGCTGAGCACATTGCCGAGAGACTTAGACATCTTCTCGCCCGCCATAGTCACCCAGTGGTTGTGCATCCAGTAGCGCGCAAACCCGTCACCCGCGGCGTGGGACTGCGCCTGTTCATTCTCGTGGTGCGGGAACTGCAGGTCGAGGCCACCACCGTGAATATCGAAGGTATCGCCCAAGTACCACGTGGACATTGCCGAGCACTCCAAGTGCCAACCGGGACGGCCGTCACCCCACGGGGTAGGCCAGCTCGGCTCACCGGGCTTCGCGGCTTTCCACAAAGCGAAGTCGTGGGCACCCCGCTTACCGCGGTTGTCCGTCTCACCCTGCTCCATCTCCTCGACGCGGTTGCCCGACAGCGAACCGTAATCCGACCCCTCCGCCGCGACCCACGCCGCGACATCGAAGTACACGGAGCCATCCGCCGCGTACGCGAAACCGTTGTCCATCAGACGAGACATGTACTCGACCATCTGCGTCACGAACCCCGTCGCGCGCGGCTCCACACTCGGCGGCAGAACACCCAATGTGTTGTAGGCGCGTGCGAACTCGCGCTCGTACGTGGACACCCACTCCCACCACGGGCGGCCATTGTCCGCCGCCTTAGTGAGAATCTTGTCGTCAATATCCGTCACGTTGCGCACGAACGCGACATCCTGCCCGTTCGCCAAAAACCAACGGCGCACAATATCGAACGCCACGCCCGAACGCAGATGCCCGATATGCGGCGAAGACTGCGGCGTCGCACCGCACACGTACATCGAGACATGCCCGTCGCGGACAGGCTCAAAATCGCGGAGAGTGCGGGTCGCGGTATCGAAAATGCGTTGAGTCACAACCGCATTCTACAGTTCCGAGGATTCGACCTTCAGCTCCGCATACCGCGCTTCAGGAAGGGTGAAAGCATATTGCTTGCCGACGGCACCCCACACCTGATCCTCCCCGCACCGCACATCCTGGGCGTCACCGTCGAGCATGGTGAAGCCCCAGACGAGGCGCCCCTGGGTATTCGGGGCGAGTGTGTACGGACCGACCTTCTGGTTTAGCGTCCACGTCACCTGGTGCACGTACTTCCAGCCGTACGCGCGGGAGACGTTCTTCACCAGGTCGCCTTTCGGGGTGAAGGTGCCCGACACCTCGAGCGTTTCCACCCGCTTTTCCTTCACGTTCTGGGAGACCGGGACGGCCTCCTCCGTGAAGTTCGCGACGCTGGCTGCGTCGGTCTGCTTGAACCAGCGCCTTTTCGCCGTCACGTACGTGTCCGTCTGCCCCGGGGTTGCGCAGTGGGATCCCGGAGCCAGGTCGTCGTTCCAGCGCTGCGGAAGCTCGAATTCCGGTGCCGCCGCCTGCGCCGGCGCCGCGAGACCGGCAACGACAGCAGCCGACAACAGCGCCGCGGTGAATTTTCTCATTTAGTCGCCCCAGTCCATGTTGTCGCGGGTGCTGACGCGGACGTGGCGCTCCTTCGGCATCGTCGCGGTGAACGTGTTGCCGGCGGCCTGCCAGGTGTTGTCGCTGCCGCACACTGTCTCCTGGCCCTTGAAGTCAGAGACGATCCAGCCGGCCTGCATCACGGCGGTCTTGCCCGGGGCTACGTTGTAGGGGCCGACCTGCTCGCCGACCTCGTAGGACTGCTCGGTGGTGTAGCTGGTGGAGAAGGTGAACTGAATCAGCTTGGCAACATCGAAGCTCAGACCTGCGCTGACGTTCCACGTCTTGGTCTTCGTCTCCTTGATGCTGCGGGTCAGCGGCAGCGGTTCGTCGTTGTAGTTGGACACCGTCCAGGTGCCGGCGGAGCCATCGAAGTAGCTGCGGACGATCTCGACCGTCTGGCCGCGGTCGCCTGGGTTGGCGCAGCGCTCGCCGATGGTCGTCGGGTTGGTCGCGTCGAAGTTGCGCTGCGGGAGGGCGTTGGCGGCAGGGGCGAAAGCGAGGGTCACAGCGGTGGCTGCGGCGATGATGCGTTTCATGGTTGATTCCTTTTCTGGTTCTAGTTCTTATTAGAGGTGGGACTGGGTGGGGACAGGGAGCTTCCGGTACTCGTCCGGGGTGACGTCGAGTGTCCGTGTGGTGCCGTCCGGGGCCGTCACCGTGGCTTCCGCCCAGAAACCGGTCGGGGCGGTGGACTGCGGGTGGGTCGTGATCCGGGAGTACTTGCCGTCTCGGCCGGCAGAGATCTCCCGGTAGTTGATCCGGGTCATCGTGGTCCCGTATTCGACGCGCACGCGCTCGCCGGGCTTCAAGTCGATCGGTTTCAGCTCGGTGCCCACCGGCATGTACGCCCGCTTGACGGCTCCGACAGACGTGAGCCAGCCGGCCGGGAGGCGGCCGTTGTCGCCCATCCAGTTGACGTACTGGTTGTTCTCGGCGCCGACGACGTAGTCGGTCACAGGCCGGAAGGTATAGTCACCCTTCGACCAGTTCAGGAAGTCCTGGGAATAGCCGGGCTTGCGGAACGTCGGCGTGACCGCCTCAATGTCGTACGGGTAATACGACATGTCGCCCTTGCGCGTCGGCTGCCCCTCGGTCGGCCAGTCGGCATCGCGACGGAAACTGGCGTCAGGCTTGACGGTCATATCGCGTTCGCTGGCGATCTTCTCCAGGCTCGGCCCCGACGTCGCCGTGTACGTCTGGCCCGCCGGCTTCGAGTTGGCGCCCTCGGCGCGCGCCGGAATTTCCATCGCCAAGTTGGACATGGATCCGTCCGCCTTGATGATGTAGGCGAACGCGTAGCGCTCCGCCGGACCGGTGCCGCGGATGACGTTCGCACCCGGAGCGTTTTGGAGCACGCCGTCGTCGCAGGTAATGAACATGGAGATGAAGTCTTTCTCCAGCACTCCGTAATCAACCCGGAACGACTCGCCCGGGCCGAGCTTGATGGGGCCGAAGGTCTCGCCCTCGATCCAGCCGTTGGACTCCTTCAGGCCGATGTCTGTCTTCGCCGTAGTGTCCCAGCCGTTCGGGAGCGTCGCCTTCGAATTGGCTTCGATCTTGTGGTTCGTTCCCGTCTCCACCGTCGCGGTATACGGGACGGTCTGGTCGGTGCGGTTAGTGAACTGGAAAGTGCCGTCCGCGAGATAGCGTCGCGCAGTCTCTGCATACCGCCATTCCGGGGTCACACCTGCCCCGCACTTCGTGCCAAAGTTCTCAATCGGGTATCCCTGCGGCATCGCCGGCACAGCAGCCGCTACCGGCGCGTGCGCCACAGCTAACGCCGTGGCGGCGGCCAGACCCCAAGTCTTCAAGTTTCGCATGACTTAAACGTAAACGTGTCATGCGCTGAATAGAACCTGAAAATTGGAGTAAGAGACCTAAGTTCTTAATGTCGGTACTTTCGTTCCACCAACGCCGTCGCCACCGCCGCCCGTCCCTCCCCCGCACCGGTGAAACCCATGTGGTCCGTCGTCGTCGCGCTCACCGACACCGGCGCACCGAGCGCCTCCGACAACACCCGCTCCGCCTCCTCACGCACCGGGCCCATCTTCGGCGTCTGGGCGATCAGCTGAGCCGACACATTCACCACCTCGACGCCCTCCGCGTCGAGCTTGGCCCGCAGCTCCTTGAGCAGCTGCGCCCCCGTCACCCCGGCGTATTCCGGGCGCCCGACCCCCACGAAGCTCCCGAGATCCCCCAGCCCCGCTGCCGACAGCACCGCATCCACGATCGCGTGCGACACCACATCCCCATCCGAGTGCCCCTCGCACCCCGGTGTGTCCTTAAAGAGCAGGCCCGCGATCCAGCACGGCTTCCCCTCCTGGATCTGGTGGGCGTCAAACGCAGTTCCGACACGCAAAGAAGTCATGGCCCCGAGACTAGCTGCCCGGGACGTCGAAGACCGTCGGCTCCGCCTCCTCCGTGATGCGCTCCGCCAACACTAAGTCGATCGGCGTGGTGATCTTGAACGCCATCGGATCGCCCTGCACCGTCGTCACCGGGACGCCGAACCACTCCATCAGGCTCGCGTCGTCCGTGGCGGTGAAACCGGCCGCAGCCGAGCCGACCTGCGCGAAATATTTCTCGTTGGCGGCGCGCAGAGTAGCCAGGTCGAAACCTTGCGGCGTCTGGACAGCGCGCAGGGTCGCGCGGTCGGGGGTGCCCAGGACGGTGGCGCCGTCGTCGGAAACGCGCTTGATGGTGTCGGCGACCGGCAGGACAGGCACAACCGCCGGGGCCCCGTCCAGGACGGAACGTGCCACGCGGGCAATCATTCCGGGCGGGGTCAGGGCGCGGGCGGCATCGTGAATGAGCACGGTGGCGTCGTTAAGCGAAAGTGCTTGAAGCCCTTCCCACACGGAGTCCGCGCGTTCCCCCGCGCCGTGGATGAACTGGACGTCGTGGCCGCGCAACAGGCGGCGGGCGAGCGGCTCCATGTCCGGGCTGATAATCACCCCGATCTGGTCGACGATCTCCGACGTTTCCATCGCCGTGATCGAGCGTTCCAGCAGCGAACGTCCGCGCAGCTGCACATACGCCTTCGGGATCTCCGCGCCGAGCCTCGTGCCGCGCCCCGCGGCCGCGACAAGCGCGACGACCGGCGAGCTAGTCCTCGCTGTCATCGTCGTCGAAGCTGAGGTCGTCCAAATCGACGTCATCCTCAGGATCGAAATCATCGCGCGGCTTATCGACGAGCCCCTGCTCCACATGCCGCGCAATCACCGACTGGATCTCCTTCTCCATGCCGTCGGCCTTCTTCTCATCCACCGGCTCCGCCAGCGCCAACTCACCCACCAGGATCTGGCGCGCCTTGCCCAACATGCGCTTCTCGCCCGCCGACAAGCCCTTGCCCTGGTCACGGCGCCACAGATCGCGCACCACCTCAGCGACCTTATTGATATCACCCGATGCCAAACGCTCCTGATTCGCCTTGTAGCGACGAGACCAGTTGCCGGCCTCCTCCACGTCCGTCTCACGCAGCACCGAGAAGACCTTCCGCAGGCCATCTTCCCCCACCACGTCGCGGACACCCACCAGCTCCGCGTTCTTCACCGGCACACGCACCGAAAGATCAGACTGCAAGATATTCAGGACCAGGAAGTCGAGCTCCTCCCCGCCCATCTCACGCTTTTCAATGTCGGCGATACGGGCCGCACCGTGGTGCGGGTAGACGACCACTTCTCCGACTGTGAAATCCATGAAGTCTCCTCTTTCGGGGGTTCAAAGCAACGTGACGATTCTAGCACCTGCGATCTTCCCACCGCCGGGCCACCGTCGCGCCCGGCTGCGCCACCCCTTCGCCTTCCCGCCCCTTGCGCCCGGATACCCCCGGATGACCCCCGTTTTGGCGTGGGGTGCATCTCCGCGCGGTCCCCAAACTGTGTATCGGGGCTGCCGAAAGGCTAAAGTGAATCGTTGATACGCCTTAAAGAACTCTCTATGGAGGACATCGACGTGAAGTCCCTGAAGTCGGTCGCACGCCGCGGTGGCGCAGTTTCGGTCGCTGCCGCATCCGCTTTGCTGCTCGCCGCTTGCTCGGCAGGCCAGATCACCCAGACCTCTTCTCAGGTCGCGGCAGTCAACGGTGCCAGCGCCCAGACCGAGGACGGTTCCGTCGCCGTCCGCGACGTCACCGTGCTTCTCGACGAAACTGGCCAGGCCGCCCTCAAGTTCACCGCCACCAACCAGGATTACGACATGCGCGAGCACAAGCTGCAGTCCGTGGAGGTCGACGGCCAGTCCGTGCAGCTCGGCTCCGTTGACGCGATGCCGTACAACACCACGATCGTCGGCGATTCCGCGGACGGCCTGCGCAACATGCCGGAAGCTGACATGGACAAGATCCAGTACGTCGAGACCGAGCTCGACAACGAGGACTTCGCATACGGCGGCAACCTGCCGGTCACGTTCACGTTCGACTCCGGAAAGATTGAGACGCTGGCGACCATCTCGGCGCCGACCGCCAAGTCCGGCGAGTCCCACCGTCAGCCGGAAGCTGAGCACTAAACCCTCCAGCGCCCCCGCACGGGCACGCGATGAAGAAACGCACCGTCCACACGTGTTCCGAGTGCGGCTACTCGTCGCCGAAATGGCTCGGTCGCTGCCCTGAATGCGGCGCGTGGGGCACGCTCCAAGAGCAAGCGCACGCGCCTTCAGCGTCTGCTGCGCGCCCAGCGTCGACAGGTCTTACGCCCACGAGCGCCGCTCAGCCGATCACGAAAATCGCCGCAAGCGCCGCTTATCGACGCCCCTCCGGCATCTCCGAGCTCGACCGCGTCCTCGGCGGCGGCGTTGTCCCCGGGTCAGTGGTTCTCCTCTCCGGTGAGCCCGGCGTCGGAAAATCCACGCTCCTGCTCGAGGTAGCCAGTCGCTGGGCTGCCGCTGACACCGCGTCCGACTCCACGTCTGATTCCGCCGACTCCACGTCTGATTCCGCCGACTCCACGTCTGATTCCGCCGACTCCGCATCCGATTCAGCCCCCGGTCGCACCGCGCTCTACGTCACCGCCGAGGAATCCGCGGCGCAAGTCCGCGGCCGAGCAGAGCGCACAGGTGGACTCCACGACAACCTCTATCTGGCTTCGGAGTCGAACTTGGATGTGGTGATGGGGCACGTGGGCGTCGTTAAGCCAAGTTTGCTCATTGTCGACTCCGTGCAAACGATGCAGGCGCCCGGTGTCGAGGGTGTCGCGGGCGGCGTCGCGCAATCGCGCGCGGTGACCGCAGCCTTGACGACCTTGGCGAAGACGACCAACCTCCCGATTCTTCTCGTCGGCCATGTGACGAAGGACGGCAACGTCGCAGGGCCGCGGGTGCTGGAGCATCTTGTCGACGTCGTCCTCACCTTCGAAGGCGACCGCCAAACCAGCCTGCGGATGCTGCGCGGCATGAAGAACCGCTTCGGCGCCACCGACGAGGTCGGCTGCTTCGAGCAAACCGCCGATGGCATCCGCGAAGTCTCCGACCCCTCCGGACTATTCCTCTCCCACCGCGGGCAAACGCCCGATGGGTCGGCTGTCACCGTCGCGATGGACGGCGTGCGCCCCATCCTCGCCGAAGTCCAAGCGCTGACGGTTGACCCGGTGAACAAGTCGCCGCGCCGCGTCGTCACGGGCCTCGATTTCAACCGCGTTCCCATGGTCCTCGCCGTGCTCCAAGCCCGTTGCGGGGAGCGGACGAACGACAAGGACGCGTACGTCGCCACCGTCGGCGGCATGCGCATCACGGAGACCGCAACAGACCTCGCTGTAGCCCTCGCGACCTGGTCGAGTCTGCACAACCAGCCGCTGCCGCCGAAGACCGTCGTCATCGGGGAAGTGGGACTCGCGGGCGAGCTGCGGCGCGTCCCCAACCTTGAGCGCCGGCTCACGGAAGCTGCGCGCCTGGGCTACGAACGCGCAATCGTCCCCGCGGGCAGCGGCCAAGGCGCACTCGATGTCTCCGGCATGCGAATCGCGGAGGTGGGGACGCTGGGGGAGGCAATCGCGTGCGTCGATAAGCGCAACTAGACTGCGTTGCTTATGACCTTCATGCGAGAAACGCTCCAGCGTCTCGCGCCCGGCACCGAACTGCGTGACGGGCTTGAGCGCATCAAACGCGGCCGCACAGGCGCGCTCATCGTGCTTGGCGACGGCCCAGAAGTCGCAGAGGTATGCGACGGCGGTATCGAATTCGACGTGCCATTCACCCCCACGCTGCTACGCGAGCTAGCGAAGATGGACGGTGCCGTCATTTTGTCCGACGACGTCACCCGCATCACCAGGGCTAATGTGCAGCTGGTGCCGTCGCCGACCTTCCCGACATCGGAAACAGGCACCCGCCACCGCGCGGCCGAGCGCACCGCCCTCCACACAGGTGTGCCGGTGGTGTCCGTCTCCGCGTCGATGAGCATCGTCACGGTGTACGCCGACGGCAAGCGCCACGCGATCGAAGAACCCGGCGTGATGATGACGCGCGCCCGCCAGGCCCTCGCGACTGTGGAGCAGTACCGCTCCCGCGTCGACAAAGCCAACCAGCGCCTCAACGTCGCCGAGGTGAACCGCTACGCCACGGTCGAAGATGTCCTGCACCTTCTCCAACGCCAGCTTCTGCTGCACCGCGCGGCGCGCGACGTCGACGACCAGATCCTCGAGCTCGGCACCGATGCGCGCCAACTGCGCCTCCAGCTCATCGAGCTGCGCGGCAATATCTACCACGACATTGCCATGCTGGTGTGCGATTACGTCGTCGCCGACGGGGCACCAAGCAATTCGCTTATCGACGACACCATCGACTCCCTCGACGCCCTCCCCGACTCCGAACTGCTGAACACCCCCGCACTCGCCAGCATTCTGGGGCTGCCGGCCACCGAAGAGAACCTCATGGAGGATGTCACCCCACGCGGCTACCGCGCGCTGTCCCGTATCCCGCGCGTACAGAAATTCCTCATCGACCGCATTGTCGCCGAGCTAGGCGACCTGGATGCCATTCGCGCCGCCGACGCCGACGAGATCGCTGCGGCCGAGAATGTCTCGCCGCTGTGGGCGCGACACATCGTGGAAGGGCTGCGGCGCTTCACCTAGCTGTTGCTCGCACCGTTGCTCGCAGCCCTGCCGAGCTGCGGTTTCGTTAGCCCGTGACGTTGAAAGTCACCGGCGCGGAGCTGTTCTCGCCCAGGAAGCCGACGGCAGCGTAGGCACCGGGGGCGGCGGGCTGGCGTGCGTCGCAACGCTCGGGTGCCGAATCCAGCCCCGACCACGCCGCCGTGAACTTCCTCGTCTCGCCCGCTGGGAAGACTTCCTCGCCGGTGATCATCGGCTTGTTGCAGTCGGTGTCGCTCCAGATCTGCTGGTACCCCTCGCGGGCGATCGAGAATGCCGCGAAGCGGAGCTGGTTGTCGTCCGTGTCGATGACGCAGTCACCACCCGTCGGGTTGTGAATCAGGACGCTGAATTTCCGGTTGTCCGCGGAATCGTCCTGCGCGAACGCCGTCTTATTCAATTCGGTGGTCAGCTGGAGGTCTTCAAGCTCGCATGTCTTCTTCGCAGCGAGTGCTTCGGCGTCGGGCTTGTCAGTCTCGGACGCGCCCGTGCTCGGCTCTCCGTCTTCCGTCGCGGCAGCATCGCTCGACTTCGCGTTCGCGTCGGTGCTGGTCGTCTCGGCTGCGGTCGCGTCGGTTTCGCTGCTGGCGGCGTCGGAGCCGTCGGGGTTCGGCTCGGTCGGGGTGGTCACCAACGTCGACGACACAGGGGCCGGGGTTTCCGGAGCTTCGTCGTCTCCGCCGGAGCGAGCGAACGCGGTCAACCCCCACACCACGAGTGCCGCGACAGCGAGGATCACCGCGACTGCGGCGACGCGTCGCCGGGTGTAGATCTCCTGTGGCAACGGCCTAGCGTCGGCGCGGTTGGCGCGTTCAGCACGGTCAGCACGGTCGGCACGGCTGGAGCCAAAGTCGGAGCGGTCGGGTCGGCGGGGCGGTTGGTGTGTCACACCGTGATCCTAACCCGCGAAATGCTCCTGAACGCTTGTGACGCGGCCATCTTCGAGCCTGTATCTTGCGGCGACGACACCGAGGCTGCCCTCAGCGACCTTGCTCTCCAGGGTTGGGATGCGGGCCATGATGTGCTCGGCGGTGACTTCGGCGTGGACTTCCTCGATCCCGGCGCGGTCGTCACGACCCGCGCGCTTAGCGGCAAGAACACTCGGGGCGATCTTCTCGACGAACACACGCGTCAGATCCGCCGGCAAATCCCCCTCCTCAAACGACGACGCGGCGGCACCGATCGCACCGCAGCTCTCGTGGCTGAGCACCACGATAAGCGACACACCCAGCGACTTCACCGCATACTCCAGTGAACCAGTCACTGCCGCGTCGACGCAGCCGCCGGCGGTGCGGATGACGAAAAGGTCGCCCAAGCCGACGTCGAAAAGCATCTCAACAGGCACCCGGGAATCCGAGCACGCCAGCACAGCGGCGAAGGGGGCTTGGCCGGAACGGAGCTCGGCGCGTCGATAAGCGTTTGTGTTTGGGTGCTCCGGGCGCTCGCTGGCGAACCTCGCGTTACCCGCTTCAAGGTGCGCCCACGCATCCCGCGGAATCTTCCTGAAAGGCATAGCCACTATTGTTGCATGCATTGTGATTGATCCCGCGAAAGTCACCGCCTGGTACCGCGACAACGCCCGCGACCTGCCCTGGCGGCGCCCCGGCACCACCCCGTGGGGCATCCTGCTGTCCGAGGTGATGAGCCACCAAACGCCCGTCGCCCGCGTCGCACCCATCTGGGAAGAATGGATCGCCCGCTGGCCCACGCCAGCCGACCTCGCCGCCGCCCCCACCGACGCCGTCCTGCGCGCATGGGGCACCCTCGGCTACCCGCGCCGCGCGCTGCGCCTCAAAGAATGCGCGCAAACGCTTATCGACGCCTGGGACGGTGCCGTCCCCCGATCCGTCGATTCCTTGCTCGCGCTACCCGGCATCGGCGACTACACAGCCCGCGCCGTCGCCGCCTTCGCCTACGGGAAAGCCGTCCCCGTCGTCGACACCAACGTCCGCCGCGTCTACGCCCGCGCCGTCCTCGGCCGTCCGCTTGCCCGGCCGCAAAAAGCCGAGCTCGCGTGGGTTGCGGAGCTGCTGCCCGGGGCTGCGCCTGACTCTGCCGATGCCGCCGACTCCACGCCTGCAGCCGACGCTTCCGCTTCCGACGCCGCCGTCTTCTCCGCCGGCCTCATGGAACTCGGCGCGCTCGTCTGCACCGCAACCAACCCCGCGTGCGACACCTGCCCGCTCCTCGACGACTGCGCCTGGGTCGCGGCCGGCTGCCCGGCGCCGACGGAGGAAGAGCTGGCGCGTCGTAAAGTCCAAAAATTCGAGGGCACCGACCGGCAGGTCCGCGGCAAGATCATGAAGGTGCTCCGCGACGCCGACGCACCCGTCCCCCAATCAGCCATCGACGTCGTCTGGGCCGACGACGCTCAACGTTCACGCGCCCTCTACTCGCTCCTTGAGGACGGCCTCGCCGCCCAGGACGCCGACGGGCGATTCCGCCTCCCCTAGCGCTAAGCCCGCAGGTCGGCTCGGCTGCCGCGCGCTACTTCCAGCGGCCGCGGTACGTCAGCCCGCCGGGCAGGTTGATCCACAAGCCGCCGCGCGAATTCACCGTCATCGGCCCCATCTTGGTCGACATCGACGCGCCCGATTTGGACACGTTGATCCACGAATTCTTGCCGACCTTCTTCTTATCCCTGTACAGCAGACCCATAGCGGTTCATCTTACGGCGAAGCGACGCACCGCGCTCCCTACTTTTCTTTCTAAAACACGTAAGGTCGCAAAACTTCGCTTAACATTCAACGCATGCTCCACACCGCTTATCGACGCTCCCCCGCAGCCCACTTTTCCTGCACCTTTCCCCTTTCGCTGCGTTCGGCTGCAACCGCCCTCGCCACCGCCTTCGCCACCACCCTCGCCACTGCCATCACCGCCGCGATAACTACCGTCACTGTCGCGGGGGTCGTCACACCGGCGTCGGCAAGCGCGCAAACTGTCGAGGAGATCCGCGACGGCATCCACCACGCCGCCACGACACCGGGCGGCGACCCGGTCCACGACTACGACGCGTTTTACGACGACCCGGTCCCGGCCGATCAGCTCGACCGCCCGGGCAAGATTCTGCGAACCCAGCCCGCGCCGCACCTGCTGAATATCCTGGGCCCGGATTTCTACGGCCACGCGAAGCGCATTCTCTACACCTCCACGACGGTCCACGGCGATATCGTCCCGGTCAGCGGCGTGATCATGGAGCCGGCGAACCCGTGGCGCGGTAAAGGACCTCGCCCGACTGTCGTGTTCGGCCCAGGCACCCGCGGGATCGGCGATGCGTGCGCCCCATCGCGGGGAACGTGGATGATGGGGCAGATCAATCTTCAGACCGGTTCGCTCGGCACGAACTATGAGCTGCCGAGTTATCACGCGGCGGCGCTGCTGGGGATGCGCGTGGTGGTCACTGATTACATCGGCCTCGGCACGCCGGGCGCGCACACGTACATGCTCCACGAGGAAGAAGGCCACGCGATGCTCGATGCCGCGCGCGCTGCCCTACCGAACGGCGGGCCGGTCGGTTTCTGGGGATACTCGCAGGGTGGCGGGGCTGCGGCGTCGGCAGCCGAACAGGCGGCAAGCTACGCGCCGGAGCTGGACGTGAAGGGGACGTTCGCGGGCGCGCCGCCGGCGGATCTGCTGAAGTCGATGCACGGCGTCGACGATTCCACGATTTCCGCGGTCATGGGGTACGCGCTGAACGGCTGGCAGGACCGTTACCCGGGACTTAAGGAATCGCTCGCACCGATGTTTACGGATCGTGGCCGCGAATTCCTGGCTTCCACGGCCGATGCGTGCATTGCGGATAGTGCCGTCCGTTGGGGTTTGCGCGACTCGCGCGCATTCACGGCGAGCGGGCAGAAGCTCAGCGAAGCAGTGACGACGAACCCAGAAATGAGCACGCTTATCGACGCCCAAAAGCTCGGCCGCACCTCCCCCTCCTCCCCCATCATGATTTCTACTGCAGGAAACGACGATGTCGTCCCCTCCGACCAAGTCGCCCAACTCGCCCGCGATCACTGCTCTCTCGGCGCTGACGTCACTTTCTACGACAGTGCCCTTCCTCCCCTCACCCCCGGCATCAAGACTGCTGTCAACCACGGTGTCGGCATCTATTCCCATCTGGCTCCCTCCATGAAATGGATGGCTGACCGTTTCGACGGCGTCCCCACCCAATCCAACTGTGGCGCTTTCTGATCCCACTGAACACTCCACCGAACTGAGGTTTTCGATCATGCCCCGCTTCTCCCCTTCTGTTTTCCGCACCATCCCCGCCGCAATCGCAATCTGCCTTGCCAGCACCTGCGTCCTCGACGCGCCGGAAGCTCATGCGCAATCTTCGGGTCTGAGCTCCCACAGCTCTAGCTCCAGTTCCACCGCACCCTGGTTCGGCCCCTTAAGCTCGGCGCTCGGGGAAACACTCAGTTCAGCGGGCAGCAGCGGCTCTTCTAAGGGCTCTTCCGAGCTGAGTTCCACCACCCTGAAAACGAACCAGCCACTCCCCGACGAGCCGGGCAAGCTGGTGGCACGTGAGCGCGTCGGCAGCTCGCGCAACGAGCGGATTCTCTACACGTCCACCAATGAGCGGGGTCAGATCGTCCCGGTCTCCGGTGCGATTTACCCGGCGAAATCGCACGGCGAGAACTCGCGCAAGGGCACAGTGGTGCTGGCTCCGGGAACGCGGGGAATGGGCGACCAGTGCGCGCCGTCGGCAGGCTCATCGATGCTGGTCGGCACGGATGGCTCCTCCGTGAACGTCAACTACGAGGCGCCGGTGGCGCAGAGGTTGGCGGACGAAGGGTATCAGGTCGTCGTCACGGATTACATCGGGTTGGGTACGCCGGGGGTCCACACGTATCTGAACAGGATCGACCAGGGGCATGCGGTCATCGACGCGGCGCGCGCGGCGGCGGAACCGGACGAGAAGGTCTTTTTCTACGGCTACAGCCAGGGCGGCGGGGCGGTAGCGGCAGCTGGTGAGTTGCAGCCGGAGTACGCGCCGGATCTTCACCTCGTGGGGGTTTTCGCAGGCGCGCCGCCGGCGAATCCGGAGACGATGCTCAAGCAGGGTAATCCGGCGACGTTGGAGCCGGTGATGGCCATGGTGATCGCGAGTTACGCGTATTCGTACCCGGAGTTCCGGGAGGCAGTCGGTGCGCACACGACGGCCGCGGCGAATCGCTATCTCACGGCTGTCGCGGCAAGTTGTGTCGCTGAGACCACGGGCTCGTCGGCATCGATCGAGGACCTCGCGCCGGATGCGCCGTCACTGGACGAGCTCGCGCTTTCCGACGACCGCATCCTCCGCACCCTTCGCCTCAACCGCCTCGGCACCGTGCCCGTCAAAGCTCCGATCCTCATCGCGCAATCGCCGCAAGACAACGTCGTCCCGTACGAACAGGGCAAACAGCTTGCCGACGACTACCGCTCCCTCGGCTCCCCCGTCACCTTCCTAAGCATTCCGCTTTCCGACGCCTCCTCCCGCGCCGGCCTCGGCCACGTCGCCCCCGCGATCACTCAATCCGGCGAAGTCATCCGCTGGATGAACGAGCGCTTCAACGACTAACGCCCCGCACACCCGAGATTCGGGTGCGCAGGGCGCCGAAGCTAGAGCTTAGGCTTTTTCGCCGTCGTCGCCGTCGGCATCACCGTCGCCGTTGCTCTCGTCTCCGCGCGGGGGCTCAAGCGTGTCTGTGCCTGCCGCGCCGCCGACGTCGGCATCGGCATCGGCGTCGGCGTCAACGACGGAGTCGCTGCCGGAAGCGTCAGGGCCGTTCTCTGGGTCCGTGGATTCCGGCGGAGTGGTCGCGCGAATTTGCACGTCCTCATGGCCGTCCTCCGGGGCGATGTCGCGGACATCGTCCTCGTCGAGGTCGCCGAAGGTCTCCTCAGGCAAAGGCTTCGGCTTCGGGGTGAAGGTGAACTCGGCCTTCTCGTAGTCGCGCGGGCTGTCGGTCTTGCCGTCCCAGTTTGTGACGTCGACCTCGATGATCTCGCCGGCACCGATCTCGCCGAAGAGGATCTTCTCGGAGAGAACATCCTCGATTTCGCGCTGCAAGGTGCGTCGGAGCGGGCGGGCGCCGAGAACCGGGTCGAAGCCGCGGGCGGCGAGGAGGTTCTTGGCGGCGCTCGAGAGCTCGATACCCATGTCTTGGGCGGCGAGGTTCTTCTCGAGGCGCTGCGTGAGAAGCTCGACCATCTCCACGATTTGCTCCTGGGTGAGCTGGTGGAAGACGACGATCTCGTCGATACGGTTCAAGAACTCGGGGCGGAAGTGCTTCTTCAGCTCGTCGTGAACCTTGTTCTTCATGCGCTCGTACTGGGCGTCGGCATCCGTGGAGCTGTCGCCAGTGAAGCCGATTCCGACAGCCTTCGAGATGTCGGAGGTGCCCAGGTTCGAGGTGAAGATCAAAACGGTGTTCTTGAAGTCGACATTGCGACCCTGGCCGTCGGTAAGCCGGCCTTCTTCGAGCACCTGCAACAGGGTGTTGTAGATCTCCTTGTGGGCCTTCTCGATCTCGTCGAAAAGCACGACGGAGAACGGCTTGCGACGCACCTTCTCGGTGAGCTGGCCACCCTCCTCGTAGCCGACGTAGCCCGGAGGCGCGCCGAACAGGCGGGAGGCGGTGAAGCGGTCGTGGAATTCGCCCATGTCGACCTGGATGAGGGCGTCCTCTTCACCGAAGAGGAACTCCGCGAGCGCCTTCGACAGCTCGGTCTTACCTACACCGGACGGGCCGGCGAAGATGAACGAGCCGGACGGGCGGCGCGGGTCCTTCAGGCCAGCGCGGGTGCGGCGGATGGCGCGGGAGACCGCCTTGACGGCGTCGTCCTGGCCGATGATGCGCTTGTGCAGCTCTTCTTCCATGTTGAGCAGGCGCGACGACTCGGACTCGGTGAGCTTGAACACCGGAATGCCGGTCCAGTGGGCCAGCACGTCGGCGATCTGCTCCTCGCCGACCTCGGCGATGTCCTCAAGCTCGCCGGAGCGCCACTGCTTCTCCTTCTCGGCGCGCTCCTCACCCAGCTTGCGCTCGGTGTCGCGAAGGCCAGCGGCCTTCTCGAAGTCCTGGGCGTCGATCGCCGCTTCCTTTTCCTTGCGGACATCGGCGATGCGGTCGTCGACGTCGCGCAGGCCCTTCGGCGCGGTCATGCGCTTGATGCGCATGCGGGCGCCGGCCTCGTCGAGAAGATCGACGGCCTTGTCCGGCAGGAAGCGGTCGTTGATGTAGCGGTCGGACAGGTTCGCGGCGGCGGCCAGCGCGTCGTCGGTGTAGGACACGCGGTGGTGCGCCTCGTAGCGGTCGCGCAGACCCTTGAGGATCAAGATGGTGTCGTCGATGCTCGGCTCGTCGACCTGCACGGGCTGGAAGCGGCGCTCGAGGGCGGCATCCTTCTCGATGTGCTTGCGGTACTCGTCGAGCGTGGTCGCACCGATGGTCTGGAGCTCGCCGCGGGCCAGCTTCGGCTTCAGCAGGGAAGCCGCGTCGATGGCTCCCTCGGCAGCGCCGGCACCGACGAGAGTGTGGATCTCGTCGATGAACAGGATGATGTCGCCGCGCTGGTTGATCTCCTTGAGCACCTTCTTCAGGCGCTCCTCGAAATCGCCGCGGTAACGGGAACCCGCGACGAGGGAGCCCAGGTCGAGCGAGTAGACCTGCTTGTCCTTCAGCGTCTCCGGGACCTTGCCGTTGGCGATGTCCAACGCTAGGCCCTCGACGACAGCGGTCTTGCCCACGCCGGGCTCGCCGATCAGCACCGGGTTGTTCTTGGTGCGGCGCGAGAGCACCTGCATGATGCGCTCGATCTCCTTGTCGCGCCCCACGACCGGGTCGAGCTTGCCTTCCTTCGCGGCGGCGGTCAGGTTGCGGCCGAACTGGTCGAGCACGAGCGAGTTGGAACGCTCGCCGCCGCCACCGCGCGGGCCGCCCATGCCGCCCTGGCTAGAACCGGCACCGGCAAGGCTCGGGCCACTGCTCTGACCTTCGGCGACCTCGGGATTCTGGCCGTCGCCACCCTCGTAACCCGAGAGCAGCTGGATGACCTGCTGGCGCACGCGCGGCAGATCCGCGCCGAGCTTGATCAGCACCTGAGCAGCAACACCCTCACCTTCGCGGATCAGGCCGAGCAGCAGGAATTCGGTGCCGATGTACTTGTGGCCCATCTGCAGTCCTTCACGCAGAGCGAGCTCCAGCACCTTCTTCGCGCGCGGCGTGAACGGCACATGACCTGTGTGCGGCTGCGAACCGCGGCCGATAATGTCGATGACCTCGCGGCGCACGTCCTCGAGGTTGATCCCCATCGACTCTAGAGCCTTGGCAGCAACGCCCTCGCCCTCCTGAATCAGACCGAGCAGAATGTGCTCGGTGCCGATGTAATTGTGGTTCAGGTCGCGAGCTTCCTGCTGGGCCAGCACGATCACGCGACGTGCACGGTCAGTAAACCGCTCGAACATGTGGCAACCCCTTTTTGGCTAAGTCTCTAAATTTAAGTTCCACCCACCATAACGCGCACGTACACGAGGCAATCCCGCCTCGAAAGGACAAATCAGAAAAACACCGCAAAACAGCAGCTCCTGGGGCTGTTCGCTGGTAGCGAACGGGGGGTGGGCGTCGTTAAGCGAAATGCGTAAATTGGATGGAAACGAGAAGGAGCTCCCCAATGCCTATCAGTCTGTCCGGCCGCAATTTTCTGAAGCTGCTCGATTTCACGCCCGATGAAATCCGGTACCTCATCGATCTGTCGCGGCAGTTCAAAAACCTCAAGCTCGCTGGCACGCCGCACCGCTACCTCGAGGGCAAAAATATCGTGCTGCTTTTTGAGAAAACGTCGACGCGCACCCGCTGCTCGTTCGAAGTCGCAGGTCACGACCTCGGCATGGGTGTCACGTACCTCGAACCCGGGTCGTCGCAGATGGGCAAGAAAGAATCCATCGCCGACACCGCGCGCGTTTTGGGCCGCATGTTCGACGGCATTGAATACCGCGGTTTCGGCCAAGAGATCGTCGAGGAGCTCGCCGAAAACGCCGGCGTCCCCGTTTGGAACGGCCTGACCACCGAATTCCACCCCACCCAAATGATCGCCGACATGCTCACCATCGAGGAAAAATTCCCGCAAGGACTGCGCGGCCTCAAGCTCGTCTACATGGGCGACGCGCGCAACAACGTCGCCAATTCCCTCATGGTCGTCTGCGCCAAACTCGGCATTCATTTCGTCGCGTGCGGCCCGAAGGAGCAAATGCCAGAGCAAGAGCTTATCGACGCCTGCACTGCCCTCCCCACCTCCGCCCCCATCACCCTCACCGAAGATGTCGACGAAGCTGTCACCGGCGCCCACGTCGTCTACACCGACATCTGGGTCTCCATGGGCGAACCCGACGACATCTGGGAAGAACGCATCCGACTTCTCGAGCCCTACCGCGTCACCTCCGCCGTCATGGCCAAAGCCTCCCCCGACGCCATCTTCATGCACTGCCTCCCCTCCTACCACGACACCAAGACCGAAATCGGCGCTGACATCGCCCAAAAATTTGGCATCACCGAAATGGAAGTCACCAACGACGTCTTCGAATCCCCCCAATCAAAGGTCTTCGACGAAGCCGAAAACCGCATGCACACCATCAAGGCCATCATGTACGCGACGCTCTCGTAACCGTTTGCCCACGTCGGATCGGCTGCGGGGCGCGCAATTCTGCACCGCGCACCCGGCAGCAATCGCTCCAGCTCGCCCCGGCTGAATCCGCCAAGTTTCAGCTCGGCGCGGCCGCGGTGAGGTATCTAGACTTTCTAGGCATGACGAACTCGCGCCCGCCCAAGGCTCGCCAGGTCCCCCGGCTATGGGATTACCCGGCACTCATCGTGCCCATGCTGGAGATCGTCGCGCTTGTTTATCTCATCGCGACCGTAGTTGCGGACACCTCGGGCACCGGGACTGACGCAGGATTCACCTCCGCTTTTGTCTTCGTGCCGTTGGTGGTGGCCCTGTTGTTCGTCTTCATGCTGTCGTTTCCGCTGCTTTTTCTGCGCGTGACGAACTTCGTGGGAGACGTGGCGTTCATCGCCGCCGGAATCGTCCTGCCGATCATGATCGAGATGCGTGCCGACGAGTCTTCCTCCCTCCTCGCCCTCTTCTCCACCACCTTCGCGGTAGTGGGTATATCGCTCCTGCTGCGCCGAATCATCGGGTATTCCCTGTGGAAGAAAGGGAAGCTCCCCCGCAAGCTCCGCCCCGCCCAGGACGCGGACGACTCCTCCGCCGAGACTCCAGCCCGAATCACGAATCAGAGCTCAAACCAAGCCCCGCCGGCCCCAAGGCCTCCGAGTTGAACCAACAGTGATCCTCGGGCCGGCCTTCGGGCGCACTTGTACGGCCGCGACCTCATGCGCTAGTTTTCGGGCGCGCCGAACTGGCCGTGGACATGCCTGACTCACGCGATAAGCGTGGTCAGACTGTGTCTGCGGCCTTTTCGTTATTTCCCGAACAACAGGTGCATCGCACCGTATTGGTGCGTGCTGTTCGCCACTGGTGTTCCGCGCGGTGAGATCCATGTCGGTGTCCCATCGCGCATCTGTATTCGACCCCTGTTGTGCCTGTCGGGGTCATCATCGTTGGTGCGGTTGTGATACCTGCACAACACCGACAGGTTGTTCATATTCGTCGGCCCACCCCGGGCCCACGGTTCAATGTGGTGGACCTCGCAGTTATCGGCAGCATGCCGACAATCCGGCACAGGACACGTCGTCAGTGTTGCCCGGGCGAGATCACGTTGTTTCTTATTAGCGAACCGTTTCGTGTTGTACAGATTCACCGGACCTACCTGCGGGTGGAACAGCGCCACCTCAAGGTCTTTGGAGTGATGGTGCGCCAAATACTCCGCACCAGTCATCGTCGTGCCATCAGACAACCCCAGGATGGTGTCATCACCTTGGCCACCGAGGACCTTGATGTAATCCGCCAGCGGGATCTGCACCAGCGGGCGTGGAACAGCATCAGCGACAGCACCATCCTTATGCAGCAAGTCGTGGAATGCCTCGTACATCTGCGGACCCTCAGGACGATTAGCATCGAGGTTTTGACGCAGCGCGTACTCAAGGGCAGCAATATCCCTCGCATCACCAGTGGCACTAAAGGTGCGCTTACCTTTCCGCTCCTTACCAAACCGCACCGACGACTCAGGGGCAGGTGTATCCACCTCGGGGACGATGTCTTTGGCGCGGCGTTTCAACGTCTCGTAGTTCCCGCGCACAGACAACAAGGCGAGGCGGATTGTCCACTTCTCCTTCTCGGTGCCCAAGGTGCGGACTTGTTGTTCGATAAACAGGATCTGGTCGAGTGATTTACCGGTTTCGCGGGCGATGCGTACCGCGTGGGCTTGCTTACGGGTGGAGCGGGTCGTGCCGAAGTAGGTCTCGTGGGCTTTTCCCCACTCGATATACGTGGTGGGTTTGACGCCGGCAGCCTGAGCAGCCTGACGGTCGAAACCAGCCAGGATGTCCATCGGACTGCCGAGTGTTGTTAGAAACGCGTCAAAATCGTTCACGGCACAAACGTTAAACCGCGCGCAACCCGAGATCCACCAAACAATGTCTACTTCAGTAGACATCGCCTAAACGGGCAGGTCACAAGGGGGTGCTAACGGGCGCAAAGGTCGCGGAGAACTGGTGCTGCGAGTTCGAGTGCACCGGCGCGGGCGGCATCGGCGGTGGTGGCGGCGAGGGCGCGGGAGGCGATTTCGCGGCAGGTGGCGAGGTCGTGAAGCGCGAGGGCAGCACGGACAGCGGGAACCTTCGACGGGGCCATGGACAACGATGACACGCCGAGACCAATGAGGACAAGGGCGAGCAGCGGGTCGCCGCCGGCTTCACCGCACACGCCGATATCGCTGCCGGTCGCGTCGCCGCCGCGGCACGTCTCACGGATCATGGAGAGAACGGCGGGCTGCCACGGGGACAGCAGTGCGGCGAGGTCGCCCTGCAGTCGGTCGGCGGCCATTGTGTACTGGGAGAGGTCGTTGGTGCCGATGGAGGCGAAGTCGGCAAGCGCGAGCAGATCAGCGGAGCGGATTGCCGCGGCGGGGGTTTCCACCATTATTCCGGCTCTCGGCAAGCCAACAGAACGGCACTTATCGACGAACCACTCGACCTCCTCCCCCGTCCCCACCATCGGAGCCATGACCCACAGGTCGGACGACGGAACAGCTTCCTGTGCGGCGGCGAGTGCAGCGAGCTGGTTGTCCATGAGGTCTTCCCGGACCTGGGTCAGGCGCACGCCGCGCTTGCCGAGGGCCGGGTTTTCCTCAGGGCCGAGGTCGGCGAAGGCAAGCGGCTTGTCGGCACCCGCGTCAAGAGTGCGGACGACAACGCGGCGGTCGCCGAATGCCTCCAGGACAGCGGTGTATGTCGCTGTCTGCTCCTCGACAGTCGGGGCTTCCTCGCGTCCCAGGAAGAGAAACTCGGTGCGGAACAGCCCGGAACCTTCCAAATCCAAGGCGGCGGCGGAGACGGCATCGGCAGCGGTGCCGATATTGGCCAGCAGCTTCACCGGATGGCCGTCCTTGGTAACACCCGGACCGGCAGAACCGGCGAGGGCTTTTGCGCGGCGACGGAAGCGCTTTTCAAGTTCCGCGATGTCTTCAGGGGTCGGCGCGAGGAAGACGAGGGAGAGGGAGGAATCGAGGGCGAGGGGGGTGGCGTCGATAAGCGACTCGGTGATTCCTGCGACCTTGACGACGGCTGGAATGTCGAGCTGTGCTGCGAGAATCGCCGTGTGCGACGTCGCGCCGCCCGCCTCCGTGACGATGCCCAGGACCTTGCTGCGGTCGAGCGTCGCCGTTTCCGCAGGCGCGAGATCGTGCGCAACGATGATGCTGGGCTCCGTGAGATCGGGAATGCCGGGCTCCGGTAGTCCGCGGAGACGCGCTGTCGCGCGATCGCGAATGTCGTAGAGGTCGGTCACACGCTCGGCCATGTAGCCGCCGATCTTGCGCAGCTTCTTCGCGTAGACCTCCACGGCGGCGTGCACAGCAGCCGTGACGCCCTTGCCGTTCTTCAGCTCCTTGTCGATGCTCCTGATCAGGCCGCGGTCCTTCGCCAATGCGGCGGTGGCCTCGAGGATCTCCTTGGCGTCGCCCTCTGCATGCGCCGCACTCTCCGATAACCCGGCAGCGACCTGGTCGAGCGCTTCGCGCACACGCTGTCCGTCGACCTCCGCGTCCGCCGATGCTGGCTCATCCAGGTCGATTCCCACCGCCGGCGCCACTACCACCGCAGGCCCCGACGCTATCCCCGACGAGACGCCGATGCCGTGGAGAACCACCCTGTCAGTCATTCGCGAACCTTTCCGTGGACGTAGCTAGCCATCGAGCCTACGCCCAAACAAAAGGACCCGGGCACCGCTCAGCTAGGAGCGCCCAGGTCCTCAAACGTGGTGACTGCAGCTACTGCAGCGGCACGCCGTTCGCGTCACGGTCGTAGCCGCCGCTACCGGAGAGCACCATGATCATCTCCACCAGCGCCCACAAGCCGACCGCCATCATCACAAAGAGGCCGATGATGAAGAACGACGTGATGAAACCAAAGAACATCAGTACCAGCTTCGTGACACCCAGGTTGTTCTGCCCCATGTAGAAGTTACCGGCGCCGAAACCACCCAGGAAGAAGAACAACAAAGCCGCAACGGCCTTGCTCTTCGGTGGGTTCATCATCGGCGGGTACTGGTTGTACGGCTGCGGCTGCGCGTACTGAGCCGGCTGCGCGTACTGAGCCGGCACCGCTGCCGCCTGCGGCTGCTGGACAGGCTGCTGACCCGGCTGTGCGAACGCCGCGTAGTAGTTGCTGGAACCTGCACCGGAATTATTCACCGGCATGCCGTCCCTGTCGTACTGCTGGCCGTAGGAGTTGCCCTGCCAGGAAGTGCTCATCGAAGTGGGTCCTTTCGACTATTCGAATAACAAGTCAGACTGTATCGTGCAGCCAGGAAAAATGCGAGGTCCCGGGTATGATTTTTACGCGGCTACGCTTCGGGGCGCACCATCGGGAAGAGAACGGTCTCGCGGATGCCAAGGCCGGTCAGGGCCATGAGCAGGCGGTCGATGCCCATGCCGGTGCCGGCTGTGGGCGGCATGCCCTGTTCCATGGCGGCGAGGAAGTCTTCGTCAAGGACCATGGCTTCGTCGTCGCCGTCGGCGGCGAGGCGGGCTTGGTCTTCGAAGCGTTCGCGCTGGATGACCGGGTCGACGAGCTCGGAGTAGCCAGTGGCCAACTCGAAGCCGCGGACGTAGAGGTCCCACTTCTCGGTCACGCGCGGCTTTTCACGGTGGTCGCGGGTAAGCGGGGAGGTCTCGACAGGGAAGTTGATCACGAAGGTCGGTTCGTAGAGCTGGTCGGAGCAGAGCTCTTCCCAGATCTCCTCGACGAGTTTGCCGTGGCCCCAGCCGGCGTTTTCAGGCACTTTGAGGCCGATTTCGGCGGCGATGGCCTTGAGTTCGTCGACGGTGGAGTCGATGGTCACCTCGGGCTGGCCGGGGAATTTGCGCGCCAGCGCCTCGTTGAGGGACGGGTACATCTCCAGGACTTTCCATTCGCCGCCGAGGTCGTAGGAGGTGCCGTCGGCAAGCGTGACGGTGGTGGACCCGAAGACTTCCTGTGCGCAGAACTGGACGGCGCCCTTGATGGTTTCGGCACCTTCTTTGTAGGTGCCCCATGCCTGGTAGGTCTCCATCATGGTGAATTCGGGGCTGTGAGAGGAATCGACGCCTTCGTTGCGGAAGTTGCGGTTGATCTCGAAGACACGCTCGAGGCCGCCGACGACGCAGCGCTTGAGGTAGAGCTCGGGCGCGATGCGCAGGAACAGGTCGATGTCGAGAGCGTTGGAGTGCGTCTCGAACGGGCGCGCGGCGGCGCCGCCGTGGAGCGTCTGCAGCATCGGGGTTTCCACCTCGACGAAGTCCAGGCCCGTGAGGTACTTGCGCAGCGCAGCGATGACCTTGATGCGGGTCAGCGCATTTTTGCGGGCGTCTTCGCGCATGATCAGGTCGGTGTAGCGGTAGCGCACACGCTGCTCTTCGTTCATGTCGGCGAACGCGACGGGCAGTGGTCGCAGCGCCTTGGAGGCCATGTGCCAGGACTTCGCCATGACGGACAGCTCGCCGCGCTTGGACGCGATGACACGGCCGCGCACGGAGACGATATCGCCCAGGTCGGTGTCGGACTTCCAATCAGCGAGAGCTTCTTCGCCGACTTCAGCCAGGGAGAGCATGACCTGGAGTTGGGTGCCGTCGCCTTCTTGAAGCGTCGCAAAGCAAAGCTTGCCTGTGTTGCGCTGGAACATGATGCGGCCTGCGACCGCGACCTCGTCCTGCGTCTCCTGGCCAGCTTCCAGGGTGGTCACCCCGTCAGCGCCAGATTCAACGACGGAGTATTTCTCGCGCAATTCGCTTAACGACGTCGTCCGGTCCACCTCCACCGGGTACGCGTCCTTGCCCTGCTCGAGGAGTTTTTCGCGCTTTGCGCGGCGGATCTGTTGCTGCTCTGAAAGGTCCTGGGTAGTCACGATGCTCTACCGTAGTCGCTTCTGCTCACCAATAGTCAGGAAGGGTCCACACAGGCGGGTCGTCGAGGTGTCCGTGCGGGGTGATTGCGCACGTGCCGGCTTCTAGCCACGCGTTTTCTCGCAGAGGTTCAAGTACATGCGCTTGCTCTCTGCCTCGCCGCCATTGACGACGAGCAAGTACTGCGCATCCTCCTTTTCCGGTGCGATGCGGTACGCCGGCGGAGTCACTCCTTCCATCTTGTAGGAGCGCGCCGAGCACGCGTTGTTGCCGATGACCTCCGCGTCTCCCTCCGGCAGTTGCGCGTCGCGGTTCGCCTCCGTGCCGTAGTCGATGATGCTCACTCCGAGACTCTCATCCGAGCAACGAATACGCGCGTCCTCGCCGCTATTCGGCGTCATCGACTTGCACTTCATGCCCAGCCAACCCTTTTGGCCGCTCTTTTCGGAGATGATCTGCGGGAACGCGTCCGCCATCTTTTCTTCCGTGGCGTTCCAGTCCTCGCCGCTGTTGCTCCACAGCCACCAGCAGCCCGCTGCGATCGCGAGGAGCTCCAGCACGATCGCCCCGACGAGCCACGGTGATCCGCCCTTCTTCTCGGTCTTCGTCGCTACCTCGGACTGCGTGTCCTGCGCTGGCTGCGCGGGTTCTGCGGACTGCAATGGCTGCTGGACCGGCTGCTGTGTCGGCTGCTGCACGGGCTGGACCTGCCCCTGCGGGGCCTGCTGGGTCTGCCCCGGGTAGCCGTACTGCGGCTGGCTCTGGCTTTGGAAACCGTACTGGCCCGGGAACGATCCCGTGTTCGGCCCCTGGTAAAGGGGGATGTTGGTCGTCGTCGAGAAGGAGTCCCAGTTCGGGGCCTCACCGAGCGTGGACTGGGACTGCGTGGACTGGCCCTGCTCAGTCTGACCGGGACGCACCGCCTCAGCCTCTGGGTCCGTGTCCGGGAAATACTGCTTCGGCTTATTGCGTTTCGAAGCGGCCGCGGCCTTGGAAACGGAGCCGGCAATAGAAGTGGAGCCTGCTACAGCCGAGCCGAACTGCGAGGAAGGCTTCGGAGAAGAGTCTGAGCAAGAGTCCGATGACGGGGCGGCGGCCATCTCCCGGAGGGCGGGGACGTCGATGGTGGGGGCGGTGGGGTCGTCGAGACGCGTGTCGTAGGTCTTCCGGCGGCCGGAATCACCGAGGATGAGGCGGGCGAGTTGGAGTTCGTCGCGGGTGGCGCCGTTAAGCGATTGCGAATTGAGGCGCTCGTCGATGATTTTGCCCAGCGTTTCCGCGTCCTTGCCGCGGTCGAGTCCGAGCGAGTCGTAGAAATTGTGGTGTGCCAAAGCGGGGGTCCTTAAGCATGGCCGGGAAATGACGGAATATTTGCTGCATTAAACATATCGCGCGGTTTATTTTAAGGCTCAAGCTGTTCGCCGATGTGCTTGAAACCGACCCCGACGGGCACCCCGACGTTGTCGATGAGGCGCACGTCGCCGAAGCGCGCGGCCGCGAGCAGGCGGGCGTCGCCGATGGCGGGCGTGTCGTCGAACGACAGGGAGCGCAGCGCGAGGTAGTCGGGGGTGACGCCGGCGGCCTCGAGGACGCCGCGAGCGGTCTCGAGAACAGCGTCGGGGCCGCGCTCGGCCGCGTGCGCGCCGGCGGTGAGCGCGGCGGACAGGGCAAGCGCGTCGTCCTGGAATTGCTCGGGCACGTCGGCGTTGCGCAGCGACATGGCCACACCATTTCCCGCGCGCACGGTGGGCAGGCTGTGCAGCAGCACCTCCATGCGCAGGCCGCTCACTGCTTGCTGGAGGGCGACGAGCTCCTCGAAGTCCTTCTCCCCCACCACGACATCGGTGGCGTGGGTGGCGTTGATCGCGGCGATCGTGCGCGTGACAGCCCGCGCGATAAGCGCCGGGTCTTCGAGGTGGTCGAGCTGCGGGACGACGCGGACGTCGGTGGGCAGGTCGCCGTGGAAGACGACATCGACGCCCTCGCGCGCGAAGTCCTCGGGGACCTCGTCGCCGCTGTAGGTCACCATGACGACACCGCCGAGCAGCGATTTCGCGGCGCGGATCAGCGCGATGTGGCCTGCGTGCAGGCCTTTTCCGAGCGGCACGAGCACCACGCGCTTGCCGGTCTTACGGAACGCGCGGCCGTACGTCGCCAGCTGCGCGGGATCGCCGACCACGACAGCTTTACCAGGTTCAAAACTCATATCTTCAAGGGTACGGCCGACCGGTTCGCGCTTGACGACGCCCCTCCAACCCCTCGTACAGCTCCCGCGCCGCCGGGTCAGCGAAGGCGGCGCGGATCGTCGCCAGCGTCGCAGCGTCTTCGGGGTACGCGTAGGGGCGGTCTGCTCCATGAATGAAATCGTCGGCCTTCACCGCAAGGCCGGGAATCACGCCACGCAGCAGGTTGTAGGCATCGAGACGCACTTCGTACTCGAGCGCGCGCAGGCGCTGCGCAGCCATCAGCGTGGGCCGCTGCTCGTCGGTAACCGGGACGGGCGAGCCGCCGATCTCACTGATGAGCAGGTTCACGGTTGCGTCACCAAGTTCGTCAGCGGCGGCAGTGACCCAGAAGTCGTCGAAAATGTGGTGCGCAGCCATCACCACCGCGCCACGAACCTCCAGCGGGTCGAGCACCTGCACTCCGTCACGCAGCGAGGTGTGCAGCACCATCTGCCCGCGGCGGACGTGGGGTTCGAGGGAGGAAATGAGGGAGGGGGTGGCGTCGATAAGCAAAAGATCGTTGTTCGCCGCCTCCGCAACGGGCGTGTCGACGGTGACCGTGTGCCCGACGCGCGCGAGTTCGCTCGCGAGTTTTCCGCTTTCCGACGCCCACACCCGCAGCCGCGGTCCCACCACTAGCGTCCTTTCTTGCTGCGTGCGAGCAGCTCAGCGACCGTCAGCGCACCGTCGCGGTTCTCATCCGCGCGGCGGCGGCCGCGGGATTCAGCCTCCAGCTCCGCCTCACGACGGCGGGCCTCTTCCTCCCGGCGCTCCTGCTCCGCAATGCGCGCTTCCTCTGCGCGACGAGCTTCTTCCTCGCGACGCTCACGCTCCGCGCGTTCGCGTGCTTCACGTTCGCGGCGCTGCTGCGCTTCCTGCTCCTGTCGCTGCTGGAGCTCGCGCTCGGCACGCTCGCGGTCGAGCTCTTCCTGACGCTCGCGGATGAGATCCGTCAGCGGGTTACGCCCCTCTGGCGCGCGGTGCGAGCCGACGCGACCTGCGACTGCGTCCGACGACGGGCCGCGGTGGACATGCGGCGCCGGCTGCGGTGTCGGCTGCTCATGCTGCGGCTGAGGCTGTTGCGGCGCCTGCTGCTGGCCGGGCTGCTTGGTCAGCGCGTTGATCGCTTGCTTCTCATCAGCGTCGCGCACCGGCGTGATGCGGGAGGTGACTTCGTTCTCGTTGGGCGCGCCCCAACGCGTGGACTCGCCGTGCTGCGGCTGCTCGGGCCACTGCTTCGGCCACTCGGGTGCCGGGGCCGGCTGTGGCTGAGCTTGCTGCGGCTGAGGCTGCTGCTGGCGGGTCGGCTCCGGGGCAGGCTGTGCAGGCTGCGGTGTCGGCTGCGCCGGCTGCTGGGGTCGCTGCTGCGGCTGTGGCGCCGGCTGCTCATGCTGCAGCTGGTGAGCGGGCTGGGCCGGTTGCGGAGCCGGCTGGGGCTGAGGCTGCGGTGCCTGCGGCTCATGCTGCGGGGCGACGCGGCTGGCGCGGGCCTCGATCTCCTTGACGCGGCGGGCCTCGGCTTGGAGGGCGGCGGGCTCGTAGCCGAATTCGCGGCCGGAAAGGTCTTCGAGCTGGGCGCGGAGGGTGGCGAGTTCGGCGCGGATCTCGCGGAGGACCTCGGTGTCGACGGCGGGCGGAAGGCCTTCACCGGCGCGGGCAGCTTCGAGGGCGTTGCGGTCGGCGACGTTGCGTGCGCGGAGGGCGTCGAGCTCGGCACGGTATTCGCGTTCGCGGGCGTCGAGCTCGGCGCGGGCGCGGTCACGGTCGTTGCGGGTGCGGGTGACGAGGAGGAAGCCGCAGATGGCGGCCCACAGGGCGGCCAGGAGGGCGATTTGTAGCCACACGGCGGAATCGCTGAACAGCATAATCACTGTGGCGATGAGTGCCAGAGCGATCAGGACGATCATCCACACATTGCCGCCGTCACGCGACCGGTTTTCCGCAGTCATGTCCATCACTTTAACCCGCTGGTTCGCCTTCGGCGGGTGGCGACACTTCGCAGGAGCGTTCAAGAATCACACCAGCAACGGCCAAAGCGGCGGTAGCGAGGGTGCCAGAGATCACGCCGGGGAGGTCGGCTTGCGCGGCGCTGAGGGTGCTCAGGCGGGGAAGCACCCACACGGCGAGGCCGAGGAAGATTCCGCCGAGAATGGCCCCAGACCAGGCGCTAGCTTTGCCGATGACCATGAAATTAGCCATCATCATGGGGTTGATTTGGGAGCGGTCGAGGCCAATGCGGCCTTCCTTGCGGCGGCGGCGCACCATCACGATCAAAAAGACGCACAGCGCGGCAACGCCCCAGATGGGCAACGACCATAGCGGGGAGATGGTTTGCCACGCGCCGTAGAACCGCCGGGCCAAAATCAGGGTGGCGGCGGCGAAGAAGCCGGCGGCACCGACTAGGGCGGTCACGTTGGTGCGGGTCATGCGGGGGTCACCTCGTCGTCAAGCGTCAAAGCAAGCTTATCGACGCCCCGTCCACCCAACCGTGCCTTCCCATCCACCTCGAGCCACGGGACGAGGACGAAGGCGCGTTCGTGGGCGCGCGGGTGCGGGACGGTCAGATCGGGGGTGTCGAGGGTGAGTTCGGCACCGGTGTCGTCGTAAAGCGCGATGATGTCGACGTCGAGGGTGCGCGGACCCCAGCGAATATCGCGGACGCGGTGGGCGTTGTGTTCGAGGCGTTGGCAGCGCGCGAGGAGCTCATGCGGGGATTCCGCGACGTCGACGATGAGGATCTGGTTGTAGAAGTCGGGCTGTTCCACCCCGCCCCACGGCGCGGTGCGGTAGATGCGGGACGCGGCGACGAGCTCGTCGGCGAAATCGGTTTCGACGGAGGCGAGATGCGCGCGGGAGTCCTCCATATTCGACCCGGTCGACAGCACAGCACGCATGTGGGGGCCTACTTTCCGTCCGCGGCGCGCAGGCCGGGGGATTTGCGGGAGCGGCGGGCGGTGACGGCGACGTCGTCAAGCACGAGCCCGACTGGCGCATGCGGCTTGTGCACTGTGACCTCCACGGCGTGGAGCTGGGCGAATGCGGTCATGGCTTCTTCGGCGATCTGCGTGGCCACTGTCTCCACAAGCGCGCGGCGCGTGCCTGTGACCGTGTCCGCCGCAAGCGTGGCGAGCTCCGCGTAATTGACCGTTTTCGTGAGGTCGTCATCGCGCGCGGCGTCGGCGAAGTCGAGCCAAGCGGTGATATCCACGATGAACGGCTGGCCGTACTCCGCCTCGTGCGGAAGGACGCCGTGGCCCGCGTGGACGCGGATGCCGGTGAGCTGAATGCGGTCGGCCATCTACGCACCTCCATAATCGGCGCCGCGACGCCATGCCGCGGCGACATCGACGGCATCGCGGGAGACGTCGACCTCGTGGACGCGCACGCCCCACGCGCCGAGGTGCGCGCTGACCGCGGTGACAGCCGCCGTAGCGGGGTCCGCGAGCGACGGGTTCGCCTCCAGTCCGCGGTTCGCGCGAATCTCAGTGAGGAAGCGCTTGCGGGACGCACCGACGAGAACAGGCAGGTCACCAGAGATGAATTCCGGCAAAGCGTGCAGCAGCGCCCAGTTGTCGGCAGCGGTCTTAGCGAAGCCGAGGCCCGGGTCCAGCACGATCTGCGAGTGCTCCACGCCAGCGGCGACGGCGTTGCCGGTCAGGCGCTTCAAGGTGTCGCGGACATCGGCGACGACATCGCCGCCGTGGTCTGCGGAGCCAGCGGCATCGCCGAATTCAACGGTCCGCCAGTGCATGAGGCATACCGGCAGTCCGGTCTCTGCCATGACGGCGTACATGTCCGGGTCGGCGAGTCCGCCGGAGACGTCGTTGATCATGTCCACGCCGGCCTCGGCTGCGGCGCGTGCGGTCGCCGCGCGCATCGTGTCCACCGACGTGCGAATTCCTTCCGCGTGCAGCGCTTCGATGACGGGGCGGACGCGCTCGACTTCTAAGGCGGGGTCAACTCGCGTTGCGCCTGGTCGCGTGGATTCCGCGCCGACGTCGATCATGTCCGCGCCTTGGGCCACGAGTTCCTTGGCGTGCGCGATGGCGTCATCGCGGTCGAGCCACTTCCCGCCGTCGGAAAAGCTGTCTTCGGTGACGTTGAGGATGCCCATGACCATCGTGCGGCCGGGCGCAGTCAAATCAGAAACGGTGACCATTTCTACCCCCTGATCAGGCTCAATACCTCCGCGCGGGAGGCGGCATTGCGTTTGAATCCGCCGCGCACGGCCGATGTCGTCGTGGTCGCGCCCGGCTTGCGGATGCCCCGCATCGCCATGCACAGGTGCTCGCATTCGATCACGACAATCACAGATTGCGCATGAAGCTTATCGACGAGCGCATCCGCGATCTGACTCGTCAACCTTTCCTGCACCTGCGGCCGCTTGGCGTACATATCCGCCAGCCGCGCCAGCTTGGACAAGCCGGTGACGTGGCCGTCCTCACCGGGAATGTACCCGATGTGCGCCACCCCGTAGAAGGGCACGAGGTGGTGTTCGCAGGTGGAGTAGATCGGTACGTCTCGCACCAGCACGAGCTCTTCGTGGTTTTCCGCGAAGGTCTTCTCCAGCACCGTCGTCGGGTCCGTGTGCAGGCCCGCGAAGACTTCCTCGTAGGCTCGCGCAACACGCGCCGGGGTGTCTAGCAATCCCTCGCGATCCGGGTTCTCCCCCACCGCCAGGAGCAGTTCGCGCACGGCGGCTTCCGCGCGCTCGCGGTCGAATGTCGGACGGTCGCTAGCGGTCTCACTCATGTTCGGGCCTCCTGTGTCGCGCGTCGTGATCGGTATCCGGGCGCGGGAGCTGTTCCGTCGGTTCGGATCCCTCGCGCAGTGTCGGTTCCGCGACACCGGCCGCATCCGCGCGCGGCGCCTGCTCACCTGAATCCTGCTGGCCCGTCGCCTTCTCGCCGGACTTTTTCATGTCCTCGGCACGGTCGTCCCAAACATGGTCCGGCTGCTCATTTTCCGGCAGGCGGAAACCGATCACCTCGGTCGGTGGTGCCTGCTGCGGGGCAGGCCGCTGCGCCGGGTTCACCGGGTACTGCGCCTGGCCCGGATGCTGGTTCGGGTGTTGCGGGTGTGGCTGCGGCTGCGGCTGCGCGGGCTGCTGCTGGACGCGACCGTCGCCGGTAAAGGACCAGTCGGCGGGCGGCTGGGGGCCGTCGTAGCGCGGCTGGTTCTGGCCCTGCGCCTGCGACGGAACCTGCGCGGGCGGGACGGGCTGACTGGGCTGACCTGGCTGCCAGCGGGTGGAGCCGTTGACGGGGGCGCCGGGCTGGTCCTGCGGCATCCAGCGCTGGTTCAGTTCGGCCTCGCGCTGGGCCTGGCGGCGGGCGCGGGCCTGCTGGGATGCCTCGAGCAGAGAGAATTTCTTCGGCGGTTCTTCGCCGCGTTCCTCAGCCAACTCGACCGGGGTCTTGACGGGTTCACGGTCGGGCTGGCGGGGGAAGCGGGCGTCGACAAGTTCAAGGCCGGAGCCGGCCGGTTCGATGCCGTCGAAGATGGCCTCGAGGTCGCCGCGGCGCAGCGTCTCCTTCTCCAGCAGCTTGGAGGCGAGAGTGTCGAGGTAGTCGCGGTTTTCGGCGAGGATGGAGTAGGCGCGCTGGTGGGCGACGTCGATAAGCTCGTGCACCTCGCGGTCGATCGTCTCGGCGACAGCGGGCGAATAGTCGAGGCTGCCGCCGCCCATTGCGCGCGCGAACGGGTCGCCGTCCTCGTCGCCGTACTTGACGGTGCCGAGCACGGAACTCATGCCGTATTCCATGACCATGCCGCGCGCGATCTTGGTGGCCTGCTCGATGTCGGCGGATGCGCCCGTGGTTGGCTCGCCGAAGACGAGTTCCTCGGCCGCACGGCCGCCCATGGCGAAGACGAGGCGGGCGAAGAGCTCGTCGCGGTTGTACATGCCCTTGTCGTCCTCGGCGGCGGTCATGGCGTGGCCGCCGGTGCGCCCGCGGGCGAGGATGGTGACCTTGTACACGCGCTCGATGTCTTTGAGCGCCCACGCGGCGAGCGTGTGGCCGCCCTCGTGGTAGGCGGTGACCTTCTTCTCCTTCTCGGAGATGATCTTCGACGAGCGGCGCGGCCCGCCGATGACGCGGTCCGATGCCTCCTCGAGCGCGTCCGCCGTGATCACATTGCCGCCGATGCGGGCGGTGAGCAGCGCGGCCTCGTTGAGGACATTCGCCAAATCCGCGCCCGACATACCGGCGGTGCGCTTGGCCAAGGCCTTCAAATCCACATCCGGGCCCAACGGCTTGCCCTTGGCGTGGACGTTCAGGATCTTCTCGCGGCCGGCCAGATCCGGGTTTGTCACCGGGATCTGGCGGTCGAAGCGGCCGGGGCGCAGCAGCGCCGGGTCGAGGATGTCCGGGCGGTTGGTCGCGGCGATGAGGATGACGCCCTCACGGTCGCCGAAGCCGTCCATCTCCACGAGCAGCTGGTTGAGGGTTTGCTCACGCTCGTCGTGCCCACCGCCGGTGCCGGAGCCGCGCTGGCGGCCCACCGCGTCGATCTCGTCGACGAAGATGATGCACGGGCTGTTCTCGCGGGCCTGCTTGAACAGGTCACGGACGCGGGACGCGCCGACACCGACGAACATCTCCACGAAGTCCGAGCCCGAGATGGAGTAGAACGGCACACCCGCTTCGCCGGCCACGGCACGGGCGAGCAACGTCTTACCGGTGCCGGGAGGGCCGTAGAGCAGAACGCCGCGCGGAATCTTCGCGCCCAGCTGCTCGTAAATCCCCGGGTCCTGCAGGAAATCCTTGATCTCCTGCAGCTCGTCGACCGCTTCATCGGCGCCAGCGACATCGGCGAAGGTGTTCGTCGGCATGTCTTTGGTCAGCTTCTTCGCACGCGATCCGCCGATGCCGAACATGCCGCCGCCGGACTGCATGCGGTACATGAGGAAGCTGATCAGGCCGAAGATCAGCAGCATCGGCAGCATGAAGCCGAGCATGGACAGCAGGAAGGACTCCTGTGTGACGTTGGTGGTGTAGGAATCCGGCTCCGCGCCCTTGACCGCGTTGAAGATGTCCGGGGTGGTGCGGGCCGGGTACTGCGCCTGGATCTCTTCGATCCCTTCGCGTTCCTCGACGGTGATCGGCTCGCGCAGTGTCAGACGGACGCGCTGCTCGCGGTCGTCGATCTGCGCTTCTTCGACATTCTTGTCGGCGAGCTGTTGCAGGGCGACCGAGGTATCCACCTCGGCAAAATTGCGCGAATCATCGCCGATCAGCGTGAGCAGGTACAGCAGAATCAGCAGGACGGCACCGATGATGCCGTAGCGCGCGACAGTCTTGTTATTCATCTAGTCCTGTAATGGGTGATTAGCCGGAAGTTGTAGTTCTTACAGCCTACTCACCGTGGCAAGTTGCGCCCCAGCGGCGGGGCGCATCCTAACCGCGCGGCCTAGATTTCGACGGTTTCCGGACCCTCGTTGCGCGACGGCACCGGCTCCTCACCGACATCGGAATACACCCGCGGGTGCAGCGTGCCCACATACGGCAGGTCGCGGTAGCGCTCGGCGTAGTCGAGGCCGTAGCCGATGACGAACTCGTTGGGAATGTCGAAGCCCACGTCGAGCAAGTCGATCTTCGCCGTCTGCACCTCCGGCTTGCGCAGCAGCGTGATCACATTCAAGCTCTTCGGCTGGCGGCCGGACAGGTTCTTCAGCAGCCACGACAGCGTCAGACCCGAGTCGATGATGTCTTCCACGACGAGCACGTCGCGGCCGGAGATCTCCTTGTCCAGGTCCTTCATAATGCGCACGACGCCGGAGCTCGTCGTAGAGTTGCCGTAGCTGGACACCGCCATGAACTCGACCTCGGACGGGATGGACAGCGCGCGCGCGAAGTCCGTGAGGAAGTACACCGCGCCCTTGAGCACGCACACGAGGATGAGGTCGTCGTCCGCGTCGCGGTAGAGCTCGGAGACCTTGTCCGCCATCTCCTGGATGCGGTCTTTCAGCTCGTCCTCTGGGATGAGGATCGCTTCCACGTCATCGCCGTAGCGGTGCGCGGGGACATCGAAATCTTTGCTTTCGCTCAGCCTCGTTCCTTCAGCCATACCGCTATCTTGCCAGAAGATCGCTTATCGACGACTCCCCCGCCCCCGCACTCCCCGCCACTACCCGTTCATGCCGACAGTGGACGCCGGCGACCCGTACATTCGGTGCCGCGCGCGTTCGGTGCCTACCGCTCGGCGGGCTCAAGCACCAGCGCGCCACCGCGGCGCGCGACGCGCACTCCCCCGCCAACGTAGACGGGGCCTTGGCTGTGCCAGTCAGTGCAGAGACGCTCCGTGTCAGCAAGCTGCGCGCCGGAGGGGGACACGCCGTGCCCGCGCAGCCACGCGATGATACTGCGCTGCCGCACCGGCGCAGGATCGGTGGCGAGGGTGGCGCAATCAGAAGTCGGCGTCACCTCCGCCAGCTCCGCGAGCAGGGACTGGTCGGCCGCGACCCTGCGAGCCGTGCGGGCGAGCGCGGGAGCGGCATCGCCGCCCACGATCTCCGCGAGCGCCGGGAGGATCTGCTGGCGGATGGCGACGCGGCGGAATGCCGGGTCGCCATTCATCGGGTCGTGCCAGGGCTCGAGCCCCAACTCCGCGCACGCCCCGACGGTGTCTGCCCGCCGCAGGCAAAGGATCGGCCGCACGAGCGTCACGCCCGGCCCATCCTGCGTGTCGAGGCGGGATACGTCTGCCATGCCCGCCGGATTGCCGCGCAGCGCGCCGAGCAGAAGCGTTTCAGCTTGGTCGTCGAGGGTGTGCGCGACCCAGATGTCACGGCCGGCGGCCTCCGCTGCGGCGGCCAGCGCCGCATAGCGGGCCGTGCGGGCGGCGGCCTCGACGCTTACCCCCGGCGCGGCATCCACGGTCACGGCGACGACCTCAGCGGGCACGCCCAGCTCCTCGGCGGCGCCCGCGGCGCGTTGCGCCACATCGGCTGACCCCTCCTGCAGGCCGTGGTCGATCACCACCGCGCGCACGTCGTTCCCCTCGGCCGCAGCAGCGGCGACCAGGGCGAGGGAGTCCGGGCCGCCGGGCAGTCCGATGAGGGCGGGGGCGGTGTGGGGGCGGAGGGAGCATGGCCCCTCTCCTTGAACTGCCCGCCGTGTTGGCTAAGTCCCCCCTCGTTCCAGATCGAGCGCGTCCACCGGCACACCAAGGATGAGGTTGAGCGCGCGCTCGCGGAGGAGAACACCACGATGCGCGAGTACTGGATTCTTTCGTGCGTCACCGCGCAGCCCTGCTCGCAGACTCAGCTCGCGACGCTGCTGGCTATCGACGCATCCGAAATGGTGCGCCTCATCGATTCACTGGAGGGGCACGGCTAGGGGACCCGGGACCGCGACCCGAAGGACAGGCGCCGGCAGATTGTCACCCCCACCAAGAAGGGCACCAAGGCGCATGCGGAGCTGGCTGCACGGGTCGCAGCCGCCGAGGAGCGGGCGCTCGACGCGATCTCTCAAAAGCAGCTCAAGAGCCTGAAGAAGCTGCCCAGGGCGATTCTCGGGGACACAGAGTAAACACTCCCTGGATCAACCCAACCATGTGAATGCGCCACGGTTGGCCGCGTCCAGCCACCACCCCGCAGCGCATCTCCGCTTGTCGACGGTTACTGATCCGTGGCCGCCGCCGCGAAATCCGGGAGCCGCTCACCCACGCCGAGCAGTTGGGCGATTGCCGCGACAGAACGCTGCGCCGCGTGGCCGTCACCGTAGGGGTTGATGGCCCGGGCCATGCGCTCATAAGCCGAGGCGTCATCCAACAAAGTGGAAACAGACGCCGCGATGTTGCCGCGGTCCGTGCCCACAAGTTGAACCGTTCCCGCCTCAACAGCTTCGGGGCGCTCGGTGTTTTCCCGCATGCAGATCACGGGCTTGCCCAGCGCGGGTGCTTCCTCCTGCACTCCGCCCGAGTCGGTGAGAACAATGTCGGAGCGTCCCATGAGTTTGGTGAACTGGTCGTACGGCAGCGGATCAGTGATGATCACGTTGCGCACAGAATCGACCTCAGGCAGGACGGCTTCGCGCACCTTCGGATTGAGGTGGAGCGGGAGAACAAAGGTCACGTCGGGGTACTGCTGCGCCAGGTCGTTGACAGCCAGTCCGATGTGCGCCATCGCATCCAGGTTTTCCCGTCGGTGCGTTGTCACGACGATGAGCCGGGCATCTGAGGCTGCGAGCTCGTTGAGGCGCTCGTCGGTGAACGTCGTGTCCCATTCCGCCGCGGTGAGCAATGCGTCGATGACGGTGTTTCCCACCACCGCGATATTCGCCGGGTCAAAGTTTTCCGCGACCAGGTTGCGCTTGGATGTCTCTGTCGGCGCAAGGTGCAGGTCCGAGATCTGCCCGATGATTCGGCGGTTCGCCTCTTCCGGGAACGGAGAGTGAATGTTGCCGGTGCGCAGTCCGGCTTCAAGGTGGATCACCGGGATCTCACGGTTGAAGGCCGCCACCGCCGCTGCCATCGCGGTGGAGGTATCTCCCTGGGCAATGACAGCGTCGGGCTTCTCCTCGGCAATGATGCCGTCGAGGCCAGCAACGGCTCGGGACACGATCTCGTTGAGGCTTTGGCCCTGCTTCATCAACGCGAGGTCATGGTCGGGGGTGATTCCAAACATGCCGTTGACTTGATCGAGCATTTCTCTGTGCTGGCCTGTCGAGACCGCCACTGAGGTAAACCGGTCGTCAGCTTCGAGGGCTTTAATCACCGGAGCAACTTTGATTGCTTCGGGGCGGGTTCCGTAAATAGTGAGGATCTTCTTCATGTCGGGTGCTCCTTCGAAGCGTCGCTGATGGCTGCCGGCTTACAGTTCTGTTGCCGGGACGAACTCGTATCCCAGCTTGGTAATCCCGTCGACGATGTCTTCCAGGTATGCTGGGTCAAGGTAAGGGTGGAAGAAGAAGCTCGCGGTCGACTCGCGCACTGCCAGGTTGAGCTCAGCGTTGTCGATGATGTCATCGGGCATGCGCGGCGGGTGGTTGTTGATCTTTTTCGGGCTGACGTTTCCGAGGTTTTCGGGAAGGACCTTCGTGCCGTAAATGTCATAGACCGAGTACGGGAAGATCTGCACACTCGCCTTGCTCATGCTGGGCTCTTTCCCGGAAACAAGGCCGTTGTAATAGGTGACTGATTCGTACCTGGTGTCAAAGACGCGGCCGATTCCCAGGTACGCGTTGGGCGTGGACCCGTAGTGGGGCACCTCAAATGCGATCGGCTCGCCAAGGCCCGCCTCGATGAGAACATCTCGTCCGCGGCGCACCCGCTCTTCGTGCTCGTCTACCGTATCTTTGCCCACGGGCCCCGTTACTGCGACCCAGGATTCCTCTTTGCACTCTTCGAACTCGTACGGCGGCTGCGTTGTCGCCGAGCATTGCGAACGCACAAACTCGAAATCTTCGCCTGCGCGCGAGCTGACGTAGGGGTTCTGGAGCGACCCGTATTGGTGGGTGGTCCCGTGCTGGACTATCTGGCCGCCCCGCTTTTGCATGTACTTAATCGCGTCGACGACGTCTGGTTTATCAAGCAAGGAGAGTCCGACGAAGCGGTCGTCGGCGCGGATTTCTGTCCGCGCCGACACATAGAACGGAATGACCGCGATCTGGAACGGAATGCCCCGCTCGTAGAGGAGATCCGCGACTTTACGCAGATGCGCAGGTTCTGCCATCGGGCCGACATCTTCAAGACGGACAGCGGCCTTCTGGGTCGGCTGGGTGTCTGGAGCCAGCAGATCGTAATACAAGTCGGCGAACGCGATCGAGTTCGATCGCTCCTTGGTCGCTGCGACCGGAATGTCCCCGACATACGTGAGGTTGCGGGACCGAATTGCCCACGGCATGACCCCGGAATCAGCTCTCGAGCACTGCATCGGTTCCCGCAGGTCGCCGCATCGCGCAGTACCGAGCACCGTCACTTTGGCGGGGTTAGACAAGACCGGCACCCGGACCGTTGACTCCTGCTGCGGCTTTTCAAAGCTTTTACCGTTGTAGTCGATGAAGGTGATGTCTTCCCTCGTCGCCGCGGCTGTGGCCACCGGGTCCCAGCCGAAGGATTCCACAAACCCTGGCGACCATCCGAGTTTTTCAATTCCCGCACCGGCCCATAACACCTTGATGTCGGTGGTGACCACGTCATCGATGAATGCTTGCGGGATAAAGGCCCCGTTTCCCTGACCGATATAGATCGCGCCGGTGTACGCGGTCATCTCACCGGCGACGTAATCCGCCATCGGTTCTAAGCGCACCCGGCCGAAGCGTGATGCCAGGTTGCCCGCCGCGATCGCCTGCACCTCTCCATATTCGGAGTCTGCGTCGTACAGCACCAGCGTCGACGCTGGTCCCTCCGGGTTGCCGAATTCGGGGTTGAGAGTTGTGCGGGCCAACGTCGTGTCATCGGGGTTGTCCGCATCTACAGCGCGAACGAACTCCGTCACAATCGGGGACGCTTCGCCTGGCACGAGCGAGTCATCAACGACTCCGAAAAAGAGCGTGGCTGACGCGAGGACGCTCACAGCGGCTGCAGTAGCGAGAAGTGGATTCAACCACCGGCGTTTGGAAGTCACCTGAGCACCTCAAAATCTGAGAAGCGCACTCGCGCATCTTCTGTGTATAAAGCCACGGATCCGCCCTTGTACGGCTGTTCTTCATCCGTGAACTCGCCAAGGAAGTGGCCATCTGCCCACACCTTGAAGGAATCCCCGGAGTGGTGCACTTTCACGCGGTGGTCCTCATTGAGCGGGAAGGTCACATTGCTTCCGCTGAGGAGGAATCTCTGGGCACCGCGATAGTCGGGATCTTGTTTCGAAATTTCCCACCCATTTGGCTTCAACGCCACCGCGTAGAAGCGCTGGTCATTTTCGTAATTCCACAGCACCCAGCCCACTTCCCACGGGTTGGGTTCACCGTCGCGCACTTGGGTTTCCGTGTGCACGGTCACCTCAAATTCAACGTCCTCGGGAAACACTTCCGCGGTTCGGACGAGCGCGGCATGCGTGGTGTCCTGATGCGCTGCGGGGTGCGGCTCGAGCACGACCTCTTCTTCTGTTCCGGACACTGTGCCGTATCCGTTGTAAACCACGTACCACTGCCCGTACTGCTTGTTCTCGTGCCACGTGCGTGAGTGTGTACTGTTCCAGGCGATCAAAGCAACTCCTAACAAGGCCCCGATGATGACGATTGCGACGCCGATGAGGCGCCATTTCTTCAGCACTTACTTCCCCGTTTCTGCAAACGTTTCGGCGTCCGGGTCGCTGGACCCGGCAATACCCGCAGCCTCGACGGCCACGCTGACGTTGCTGACTTCTTGGACGCGTTCCGTTTTCGCCCATCCGCGCCGGCCGAGCAGGATGTTCTTGATGGCGCGCACTCCGGCGATTGCCCAGAGCAAAATGTAGGCGACGTAGACGTGCGACAGACCAACTGCGCGCAGCGGCCCTAGACCGGGCTCCGATTGGGCGTAGATCAACCCGAGCATGATCATGGGGCCGAACGCGAGCAGATACCCAATGATCCAGTACGCGTGGAACTCGAACGTTCCTGCCGGGATGGCCAGCAGCTGACCGATGGTGGACAGCAGCAGCGACAGGGTGAATATCGCGACGATGAGCAGCATGACCGGGCTGGTCAAGTGGTAGAACAGATCGATCCGCTGCTTGCCCTTCAACGAGGTCAGCACATCGCCGATGAGTGACCACGATTGCAGGTGGCCTTGGAACCACCGTGCACGCTGGCGGATCCAGCGCTTCATGCTGACAAGGCCCTGCTGGTGCACCGCTGCATCGGGGCAAAAGTCGATCCGGTAGCCGTTGATGAGGATACGGACGCCCAGATCGAGGTCTTCTGTGAGCGATTGGGACCACGGCTTGTCGCTGAGTGTCTCGAGGGTGGAAAGGCGGACGAATTGTCCGTTGCCTCCAAGGCCCGGGGTCCGCAGCCGCACTCGCGCGCGCTGAAAGACTTCGGTGTAGAGGACAAACTCCATGTCCTGCATGCGCGCGAGCACGTTGTTGGTGCGGTTGTTGATCCTCACGCCGATCTGCACGCCGCCGAGCGTGGGGTCCTCAAATGCTGGGATGACATAACGCAAAGAGTCCGGTTCCATGCGGCCATCGGCATCCACCACGACGATGAGAACGTTCTCGGGGGCGGAGACATCGCACAGATTGCCCGCCCGGATGTGCGCGAAGGCGGCGTTGAGCGCTTCGCCTTTGCCCAGCCTGGCGTTCGGGAGGTGACGCTGCAGCAGATGAATTTGCGGTGCGTCGAGCCCGCGGACGATCTGCGCCGTATCGTCGTCTGATCCATCGTCGATGACGAGGATGTGAAGGTCCGGGTAATCCATCGCCAGCAGGCGCTGCAGACTCGCTTCAATGACCGCTTCCTCGTTGAGGCACGGGATAACGAAAATCACGGAGGGGTCGCCTTCGCGGTAGCTGCGCGGCACCCAGATTTTCTGCCGCGTGCGCGACAACAAGGTGAGCAGGAAGACGTAGCTCAGTCCGAGGGCGATAGCCACGGTGACGCAGACGAACACCAGGTCGATGACGTGTCCATTGATCAGTATCACGGTTGTGCCACCGCATCTTTGCGCTCAGTGCTTGCGGGCTGGGGTTGCTCCGCGGAGCCGCCTGTCAGTCGGTGGCGGCCTTGTTTCGCCGGGTCTGCGGCCTGCGCGGACCCTGCCCGGTTTTTTGGAACCACCGACGTGAGTGTCAGCGACAGGATGAAAGCCAGCAAATAGCTGAGAAAGAGAAAGCACCCGAACCGCATGACCAGGCGCGCGATTTCGAGGAGCAGGGATGACGCCGCGAGAGATATCTCGAGCATGGGTCAGCCTTCCTGGGTGGGCAGAAAGAGAGGGCAACACGGAGCCAGAAATCATTAGGCGAAATATTCAGAAATTGTTATGAAATACTCTTCACTAACGTATAGGCAGCGAGTAGGCTTATTGTCTTACGGCTCACGCGCGACAATACACAATAGTGCCTCTTCATGCGAGTTGAATACGAATTCCCTGTGATTGAGGAACCGTTGCCCGCGCCCCGTGTACTGCATTTCCCCCGTGCACGACGCGCATATCCCCCCACGGGGCGCGCCTGCTCGCTGTTACCGCCCCATGAATCGCGGCGGTCTTTTCTCCTGACGCGCCCGTGCGCCCTCAGCGAAGTCCTCTGAGGAAAACGGCGCGGCGCGGAACGCGTCGCGCTCCTCAGAAGTGAACAAGTCCGGCGCGAACTCGGCCTTGATGTTGCGTATGCTCAGCGGCGCTTTTCCCGCGCACCGCTGCGCCACTTCCACGGCCTCGTCCATGCCGCCTGGAAGGCTCATTCCGCATGCGACGGACTCGTCTCGCTCCAACCGCATCCCGGCAAGAAGCATGGCTCGCG
>NZ_JALXWY010000014.1:0-48634 GCF_025144155.1 Corynebacterium sp. p3-SID1194
CAGAATATCTAAGCAGGCTGGGCCATAATGCTGGCCAGGCGACGAAGAAAGGAGTGTTCGCGGTTCTCCACCCAACTTTGCAACAGCACCATTCTAAACTTCAGGTGTAACTGGCTCCTGTAGGTGACTGATGATGGTGGCAGCAACTACGAGCGCTGCGGCACCGAAGACTCCACCGGCGACCGCGACGGCTGTGTGGAAGCCTGTGAGGAACGCTCCACTGGCGACCATTTCGCCGAGGACTGCGACGCCGACGACGCTGCCGGTCTGGCGGGCGGCATTGATGACTCCTCCTGCGATGCCGACATGTTCCGGCGGGGCCGAGGCCACTGCGGCCGAGGTCGCGGCCGGCATCGCGAAGGCCATCCCGAATCCAGCCGTGAAGGTCAACACCGCGACCACCACGTAAGGGGTTTCTGCGGTGAGCAGCACGAGGCTGCTGAAGCCGATCGTGCCGACTACCAGGCCGGTGAGCATGGTGGGGAACGCGCCCCACCGGGCGACGGCACGGCCGCCCAGCGGTGACGCGACCACGGCGCTGCACGCCTGTGGTGCCAGCGCGAGGCCTGCCAGCCACGGCTCGTATCCCAGGTACTGCTGGAAGAAGAGGGAGAGCACGAAGAGTTGTCCGAAGAAGCTGAAGTTGAGCGCGAGCCCTACCATTGCGGCCACGGAGAACCGGGCACGAGTGAACAAGGCCATCGGCAGCATCGGGTCCGGGTGTCGTCGCTCTGCGATGATGAACAGGGCGAGGAAGACGCCCCCGGCGATCAGCACGGCTACCTGCCAGGGTGACCATCCGTGTTCGCCTGCGGTGATGACTGCATAGGTTACTGCCACCAGCGTGAGCACAGAGAGCACCTGTCCGGGTAGGTCCACCCGTCTCGCGCGACTGCCCGTGAGCGCGGGAATTGCCCACAAGGTGAGCAGACAGCCGATAGCGACGATGGGGAGGTTGACCCAGAACACCGCCCGCCACCCGATCGTCGACACCAGCGCTCCGCCCAGGACCGGTCCGATCGCGGCGGCAACACCTCCTGCGCCGCCCCACAGCCCGATGGCGCGTGCTCGTTCCTTCGGATCGTCGTACACAGCCGACAGCAATGCCAGAGAGCCCGGCACGATCGCTGCCGCGCCCACGCCCTGGACGGCGCGACCAGCGACGAGGAACCCGCCTGTGGGAGCGAGGGCGCACACGGCCGAGAGCACAGCAAAGACCACCAGGCCAGCGAGGTAGACCCTGCGGGCCCCGAGACGGTCGCATGCGGCCCCAGCTGTGAGAAGGAACGCGGCGAACACGAGGGTGTAAGCGTCGACGACCCACTGCAGTGAGCCCACCGTCATGTCGAGGTCAGTGCCGATCTCGGCGAGGGCGACATTGACGATGGTCGTATCGAGCATGACGATGAAGAAACCGAGGAGGGTCGCGACCAGCGCCGTGCGCCGATGCGCGGTCATACGCGAGACTCCAGCGAAGCCTCGGCGGGCGGGTGGCCGAAGTAGGTGCGCTTGTAGAAGTCCTCATCGTAGTGCCCGCGTAGCCGTTGGCGGTCCCCGTTCATCGCGATCGCTCCCTTCGTCTCCTGATGCAATGAATCTGGTGAGTTCAAACTACGCCTGCGAATGTTCGGTCGTCACCGAACAGTTCCGGGTGCACACTGGAGACATGGTTGCGCGCGTGTTTCCTGAAGCGGTCCCGGATATCTCGACAGTCGCGTCGGCTCTGGCTGACTCGTCGCGGGCGGCCATGTGTGCTGCGCTCATGGACGGGCGGGCCTGGACGGTTGGTGAACTGGGCAGGTACGCGGGCCTGGCCCGGTCGACGGCGAGCGAGCATGTTGACGTGCTCGTCACCCACGGTCTCGTCCACGACATTCGGCAGGGCCGGCACCGCTACATTCGCCTGGCCGGGGAAGACATCGCACGAGTGGTCGAGAGCCTTGGCGTGGTCGCCCGCTCGCCCCTGCCCACTCCTCACAGCCTCAGCGCGTCACGGGCGAATGCGAACCTACGTGAAGGCCGCACCTGTTATCAGCACCTCGCCGGTAAGCTCGGGGTGCGCCTGGCTGAACAACTGGAAGAGCACGAGTTCATCGACTCGCACTGTCAGGTCACTAATCAAGGTCATCGCTTGTTCATACAGTGGGGTGTGCCCCCGAAGATGCTCGACACGGGCAGGTCGTGCATGGACTCCACCGAACGCCGCTTCCACCTCGCCGGCCCTCTCGGCACGGGAATCTGCAAGACTCTGCTGGATAAGGAATGGCTTTCCCGCAGGGGTCGTACCCGGGCCGTGCGTCTCACTCCCGCCGGGCGGGCAGCGCTCAACGACGCGGGGATCTCCCTCAATTGACCGACAGCCGTCCCTGAGGGCTTCAGTCGTTCTTTGGCACCGGCGTGACCTTTCGGACGATCGAAAGCCGGTCGGAACAGGATGGGAGTTCCTGGCAAGGGTTGAACGGATCAAATTCGCGCGATCCTGGACGATCCGCCTGGGGATAACGAAGCATTTGGTCAAGAATATGAGGCAGCCAATCGCTTCAGGGAGACTGCCTCACATCCGTCATTGCGTAATCCTGAATTTCAAGTCAGTAGATGCGCGTGCCGTTCATCACTGTATGAGGGTGAGGCCGACGGACATGCCACCACCGAATGCCGCTAAAAGCACGTAGTCGCCAGGGATCGCTTGGCCGGGCGTGGCGAGTTCGCTGAGAGTGATCGCGATGGAGGCGGAGCCGGGGTTGCCGAGCCGTTCGACAACCAAGTGCTGGGTCGCGTTGGGCAGGTCGAGGGTGTCGAGGAGTTCGGCGAGCATGACGCTATTGGCCTGGTGCGGCACGAAGTGCGCCGCCTCTGACGGGGCGACGCCGGCGTCAACGAGGAAGGAATGGATGGTGCAGCACCGCGTGTGGCATCGGTACCGTCGACACGCTCACCCGTGCCTTCCGCAGAGCCTTGAACGTCGCCCCGAACGAGTACCGAAACAGGTTCCGTATCGACTAGGAACGCCGGGACGTCCTTGTCCGGATCTCTACGCTGCCAAGGCATATCCGGTAGACTGGGAGAGCAAGCAACGGGTATCTCCCTTGAGCATCTTCGGCTCGTCGAGGAACAGCAGGCTCGGGTGATGCACCAGCCCCATCGCGAGATCGAGCCGGCGACGCTGACCTCCGGACATCTCCTGGGTGCGCCGCCGCCCCATCCCCTCCAGGCCGAACGTCTTGAACAGCTCGGTCGCCCGACGGGCCGCGGCGGCCCGGTCCGCGCCATAGATGCGTGCCTGGGCGACGACCTCATCACGGGCGCGCTGCGTGTGTCCTGCACTGTTGCCCTGACCGACGTAACCGATCAGCGACCGCACCCGGCGGGCCTCGCGGGACACGTCCATGCCCGCCAAACGCGCTGTGCCCGACGTGGGCGGCAGCAACGTGGTGAGCATGTTCATCAGCGTGGTCTTGCCAGCCCCGTTGGGTCCGAGAATCGCGAGCGTCTGCCCGCGCGGCACGCGCATCGAGATGTCATCGACGGCGACCACGTCCTGTTTGTCGGGGCCCGGGTAGGCGCGCCGCAGCGCGTCCTTCGTGAAGCCCCTCCGTATCCGGTAAGCCGCGCTTACACCTGCGTCACCATGAAGGGTTCTCCACGTCCACGCCCTCAGACGCAGCGTGCTTTTCGACGAGCCCCAGCAAGTAGTCCTGCGTCCCGTCGTAAGCCTTGTGGAAACGTTCGTCCCCGACGTACATCCGCGCGAGGATGAGCTGGCGTGCCGGGGTGACCTCGTACCACTGACCGATCATCTCGCGGTGGCGCGCGACGAGCGCCTCGGCCTCTTCCGACCCGGCTTCGACGCCGGCATCACGCGCGGCGGCTAAGTCGGCGACGAAAGCGTCGTGCTCACGCTGGAGCGCGGCGAAATCGTTCTCGTCCATCTGCGCCAATTTTTCCTGGGACTGCGCCCACTCGGCGGTATCACCCCAGCGCTCTTCGGCTTCCTTCTGGTACTCGGGCATTTTCTCGCCCAGGTATTTCTTCATCGCATCCATGTCAATGTGTCCTTTCTCAGTCTGTTCAATCAGGTTGTCCACCGCATCGAGTTGCTCGGCAACGGCTGAAAGCTGCGCTGCCAATTCGGCGCGGTGACGGGTGAGGGCATTGCGGAGGGTGTGAGAGGGGGCGTCGATAAGCTGCGCGATTGTCTCAAGCGGGATGCCGACGCCACGGTAGAGCGCGATCGCCGCACCCCGTTCGATATCTGCGTCCGCGTACATGCGGTACCCGGTCGCCGTACGCGACGGCTCGAGCAGACCGCGCTCCTCCCAATGCCGCAATGCCTTCGTGGAAACTCCGAGCATCGCGGCGGTTTCTCCGATCGTGTAATCACCCATGACCACAGTGTGAACGTTGCCGTTGGGTCAAGGTCAAACGCTCGCGCAAAAACGTGTCGCCGCGCTCATTAGAATGAACCCCATGCCTACTTTCGACGCCTCGCGGATGCTCTCCTTCGACCTGGAGACCACCTCGGCGAACCCGCGGGAGGCACGCATCGTGACCTCAGCGCTCGTGCGTATCGACGGCCGCGATGTCACCGCCACCGAGCACCTCGCCGACCCCGGCGTGGAGATCCCGGAGCAAGCCGCCGCGATTCACGGCATCTCAACGGAAAAGGCCCGCGCCGAAGGCCGACCGCACGATGACGTGCTGCGCGAGACCGTCGAGACGATCAAGCAGGCGTGGGACGACGGCTTCACCCTGATCGTGTTCAACGCGCCCTACGACCTGACTGTGCTGCGCGCGCTCACGGGCGATTTCACGGTGACCGGGCCCGTCTACGACCCGCTGCTCATCGATCGCGCGATGGACCGCTACCGCAAAGGCGGCAAGCGCAACCTGGGCGCCCTGTCCGAGTTCTACGGCGTCCAGCTGGAAAACGCCCACGAAGCGACCTCCGACGCGATGGCCGCCGCGCGCATCGCGTGGAAACAAGTCAAAAAGGTTTGGCCGGAACTATCCGCGAAAGAGCTCGACGAGCTCATGGAATTCCAGGCCGTCAAGCACTTCGAAATTCAGACGGACTTCCGGAAATATTGCGAGTCACGCGGGCGGGATGTCCGTGGCATCTCAACGTCGTGGCCGATGATCGGCTAACTCACATACCTCTGGGCCTGGCCCACAAACTCGCTGACCCCCTTCTCGTCGCCACCGTTTTCAAGGTAATCGCTCGTGCCGTCCTTGAACTCGAATACGAGCGAGCCGGACATTGGTTCCTGGGTGATCCGGGCAACCTCGGATACGGGAACGGTCTTCTTATTCTTGCCAGTGTTGTAGGTCAGCGTGCTGAGCATCCACGTTTGGTCGTCTTTGTTTACCCACGTGAGTTCAGCGTCGCTCATGGAACCGAGCATAACGCTCGACATTCAGGGAGTGCCCTGATAGGGTCTGAATCAGAATTGAAAGGATCTGATTCACTATGAGTGCTGCGAGGGGTATCCCTGCCGATTTCGCTTCGCGCTTGAAGGCAATGCGCGAGAACCGGGGAATGAATCAACGCGCTTTGGTAGCGGCTCTTGACGGCGTGATTTCGCAATCCGGCATCTCGCGGATGGAGAAAGGCGAAAAGTCACCCTCTCCGAGTGAACTCATCGCGTTGAGCTGGGCCTTAGGCGTGGACGTGAGCGAATTTACAGACCCCATCCCCCTCAATGCTCGAAAGACGTGGGCCGCGCGATCTACAGGACATGTCAACGTGACGGACGCGCTGGATCGTTTGACTGCCCAATTGCAGTTGCGCAACATTCTCGACGAAGTGAACGCACACCGTGTCTCTTAACTACGGCCGTTTCGGTGGTCACCGATCTCCGAAAGCGCAAGGAATATACCTAGCGGAGCGTTTTCGCGAAGATCACCAGCTCGCCTCGGGCCCAGTGGAGCGAATCGAGCAGCTGACTGAACTCGTCGATGCTGATCTTCTAGTCACTGAGCTACCCGAGGGTGTCGAGGCTCTAACTGTCCAGGATCCGACAACACGCAACTTGATCATCGGAATTTCTACGTCTGAAGTCCCTTTCAGGCAGAATTTCTCATTGGCCCACGAAATCGGCCATGTTTGCGCCGGTGATCTCGACATCATGAGTCGGCGGAACCTCTGTCACGACATTGACGGGGAAAAACGAGCAGATTCGTTTGCGGCGCACGTTCTCTGCCCGCTCGATTCTCTCGAGGCTCAATTGGAAGGGCGGGATCCGAACTCCCTTGAAGCACTTTCGCACCTCGTGCAGAAGTACAAAGTTTCTCCTATTGTGGCCGTGAACCAACTGCGGCGGGCAAAACTCATTGCCCCTGAACACACATCGGAGCTCCGCAAATGGACGGCGCCGAAGCTCGCATCGCGTTTCGGATGGCGCGACGAGTACGACCTAGAGGTTGCTCGCTCCTCAATGGCCCGGCCCGCCCCACGACTCGCTGCAGATGCGACACAAGCTTTTCTCGAAGGTCGTGTTTCGGCCGAAGCCGTCGCTTTGGCGCGCGGTGTTTCGACTAATCGGATCCATGACGAGCTTGACGATCTTATCCAGCCAACGGCGAACGAGAATGCTAATGCCGATCCCGTTGCAGCACTTGAAGATTTCTTCGGCGGGGACTGAGACGCATGAATTCATCGCGCAGGTTCATCGTTTCGGATACTTCCATCCTCCTGTCATTCGTATGCGCGAACAAGCAAGACATCCTGATCAAGTTTTCCGGGTCCGACCCGATCCATTTACCTCAAGTTGTGGTTAATGAAATGGAGCGAAAACTGCGTGACCCTCGGTTCAAATCGGGTCGATCCAGATGGACTCGCCTCATTAACTCCAGATACTTTGTGGTCTTAGAGGAGACTGACGGCCTGCTTGCGAGGGTGAGAGGCTTCGCAGGATATAACTACACCTACCAAAACGGGCTCGCGAAGAATCTCGGCGAATTCTTAGGCCACCCCAAACGCATGTCTATGGATGGTCTCCACGAACATTGCAGACGCCCAGGTGCTGATAATGTCGAGCGCTTTCAGATAGATAGACGTGGCCATCTTCAACGGCACGCCCTCCCAATCGCACTTTTGCTGCATGATGTCGTAACCATGTAGCTCAGAATCTAGATGTACCTCCCGAGTCGTCGATGCATACCGAACAACCAAGTTATCTAGCGCTGCTTCGAGGTGAGGCAGGTTCTCGTCCGAAATCACGAGGGCCGTCAGAATAAAGTATCTTCCCCGATCTGACTCGTCCATGTAAGCGTGCAACACCAGCGCACCCTATCAACTAGAATGTTTGCCTACGATTCATCGACCGCACCTAGAGAACGCACGAGTCTCGGCACAATGCCGTGTCGATGACCACTTGGCAGGAAGTGTCTGATACACCCTCCAGCGCACGTGCGACCACAGCACGAGCCGTACGCACCGCCCCCTTTTCTGATTCGATGCTTGTCGTTGATCAGCGTTGCCATAAAATCGACTTTCCCTATCAAACATGTCGACCTTTAAATCCGCATTATAGGACTCTCCAGAATGGTCGGCATAATAAAAGTCGATTACGGGAGCCTTCTTCCGTGCGAACTGGGTCTCTTATACAAATATTTGGGAAAATATCTACTAAGGATTCCTTAGTAAGCGAGAACACGTATAAACACCGGCACCTGATGTCCGGGTGCCGATGTTAGATCATTTTCAAACTGTCACAATGCTTTGAGTGCTCTGCCGTAGCAGAAACTGACTGTTGCTGCGTATCCTCCGGCAGCAGCTATCAAACAAGCTGGAGCGCCGACACCTGCCGTAAAGGTTCCCAGAAAACCGCAAGCCAACGAGAGCCCAGTGACGACTGCCCACGGAACCCCAGCGTTACTCAAGCAGCTATTGAATGCGCTCCAAGCATCACCAACACTGCGTGTCTGGTATGCCGCATCGGATTCTCGTACTACATCATCGAACTCGGGCTTTCCATCTATCCAGATTTGAAGTCGCGCATCATTCTCTCCACTCTTCGTAATCTGAGTCTCGGCCACACTATCGATGTCGTCATTTGACGTTCGTACCAAGATGTAATTCGTGTCTTCGAACTCGCCAGCGAGCGGGAGCCTGTACACAGTCTCGGTATCGCCTTCCACCGCCACAGCCTGGCCAAGATCTATGTCTTCCACCGGAGCAACGTGCGGAATCTTTCCGTTCACGAGACCATCCTCGAGAAACTCTTTTTCCGCACCTGTGGCATCACGCCCCACTTTTTGATCTGGCTGTTCCGCCACCGCGTGAGCCTTACACTCTTCATCTACTGGTACGTTCGAAGCTTCCTGCGCACCGGCATTTGGCTGACCCAGAGTTATTGCAAAAGCGACTGTGAGAAGAGCGGATGTGAATTTTTTCATCTTGCAGCTGAACCCCTTTTCTGATTGTACTTGGTGATGAAGTAGAAGACTGGGACCCAGACGAGTGTGGCGATAGCGACAGAACCTAGGATTGCCATCGCAGTAACACCTAGCGATACCGGTGCCCAAAGAATCCCTGACAGGAGGAGTCCCAAGAAACTGAGCAATTGGACGGCGGTGAACGACATTACGGCTGATTTTTTACCCATTCTTACCTTCTTATTTTGGAATTCTCTCATTGGACGACTGTCTCCCAAAAGAGACGGTAATGCATCCACCGCCCCCTCGCTCTCGATTCATCGGAGTTCATTTTTCATACACGGCACATTAACTAGAAGAACCTGGTTTGGCTTTGCATCAAAGCTAGACCAGGGGTACGGGATATGCCGGGAAACCTTCCGGAGGATTTGGCGTGAAGAAGGCCTGCGCGTCCTACCCAGGAAGAAGCGCAAACGCGTCGATGGTCACGGCCAGCGCGATGTTCCTGCCGGCCAGTACCCGAACGACGTGTGGGCGCTGGATTTCCAGTTCGATTCAACATGGCACGGCAAGACGATCAAGATCTGCAACATCATCGATGAATACACTCGCGAGCACGTCGCCTTCACAGTCGACAAGAAGATCGACGCGGATTCGGTGATCGAGCTGCTCGACCTCGCTTGTTGTGACCAAGGCGGGCGCCCGCGGGTGATCCGGATGGATAACGGCCCCGAGTTCATCGCTCATGCGCTCAAGGAATGGGCTGGGGAGGATGAAACGATTCAGGCGTTTATCCCGCCCGGTCAGCCCTGGCATAACGGTTATGTCGAGTCTTTCCACAACCGAATGCGTGACGAACTCTTAGAAGACAACAGCATCGAGAATCTCGAACATGCACGGATGCTCGTGGCCCAGTGGTCGCAGCGGTACAATGACTTCCACCCGCATTCCTCGCTGGGCTACCTCAGTCCACGGAAGTATGCGGAACAATGGAAACATGAAAACACGGTCAACGCTTAAACCAACTGGACCGAATTCTTAGGCCACCCCAAGGAGAATGGGTTTAAGGTCGCAATGCTCGTCGATGACGGGGATGCACGCGCGACGGCTAGGAAGCGTTCGGTCGCAAATTTCGGATCGGAAGAAATCCTTCTTCGCGCAGTGCAACTCGGTCTCATCAACAGTCGAGGTGCAGCGCGTGAAACATGGAATCAGCTCAGCAGATTCGATACTCACGTTCCGTTTGAAGATACGCGCCTCAACGATCCGGCACTCTATAAGTGATCGCGGGAGATCGCTTCCGCCATCTCCGCCGCCGCGCGGTAGTTCGCGGCGGTCGCAACCAGCGTGGGCCCGGGTTCCGCGTACACGTCGATCGCGGTTTCCGCCGGGTCGATCTGCAGTCGGTCGAAGATACGGAAGACCTCGCGCGGCTCCATCACCGGCACCGCGATCCGGGCGCCGCGGTCGAGCGAGCCGGCCAACGCATCCAGGTCGAGCGCACCCGCGAGATCGACGGTGAACCAGTCCGCGCCGCACAACGGCTCCGGACTGTTGAGCAGGTGCTCGCCGAAACGCCCGAGCACGTCCAGCACGCGCTCGTCCGGCACCGCGGGAATCTCCTCGTAGTCGGTCGCACCTGTCACCGCGCCGCGCCGAACACGCCCGAGCATCGGCTCATCGAGCTGCAGCAGCGTGCGCACGCCGAAACGCTTTTCGACGTCTCCCCTATGCTCCTCCACCCCGTGTAGCAGCGCATCGGCGATATCCCGTGTCGCGCCGCGGTCGGTGATCATGCGGTGGCCGTTGCCTATCTCCAGTTGGGCGGCGAGTGTCCACGGCCCGACGAGCTGCACCTTGAGTTCCGTGATCTTACCGGCCCACAGCTCTTCGAGCGCGTCGAGATCTCTTTCGAATTGGTCGCGTGCGCGCATGGTTGCGAATTGCGGACGCCGCGTGACGCGCCACGACCGTGGCCCGATGTCCAGGTTCAGTGGCAACAGCGCCGCGGTGCGGCCGACCGCATCGGAGCCGACACCGCGTGCAGGAAGCTGCGGGATGTGCGGCGTCGGTGATTCCGAGAGCACCACGTCCGCCGCAGAGGCGAGGTCGGTGCCGGGGAGCGGGCCGAGACCGAAGGCTGTCATTTCGCGGCGCGAAACCGGAGGCATATTCACACGAAAAAGTCTATAGATTACGGTGCCCGGTTAATATGCTCCCCATGGCACTTGAACAATTCTCCGGGTGGACATTCATTTCTCCCTGCCCGATTCCGAACGATGTACATGAGTTGATGGCCCCTGGCGAGCAACCACTTCAGGCGTTCAAAACAGTACGTGACTCGGCAATCTTCACAAACAAACGGCTTATTGTGAGAGATTCACAAGGCCTGTCGGGCAAGAAAGTCGAGATGTACTCCATCCCCTTCAAGAACGTAACAATGTGGTCGACTGAAAATGCAGGAAAGATGCTCGACTGGAATGCCGAATTAGAAATGTGGACCAAAGCTGGTCACATCAAAATCAATCTCTCCAAGGGAATCGATATCCGGGCAATCGACCGGCTCATCGCGAGCTGCGTTTTGAGCGCTTAGGGCCTCGACTCTTCCGTAACTGCCTTTCACTAACTAGCAGACTCCGTCCCGCAGATCGTGCCGGAACCCAGCACGATATCGCCCTGTCCGTCCGGGTCCGGCAGGTAGAGCACGGCGGCCTGACCACGGGCGACACCGGAAAGAGGCTCGGTGAGAGCCAAGGTCATGGTGTCGGCATCCACATCGACGTGCGCACGGCACGGCACGACACCACCGTGGGCACGGATCTGCACGTTCGCGTCGAATTCCCCCTCCATCGCTGGGTGAAGGACCTTGAGGCGGTCGGCGTGGATGGTGGTCACGTCGAGAGCGGCGCGTGGACCGACGGTGACGGTGCCGGTAGCGGCGTCGATATCGGTGACATAGCGCGGCTTGCCGTCGGCGGCGGGCACGCGGATATTCAGACCCTTGCGCTGCCCGATCGTGTACTGGAACGCACCGTCGTGCTCCTTGAGCTCCGCGCCGTCCTGGTCGACGATCATGCCGGGGCGCATGCCGATGGACTTGCCCAAAAACGCCTGAGTGTTGCCGTCCGGGATGAAGCAGATGTCATAGGAATCCGGCTTCGTCGCGGTCGAGAAACCGTGCGCCGCGGCCTCCTCGCGGATCTGCGGCTTCTCGGTATCGCCGACCGGGAAGATGCAGCGGTCCAGCTCATCGCGGGTCATCACGCCGAGCACATAAGACTGGTCCTTCTGCGCGTCGGTGGAGCGGCGGAGGTTGCCGGCGTCGTCGATAAGCGCATAATGCCCTGTCGCAATCGCGTCGAAACCGAGCGTGACCGCGCGCTCGAGCAGTGCTGCGAACTTGATTTTCTCGTTGCACCGCAGACACGGGTTGGGGGTCTCGCCGCGCGCGTAACTGTCCACGAAATCGTCGATGACGTCTTCTTTGAAGCGGTCCGAGAAATCCCACACGTAGAACGGAATGCCCAGCTTGTCGCACACGCGGCGCGCGTCAGCGGAATCCTCGATCGAACAGCAGCCGCGCGCGGATTCGCGGGTCTGCTGCGCGTCCTTGCTCAAAGCGAGGTGAACGCCGACGACGTCGTGTCCGGCATCGACAAGCCGCGCCGCCGCCACAGAGGAATCGACGCCGCCACTCATTGCTGCCAAAACTCGCACGTGGCGTGAGTGTAGTCGCGTCACCGCAGGACGAAAAATACCCGGCGCGCAAAGTGGTACCTGGGTACGACGACGGCGGTGTGCGCGGAAATTACGCTGGCAAACCATGACCGATCACTTCACGGCCAAATCTTTTCGGCTCCGGGACGTCGCCCTGGCGCTCGCGCTCGTGGCGTTGTGCCTCATCAGTCCACTCGCCGACGGTTTCAGCGTGCTCGACGGGGCGCTTCTCGTGTGCGCGGTAGCCGCGCCTTTCACGCGCAGACGCTGGACGTGGGCGACCATCGGGGCGTGCGTCGCGGTGCTCGCGGCCTGCGCATTCGCAGAAAGTCTGCCGACCGGGACGATCGGTGTGGCGATGTTCACTGCCTATATCGTGGCGCGCCACCTTCCCGCACCCGCGCGCTACCTTGCGGCCGCCGCGCTCCTTGCGGGAGGCATCGCCGCGACAGCGTTCATCGCCCCGGCCCTGCGCTCCCTGCCGCTTGCGGAGCGCGCGCAGTACATCGCGTGGAGCGTCACGTTGCTCACCGTCGCGTTCCTCGTCGGAGAGTTGCGGCGCCGCGCGGAGGAAGCGGCGGCGAAGGAAGTGCAGATCCAGCTCGCGCGCCAGCGGGAGGAATTCGAGCGCGAAGCAGCTGAGCAGCGCGCGCATCTCGCTCGAGAGATCCACGACATCGTGACGCATTCGCTCACCGTCATCGTGGCGCAGGCCGACGGCGCGCGCTACGGCGCCCCGCCCGACGACGCGCTGCGCACCATCAGCTCGGTCGGCCGCGAATCGCTGCGCCAGATGCGCGGCGTCGTGGGGCTGCTGCGTGGCGGGGAGCAGCGCCCAGTCGAGCCGCTTGTTCCGTCGCTCGACATCGACGGACTCGTCGCCACCAGCCGCGCGGGCGGACTCGACATCGCCTACAGCGTCGACGGCACCCCACCCGCACTCGACCCGGGTACGACGCTGACAATCCACCGCATCGTCCAAGAGGCGCTCACCAACGCGATGAAGCACGGCGACGGTACCGCGCGGCTCGCCGTGTCCTGGCGCCCGGACGAGGTCGCCGTCTACCTTGAAAACGGTTTCACTCCCGGCACCGCTCACCAGCACGGCCACGGTTTGCGCGGCATGCGCGAGCGAGCATCGCTTATCGACGGCACCCTTACCTCCTCCCCCTCCGACCACCACACCTGGGTCACCGAAGCGCGCTTGCCCCTGCAGCGTACAGATAGGGTCGAACCATGACCTTTTCCATTGGTCTCGTCGACGACCAGCTGCTCTTCCTCCACGGCATCCGCGCTGTGATCGACTCCCAGCCGGATTTGTCCGTGAGCTGGCTTGCCGGCAACGGTGAGGAAGCCTTGGAGGCGATGACCGCGGACCCCGTCGATATTGTCCTCATGGATATCCAGATGCCGGTGCTCGACGGCATTGCGACCACACGCCAACTCTCGCAGCGTTTCCCCGGCGCGAAGGTGATCATCCTGACCACATTCGACGATGAGGGCTACGTCATGGGGGCATTGTCCGCGGGGGCGAGCGGATTCCTGCTCAAAGACGCCGAACCGGACACGCTTCTAAGCGGGATCCGCACCACAGCAGCAGGCGATGCGGTGATTTCGCCGAGGGCGACGAAACGGATCGTCGATAAGCTCAGCTCTTCTTCTGCTGAGGCCGATGTTCCGCTGTCGCCTGCCGACCGTCTCGCATTGGACGAGTTGACCGAGCGCGAAACCGAGATCCTCGTTGCCGTCGGCCGTGGCTGGACGAACACGGAGATCGCCGAGCGGATGTTCATCTCCATGCCGACCGTGAAGACGCACGTCGGGCGTGTGCTCGCCAAAACGCACTCGCGCGACCGCGTCCATGCCGCGCTGTTCGCGTACCGGACTGGGCTCGTCGCGCGCGCGGACCTACTGGATACGTAAGGCGCGTCATACCCGGGTAGGACGGCGGAAATCATGCCCCGCGCCGACGCGGAACCTGCTGGTTGTGCGGGAACCTTGAGGGCATGGAGACATCATCGATCATCAGGACAGAAGGTCTGACGAAGACCTACGGCGGCACGACCGTCGTCAACAACCTCGGCTTGGACGTTGCGGCCGGTACCGTGCACGGGCTGCTCGGTCCGAACGGATCGGGTAAGTCGACCACCATGAAGATGCTGCTGGGGCTGGTCACGCCCACCAGCGGCGAGATCAACATGCTCGGGCAGCCCATGAACCGTACGAACCGGCCCGAGGTGCTCGCCGGTGTCGGCTCGCTCATCGAGGCGCCGTCCGCGTACCCGCACCTCACCGGCGGCGAGAACATGAAGATCGCGTCGCGGCTCTTCGGCGCCTCGGAAGCCAATGCGCAACGCGCCATCGAGCTCGTGCGCCTGAGCAACCACATGGACAAGCTGGTCAAGAACTACTCGCTCGGCATGAAGCAACGCCTCGGCATCGCGATGGCGCTCGCCCGCGACCCGCAGCTGCTCATTCTCGACGAGCCCACCAACGGCCTCGACCCCGCCGGCATCGAGGAAATCCGCGCGCTCATCGGGAGCCTCGCCCGCGACGAAGGCCGCACGGTGCTGGTGTCTAGCCACCTGCTCTCCGAAATCGAGAAAATGGCCTCGAATCTGACCATCATCGACCGCGGCACGCTCATCTTCCAGGGCTCGCAGCAACAGCTTTACGACGCCCAACTCCCCGACCTATTCATCCAAACCCCCTCCGCGGATGCCGCCGCCTCGCTACTGGCCGCCCTGCACCCCGTTGCTGTGGAAGGCGGAGTTGAGCTGCACGGGCTGAGCGACGCCCAGGTCGCCGATGTCTGCGCCCACCTGGTCAGCCACGGCGTTCCTCTGCACCAGGTGGTACGCAAGCGCCGCAGCCTCGAGGAAATCTTCATCGGTCTGACGGGACGGGAGGGTCTGAGCGCATGATCACCGAGATCGCTAAGCTGCGCCGCACCAAGGTGGTGCTGCTCGGATTCCTGCTGTCCGCGGGCATTGTGCTGTTCGCCGGCATGAATCTCTTCGCCGGGGGCCGCATCGACGATTTCCGCGCAGACCCCGGGACGAACTGGGCCGGCCACATCGTCGGCTTCTACATGGCGCTGGCGTTTTTGTCGCCGCTGCAATTGGCGATCATCGCCAGCCGCGTGGCGGACACGGAGAACGTGGGCGGCGGGTGGCGCCTCAACGCCATCGCCGGTGTGCCGCCGGGCACGTTGATCGTCCGCAAATTCGTGGTGGCGGCGGTGCTCGTGGCCGTACTCAAGCTCGTCGAATTCGCCGCGGTCCTCGCGTTGCCTCTTCTCTTAGGTGCCCCAACTCCAAGCTCCGAGATGCTGGCTACCTGGACGCTGTTCGGCCTCGGCGCGCTCGGGACCTCTCTCGCACTGCTCGCCGTGATGCTGTGGCTGGCTGCGGTGACCGACTCGCAGATCGTCGTCCTCGCGATCGGTGTTGTCGGCGGATTCCTCGGCGTTGCCGCACTGCTCTCGCCGACGTGGTTGGCCGCCATCAACCCGTTCGGCTACTTCGCCATGCTCACCCCGTTCACCTTCACCGACACAGGCATCGCGCCGACTGCTCCGCACTGGCTCGCATGGGGCGTCTTCATCCTCGCGGCCGCCGCAGTCTTTCTCGCGGCAACCCGCATGCTCGACCGGAAGGAACTCTAGAACCATGGATCTTCTGCGCAACGACCTTCTGAAATTCCGCCGGTTACATATGTGGGCAGTGCTCACCCTCGTTCCACTGATCGCTGTGGCGATGGGGGCCGGCAACTACTTCGGCAACCAAGGCCAACTTGAGGCCGGATGGACCAGCTACCTCTCCCAGATCATGCTCTTCTACGGAATGATCTTCATGACGGCAGGCATCGCGATCATCGCCTCCGCCGCCTGGCGCGTCGAGCACCGCGGCCACAACTGGCACTCCCTGCTCACCTCCACCCGCTCGGCGGGTGGCCTGACCGCCTCGAAGATCGCCGCCATCACGATCTCGGCCGCGGCGATGCAGACCGTCCTCGTCGTCCTGGCCGTCGTGGTCGGACTCGTACTCGGTGTGCCAGGCACCCCGCCCGGCTCATTTATCGCGGTCGCGTTTCTGTCGCTGCTGCCCGCCACCGCTGTGGCCGCGTGGCAGTCCTTCCTGTCAATGGTGATCCGCAATTTCGCGGGCCCCGTCGCCATCGCCCTCGTGGCCAGCATCATCTCCTTCGGCATTCTCGCTTCAGGCGCGACGTTCGCCCGCTTCGTCCTGCCGCCGGGGCTGCTCAGCGACACCCTATGGCTGGGCAGCAGCGCAGTCGCAGACGCCGGCGCGATCAGCGCGGCGACGGTCGTCCAAGTCGCTGTCGCCTCTGCTCTCCTCGCTCTGGCCGGATGGCTCTCCGCCACCGCCTATCTCCGGGCGACGGACGTGCGTCTGTAGTCTCAGCGTCTATGGCCCAGAAAAGTGAGACGATCGAGATCGACACCGGCATCGCGGAGATCATCCACGAGCCTGACGGGTCGATGCTCCTCATGGTCAACGGTGTGCCCAGCTCGCACATCGTGCCAGGTGAGCCGGAGCGGCTGGATTTCTCGTACATGCGCTGGATCGCAGCCGCGATCGAGGAGACGCGTTCGTGGGAGAAGCCCCGCCTGACGCACCTCGGCGGGGCCGGATGCTCGCTGCCGCGCTATTTCGCACACGTGTGGCCGCATTCGCGCAACACGGTCGTCGAATGGGACATGGACTTGGCGCAGCTCGCGCGCGAGAAATTCGACATCCCGCGCTCCCCGCTCGTCAAAATCCGCGTGGGCGACGCGCGCGAAGTCACCGACGGCTTCGTCGACGCATCACGCGACGTCATCATCCGCGACGTTTTCGAATCAGCGACAACGCCGCGCAGCTTGACGACGCTCCCCTTCTACCACTCCTGCCTCCGCTCCCTCTCGTCAACAGGCCTTTATGTCGCCAACTGCGGTTCCCGCGGCGACCTGACCGAGGCCCGCGAAGAGCTCGCCGGCATGGCAGAAGTCTTCCCCCACCTCGCCGTGATTGCCGACCCTCCGATGCTCAAGGGGCGCCGCTACGGCAATATCATTTTGCTCGGCTCGCAATCCGAGATACGCGAAACCCCCGAGCTGACCCGGAGGTTGCTCGGGGGTGGGGTGCCCGCGCACTTCAAAGACGATGCGTGGGCCCGCGCGATGGCCGCATCCGCCACGCCGCGCGATGACGTAGACGCTGACGCCTAGCTTTTACTGGCTCGACCCGGCGCCCGCCTCGCCGCCGCCCTGCTTATTCGCGTTGTCGAGCAGGATGAGCAGGTCGCCGACGGAGTAGTCGTTGCCGACCATCATCTTGTTGAGGTCATCGACGGGCAGCGTGCCGTTTTCGACCTGGCGGCGCGCGGTGTCCGCGATGTTCTGGGCATCGCCGGCATCGAAGCCGAAGGTCTGTGCCGCGCCCTCAACGTGCTGCGGCGAGAGTACGCCAGATGCCAGGCCGAGGATCGCCGCGGCGAGCGCCGAGTTGGACTGCTCGAGGACGGCGAGGGAATCAGCGATGCCGCTGTCGATGTCCTTGTCCTGCAGTTGCTCGAGCAGACCGCCGGTGGCGTTGTGGTCGCCGGCGACAAACCGCACCCACTGGCCCTGGTTGCCGTTGAAGAGGTTCAAGTCGACCGGCGTGTTAATACCCGCGACGCGCCCCGATTCCGAACGCTGCCAGATATCCACCTTGTCCCAACCGCCGACCGGGCCCGGCGCCTTGTTCTGGTACGCAGCGAGCCACAGCGGGTAGTCCGCGAACTCGTCGGTGTTGCCCATCTGCTCGAGCCAGAAATAGCGGTAGGTGTACATCATAGGGCGGCGGCCCGTCTTATTTTCGACTTCGGTGAGGAACGTGCGCGTCCATTCGCGCAGCTGCTCGGGGCTCAGTCCTTCGTCGACCTCGAGGTCGAGCACCGGCGGCAGGGTCGTCGCCGGGCCGGTGTTGAGCACGTTGGCGAAGTTGTCGGCCTGCGCCACTGGGTCGTTGCCCGGGCGCGCGTAGTGGTACGCGCCGACGGTCATGCCCGCATCGAGAGCGCCCTGCGCGAATTTCGCGTAGGCGTCGTCGGTGTAGTCGGTGCCTTCGGTGGCTTTGACGATGGCGAAGCGGTGGTTATCGTCGCGCACCGAATTCCATTCGATAGCGTTGCTGCCGGTGTCTTGGTGGTGGGAAACGTCGACGCCGTTGACCCAGTCGGCACGGCTATCAGCGTTGACGGAACCAGCGGCCATGATGCTGCCGAAAGCAATGGCCGCGGATGCGATGAGGGCTGCAGGGCGCAAGGAACGAGTCATGGCACGCACCTTAACTCACATTCGTCACACAAACCACACGCGACACACAATTCACAGCTTTGCGACGTCCCGTGCCTTCCCGATCACCTCCGGCAGCCTTTCGAGGAGAAACTGCACATCCTTGTCCGTCGTCGTCCTCCCGAGTGTGAACCGCAGCGCGCCGTCTGCGTGGTCGTCCGGCAGTCCCATCGCTTCGAGAACGTGGCTGCGCTGGTTGACCCCGTTATTGCACGCCGAGCCCGTCGATGCCTCGATACCCTGGCTGTCCAGCAGCATGATCATCGCGTCGCCGTTCGCTCCCGGGAAGATCAGGTGCGCGTGCCCCGGAAGCACCTGCACACCATCACGGCCGAGCACCGTCGCGCGCGCGTCGGGAATGGTGGAGAGGATGCCGGCGACGAGGTCGTCGCGAAGCTTCTCCAGGCGCGCGGCTTCTGTGTCCATTTCGCCGGCGGCTTCTTTCAGCGCGGCCGCCGTCGCTGCAGCCGTCGCGACATCGACCGTTCCCGGCCGGATCCCGCGCTGCTGTCCCCCGCCCGTCAGCACGGGCGCCGGTGCCGGCGAGCGCTTCGCCAGCAGGATTCCCGCCCCGCGCGGCCCGCCGAATTTGTGGGCGGAGGCCGCGAGTGTTGTCGCGCCAAGCGCGTGGAAATCGACCGGCAGGTGGCCGACGACCTGGACCGCGTCGACGTGGACAGGCGTGCCCGCGACATCCGCCCGTGCGATGATCTCTTCGATCGGCTGGATCGCGCCCGTCTCGTTATTAGCCCACATGCACGTCGCGACAGCTGCCGGCTCGTCGAGCACGTCCGTGGGAACCACGATCCCGTCCTCCCCAACGGGCAGCATCTGCACGTCCGCCCCGCGCTTTTCTACATCCGCGACGGTCTCGCGGACGGCGGGATGCTCGATCGGCGTCGAGATGACGCGCGCACCCGGCTCGTCCGCAAAGCCGCGCAGAGCCACATTGTCTGCCTCTGTGCCGGAGGCCGTGAAGATCACCTCGACGGGATCAGCCCCGAGGATCTCCGCGACGGTCTCGCGCGCCTGAGCTAGCACTGCGTTGGCGGCGCGCCCAGACGCGTATTGCCCGCCGGGGTTGAGCAAATGCGCATGCTCGGCCCACGTGTCGACGGCGACCTGCCGCATTGGAGTGGTCGCCGCGTGATCGAAATAGCGGGGCGCGCTTACCGTCACCGGTTCTTCAGGGCCTTGATCAGCTCGGGCACGAATTCTTCAATGTCGGCGACGACACCGATGTCGGCGATGGAGAAGATCGGCTCATCGCGGTCCTGGTTGACAGCGACGATGGTGCCGGAGGTCTGCATGCCCGAGGTGTGTTGGATCGCGCCGGAGATACCGAGCGCAATATACAGGTCCGGAGACACGGTCGCGCCGGTCTGACCGACCTGGGTCTCAGGTGAGGCCCACCCCAGGTCGACGATGTCGCGGGTGGAGCCGGTGGCGGCGTCCAGGACGTCGGCAAGAGCTTCGACGTACTCCTTGTAGCCGTCTTCCGAACCGACACCGCGGCCGCCGGACACGACGGTGGCTGCCTGAGTCAGCTCGGGACGGTCAGCGCGCACCTTCGGCGTGAACGACGCAACGCGCACGTCGCGCTCGGTCGCGGCCGGCAGAGGCATCGGCGCGAGCTCGCCGGCAGCTTCCTGCGGCTCGGCTTTCACGGAGCCGGGGCGCAGAGTGTAGATCGGGCACTCGCCGCCCGCGATCGCGGTGGTGGTGTAGCTGCCGCCGAAGATCTCGTGGTGGGCGGCGCGGTTGTCCTCGATGCCCACAACATTCGCCAGAACGCCGGAACCGAGGCGTGCAGCGAGGCGACCGGCGATCTCGTTGCCGGTCACGGTCGCGGCAATGACGATCGGGGCCGGGTTCGCGGCACCGAGCGCCTGCAGGGCGTCGACCTCGGGAAGAATCAGGCGCTCGTCATAGTCCTCGGCGGACGCGTCGATCACCTGGGCGGCACCCAACGCCGCCAGCGATGGTGCGAGCGCTTCCGCATCGCCAGGCGCACCGACGACCACCGCCGAGACCACCCCCAGTCCCCGCGCCGCAGTGATCAGCTCGCCGGTGATCGGGCTCAGTTCAGAGCCGGTGTGTTCTGCCAGTACATAAACGTGCATGTCGGATCGGCTCCTTAGTTATTGAGAAGGTTGCGGGCGGACAGTTGCTCGACGACCTGCGCTGCGATGTCGTCAGCCGGGCCTTCGAGCAGCTCGCCGGCGGTGCGCGGCGGCACCTCGGTCGCGTGGGTCACATTCGTCGCGGAATTGCCCAGGCCGACCTGGCCGGCATCCACGCCGATATCGGCGATGGTCAAACGCGTGATCTCGTGCTTCTTGGCGGCCTTCATGCCCTTGAAATTCGGGAAGCGCGGCTTATCGGACTGCTCGGTCACAGCCACAACGGCAGGCAAGGGTGCCGCGAGCTCCCACGTGCCGCGCTCGTCTTCGCGCGTGGCCAGGATCTCTCCACCCTCGATGCGCAGGTTGTGCGCCTGCGTCACAGCCGGCACCTGGCGGTATTCCGCCAACAGCCCAGCGACCGCGCCGGTCCCGCCATCGGACGACTGGTTGCCGGCCACCACCAGCGCAAGATCGTCGATGGTGTTCAAGACATTGTGCAGGGCCCACGCGGTGGAGATGGCGTCGGAGCCGGCGAGGGTGTCGTCGATAAGCGAAATCGCGTCGTCCGCACCCATCGCAAGGGCCTTGCGCAGCGCTTCCTCGCACCCCTCGGGCCCCATCGTGACAGCGACGACGCGGTAGTCGCCCGCATCGCGCAGACGCAGCGCCGCCTCGACGGCGTACTCGTTGATCTCGTCGATGACGTTGTCGGCGTTCGCGCGATCGAGCGTGTTGTCCGCCTCGAGCGATTTCGTCGACCACGTGTCCGGCACGTTTTTCACCAACACAGCAATGGTGGGCATGAATTTTCACCTTCCATCTGTCAGATTCGCTCACACGAGCCTAGCGCACGCGTGCTCCGCAAATGAACGCCGTCGCATGGTCCCCAATGCGCGCGATCGCCACACCCATCGGGCGGTCGCCTTTGAGTTTCAGCTTGGCGCGAAGCTGGTCAGGATCGACGTCCACACCGCGAACGAGGATTTCGAGCGATCCCGCGCCGTGAGCTTTAAGCGCGGCCCGCAGCTTCTTCAGCGGCACCGCTTCAATGAATGGAAATCCGGAGTAGCCGTCCGGAACCGCATCCCCCGTAAGGAACGCAATGTGCGGGTCCAGCATCGTAAGGCCGTGCCGCGCAGCCCATTGCTGCACGAGCCCCGCGCGGATCACCGCACCATCCGGCTCAACTATGAAACTTTTCGGCTTATCGACGTCCACCCCATCCCCACAGTCCTCCACCCTCTCCGTGAAGCTCTCTCGGATGACCACTGCTTCGCGCGTGTGCCCTGGATCCGCGAGATCAGGTGTGTACAGGCACGCCTCTTTGACTCCCCCGTTCACGCTGACCACGCTAACCAGGCCGTGCCAGTCCGCGTAGTCGATCCCCGGCGCGCACTTGATGGCCATGGCCGCACCGGGGTACGCCGCGATGAGGTCCGGCAGCGGCGGGATGAGTTTCGCCGGGTCGGTGATGCGCCGTCCGTCCGCCCGGCGCGCCGGGTCGGCCACGATGACACGTCCCGGCCGCGACCCTGTTCCTGAGCACGCGCGGATTCGGGGCCCGGGGCTGCTCGCCGGTGTCGTCACGGGGGCCAGCGCATCCGCCTGTGCGACCCACGCGCGCCCAGCTGCAGCACCGCCGCCTACGTTCTCGCGGGCCATGAGCAGACGCGAATAATCGATGTCCGTGCCGAGCCAGTCCATGCCCGCCGCAGTCACAGCGGGCGCCTCCGTACCGATCGAGCACGTCACGTCGTGCACCAGCGACGCGCCTGCCGCGGCGATGCGCCCGGCGCGGACCTGCGACACCGCGAACGGGGTGGCCTGCTGCGCTGAATCGCTGTCGGCCATCCAGTCCGCGGCAGGTCCCGCAAGCTTGGGGGCGAGCGTTTGCCGTGCCTGGAGGAGCTCCATCACGGCGCGGGCGTGATCGTCGAAAAGCTTGGACAGCACAGTGCGGTCGGCGATCGCGGATTTCTTGGTCAGTGCCACCTCACCGGAGGCTGCGACGCGGGCGATATCGTCGCGGTGGGCAGACAGGAACCGGATTTCTGCGGGGCTAAAGCTCAAATTTCTTTCCCATCCGGTTGACGGGCTGGCGGTCGAAAAGTTCGGAATAGCGCTCGATCTCCACCGGATCGCCGACGATGGCTTCGATCTCTAAACCCTTCACATGCGACATGACCTCGGCGACAGAGGCGAATTCAGCCATGTCGTACACCTGCGCCCACGTGGAGGGGGCGAAGCGGACGAGGCCTTGGCGCCAGCCGTCGATAAGCAAGCTCGGCGGAAACCAGTTCGCGTCGCTCGCCTCGCCGGTAGTCACGTCGGGCGCTTGTCCGGCGGGCAGCTCCGCGACGAACGAGAAGGTGTCGAACCACTGGCCTTTCTCCGACTTGCCCACCCAGCGGCCGGACGGCTTGAGCAGGGTCGCATCGACATCCAGCCCGGTTTCTTCCAGCAGCTCCGTGAGAGACAGCTCGTGGCTTTCCAGCCGCTTGCGCTCGCGGTGGAAGGGGCGGGCGTCGCTTAAAAGGGCACCGGTGTCGTCGACAAGCAAAAGCGTGCCTGTTTCCTCGAAGAGCTCGCGCACGGCGGCGAACATGAGCGCGTGCGCCTGGCGCGGCTTGACGTCGAGCTGCTTCGCCAAATCCGACGCGGAACGGCCCGACCACAGCTCTTTCGCGTCCTCCCTCGTGGGCGGAAAATCGCGGATGTCCACGCCGCCGCCCGGGAACACGGTCATCCCCGGGTAATTGCGCATCGTGAGCACGCGCTCCTGCATCCACACCTCGAGGCCGTGAGCGCCATCGCGCACGAGGATCACGGTCGCCGCGAGGCGCCCGTAGTTGATCCCCAGCATGTCCTCTTCGTCACGCGTGGGCACAGTTTCACCTCCGCTTATCGACGGTGCGCCCCACCCCGCCGCTCCCTCCGCGCGAAGAAGCGGTCGTCTTCCTTCGTGAGCTTGATCGGCTGGTGGTACGCCTTGGTGAGATTCTCACTGGTGAGCACGTCGTCGATGAGGCCTTGGGCGACGACATCGCCTTCGTCGAGCAGCAGCGCGTGGGTGAAGCCGAACGGGATCTCTTCGACGTGGTGCGTGATCATCACGATCGCCGGCGCATCCGGGTCGAGCGCGAGATCGCCCAAGTACGCGACGAGATCCTCGCGGCCGCCGAGGTCGAGTCCCGCGCCGGGCTCGTCCATGATGAGCAGCTCCGGGTTCACCATGATCGCGCGGGCGATGAGCACACGCTTCTTCTCGCCGTCCGATAGCGTGCCCCAGCGGCGGCCCAGCAGGTGGAATCCGCCGACCTGGTCGAGCGCGTCGTGCACCTGCTCGTAGTCCTGCTCCTCGTACTCCTCGCGCCAGCGGCCCACGACCGCGTAGCCGCCGGAAAGCACCAAATCTTCGACGCGCTCGTCGACCGGCACGCGGGTAGCCAGCTCCGAAGTGGTCATGCCGATCACCGCGCGCAGATCGCGCATGTCGGTCTTGCCGATCTGCTCGCCCAGCACGAACGCCGTGCCCGCGGACGGGAATTCCTGCGCCGCTGCCATGCGGATCAGCGACGTCTTGCCGGCGCCGTTCGGGCCGATCACGACCCACCGCTCATCCAGCTCCACCTGCCAGTCGATCGGTCCCACCAGCGTGTTCCCGCCGCGGCGGAACTCCACGCCGCGGAAGTCCAGCAGCAAATCGGGGTTAGTCGGTTCAATTTCAGCAGTTCGGTCAGTCACGCTTTCCATTGTGACGCATTTTGCTTCACGACGGCCGACTGACATGGCCACTTCGCTACTCTGGGAGTCAGAAGGCGTGCCCGTGCACCCTTTAAGCCCCCTGCAACGTCAATTGGACGAGGTGAATCGACGTGAGCCCAGTGATCGGCCGACTTGGAATCGACGACGTCCGACCCCGCACTGCCGACGGCGCCCTGCCTACCAAGGCTGTCGTCGGCGAGGTCGTACCTATTTCCGCGCTGGTGTGGCGCGAGGGGCACGATGCGATCGCTGCCACTGTCGTCGTGACGGACCCGGAGGGACACGAATATTCCGTGCCCATGACCCCGGAAGCCGACCGCCCCGACTACTGCCACGCCGTGATCACTCCTGACACGACCGGTCTGTGGACATTCCGCGTCGAGGCTTGGTCCGACCCGATGGCCACCTGGCGCAACGCCGTGACCAAGAAGTCCGCGGCCGGCCAGTCCGCCGCCGAGATGGCCAACGACCTGTCCCACGGTGCCGAGCTGCTGCGCCGTGCTGCTTCCGAGGCTGGTGCCCACGCCGCCGGCAGCAGCCAATTGCTGAACGCCGCCGACGCCCTCGAATCCGACGCCCCGCTGCGCGAACGCCTCGAACCGGCACTCGACCCGTCGGTCGCGGAGGTGCTCGCCGGGCGCCCTGTCCGCGACCTCGTCACCGAAGGTCCGACCTGTCAGATCCTCGTGGAGCGCAAAAAGGCCCTGTTCAGCTCCTGGTACGAGCTCTTCCCGCGCTCCACCGGCGGGTGGGACGCCGACGGCCACCCCGTCCACGGCACGTTCGAAACCACCATGGACGCCCTGCCGCGCGTTGCCGCGATGGGCTTCGACACTGTCTACTTCCCGCCCATTCACCCCATTGGCGACAAGAACCGCAAGGGCCCCAACAACACCCTCGTCGCCGAAGAGGGAGACGTCGGCTCGCCATGGGCCATCGGTTCGAAAGATGGCGGCCACGACGCGATCCACCCGGAGCTCGGCACCGAGAAGGATTTGAAGAAGCTGCTCGCCCGCGCAAAGGAGCTCGGCTTCGAAGTCGCCCTCGACTTCGCCCTCCAGGCCGCGCCTGACCACCCGTGGGCGGTAAAGCACCCGGAGTTCTTCACCGTGCTCGCCGACGGCACCATCGCCTACGCCGAGAACCCGCCGAAGAAGTACCAGGACATCTACCCCATCAACTTCGACAACGACGCCGACGGGATCTACAAAGAGATCTACCGCGCGCTCATGGTGTGGGTGAAGCTGGGCATCACGACCTTCCGCGTGGACAATCCGCACACCAAGCCGGTGGATTTCTGGCACTGGATCATCAACAAGGTCCACGAGACAAACCCCGACGTGATCTTCCTCGCAGAAGCCTTCACCCGCCCGCCGCGCCTGCTCGGCTTGGCCAAGGCCGGGTTCTCGCAGTCCTACACCTACTTCCCGTGGAAGACGACGAAGAAGGAGCTCACGGGCTTCACCGAACAGGCCGTGCGGTTCGCCGACGTCTCGCGCCCGTCGTTCTGGGTCAACACCCCGGATATCCTCCACGCGTTCATCCAGACGGGTAACCGCGCGGCTTTCGCGATCCGCGCTACGCTCGCGGCGATGCTCAGCCCGCTGTGGGGCATGTACTCCGGTTTCGAGCTCTACGAGCACGAGCCTGTCGCGCCCGGTAGCGAGGAATACCTCAATTCCGAGAAGTACGAGCTGCGTCCCCGCGACTTCCAAGCAGCTCTCGAGCGCGGCGATTCGCTGGAGCCGTACATCACGCGGCTCAACACCATCCGCCGCGAGCACCCGGCGTTCCAGCAGCTGCGTAACCTGCACTTCCACGACGCGGACAACGACAACATCCTCGTCTTCTCCAAATTCGACGCCGCGACCGGCGACAGCGTCCTCGCCGTGATCAACCTCGACCCGACGTACACACAGGAGGCCACGGTCACGCTCAACATGGACGCTCTCGGACTTGCGCCCGGCGCGAGCTTCCCCGTCCACGACGAGATCTCCGGCGCCGACTACGAGTGGACCATGCGCAATTACGTCCGCTTGAGCCCCGTCGACAACGTCGCGCACATCTTCCGCCTTCCGCTTATCGACGAACCCTCCCGCACCCGCCTCGCCTTCCGCCACATCCCCGACGAGGACTATCGCCCGTAAGATATTCCTTCGAACGGATATCGACCGACCATTTATAAGGAACCCCATGACCTCCGGCTACGACGACACCCCCGCACAGCTGGAACCGGCGCACTACATCCCGGATGAGGACCGGCGCCGACTCCTCGAGTGCAAGCACCACGCGCCTCATGATTTCTATGGGTGGCACGCCACGTCGACAGGCTCTGTGATCCGCACGCGTCTGCTCGGCGCAACGCACGTGGAGGCGCTGATTCACAACCAGGGCATGCCCATGACCCCGATCGGCGACGATATCTGGGTCCTGCCTCTCGACGACGACCTTGCACCGGACTACCGCTTCCAGGTCTCCTACCCGGATGCCCCGCCCGTCATCATCGCGGACCCGTACCACTTCCTCCCCACCTTGAGCTCTTTCGACCTCCACCTCATCGGTGAGGGCCGCCACGAGCGCCTGTGGGAGGTCCTCGGCGCGAACCAGCACACCTACAACACCTCCATGGGCGAGGTGAAAGGCACGTCGTTCGCGGTATGGGCGCCGAATGCGCAGGGTGTCGCCGTCATTGGCGAGTTCTGCAATTGGAACCCGAACCAGTACCCGATGCGCACCCTCGGTTCCACGGGTATCTGGGAGATCTTCATCCCCGGCATCACACCTGGTACCGAGTACAAGTTCACGGTGCAGGGGGCGGATGGACGGGCCGTCGACAAGGCGGATCCGTTGGCGAAGCAAACCAAGACTCCCCCGGAAACCGTCTCCGTGGTCGCCGCTGCCGACGAATATGCGTGGACCGACCACGAGTGGATGGCCGCGCGCCCCGGCACCGACGCGACGAACGCCCCCATGAGCGTCTACGAGGTGCACATCGGTTCTTGGCGCGTCGGGTACGGCTACCGCGAGCTCGCCCGCGAACTCGTCCCCTACCTCGTCGAGCATGGCTACACGCACGTCGAATTCCTCCCCGTTGCCGAGCACCCCTTCGGCGGCTCCTGGGGCTACCAAGTCTCCGGCTACTACGCTCCCACCGCGCGGTGGGGGTCGCCGGAGGACTTCAAGTATCTCGTCGATACGCTCCACAACGCTGGCATCGGCGTGATCGTCGACTGGGTTCCCGCGCACTTCCCTAAAGATGAATGGGCACTGGCGCGTTTCGACGGCACCGCCCTCTACGAGCACCCCGACTGGCGCCGCGGCGAACAAAAAGACTGGGGCACCTACGTCTTCGACTTCGGCCGCAACGAAGTGCGCAACTTCCTCGTCGCTAACGCCTTGTACTGGTTCGAGGAGTACCACCTGGACGGCATCCGCGTCGACGCCGTCGCCTCCATGCTCTACCTCGACTACTCCCGTAACCCCGGCGAATGGCTCCCGAACCAATTCGGCGGCCGCGAAAACCTCGACGCCGTCCAATTCCTCCAGGAAGTCAACGGCACCGTGCACCGCACCCACCCGGGCGTGCTCACCATCGCCGAGGAATCCACCGCATGGCCGGGCGTGACAGCCCTGACCTCCGCCGACGGCCTCGGGTTCTCCCTGAAGTGGAACATGGGCTGGATGAACGACACCCTCGAATACTTCGCCCTCGACCCCATCCACCGCTCCTACCACCACCACGAGATCACGTTCTCCCTCGTGTACGCCTTCTCCGAGCGCTACGTCCTGCCGTTCAGCCACGACGAAGTCGTCCATGGCAAGGGCTCTTTGTGGGAGCGCATGCCCGGCGATGCCTGGAACAAGGCCGCCGGCGTGCGCAACCTGTACGCGTACATGTTCTCCCACCCCGGCAAACAGCTCATGTTCATGGGCTGCGAATTCGGACAGACCACCGAGTGGGCTGAGGCCGGCTCCATTAACTGGGACGACCTCGAGGGCTGGGACAGCGAGTACCACCACGGCATCCGCACCCTCGTGCGCGATTTGAACCACCTGTACCGCGACACGCCCGCCCTGTACAGCCAGGACAACACCCCGATGGGCTTCCAGTGGATCAAGGGCGACGATTCGCAGCACAATATCCTCGCCTACATCCGCTGGGGTGCGGACGGGACGCCGGTACTCGCCGTCATCAACCTGTCCGGCGCGTCCCACCCCGATTACCGCCTGGGGCTGCCGCGCGCCGGCGAGTGGGAGCTGATCCTCAACACCGACGACGCGCGCTACAACGGCGCGGGCCAACCGCTGAGCGACGCCGTCTCCACCGACCCCCACCCCTGGGACTCCTTCGAGCAGTCCGCCTCGTTCCACCTGCCGGCGATGAGCGCGCAGTTCTACCGCCTCCGCTAGCCCCTGGGCAGCACCCCACCAGACACGTGGGGCGCAGGGCCCGGCAGGTGTCACTCGGGCACCACAACGGCGTGAAAGGTTCCATGAAAATGCGCATTATAGTGCGCATTTGGCGCTTTACTCGGCCCCGGCGGGACGCTAGCGTTCGAGGCATGAACCTATTTAGAACACTGATCCAGACAATGTCGGGGGCGGCGATAGACGTCCTCGCGGACTTCGATAAGCAATTAGCGCTCGACGCGGGAATGGACCCGAACCGCGTCAGAGAGTGGGAAGGACTGCACGCGGTCTACTTCGGGAAAACGTCGTCACGCCAGAAACAACGCATCGCGCGCGAAAAAGCTCAGCGGAAGGGTTTCTCGCTCGATCAGCTCGTGCTCATCGAGCGGCGCATTAAGAAGGTCGCGTCGAACCGCACGCGCACCAAGCTGCGCCTCATGCTTCTCGACGCGACTGGGAACTACAAGGCTCTCGCCCGCCTCGCCAGGAAGATCGTCCCCGGCACAGAGAAGCCCCCGCGCAAACAGGTCACGTTCACCCGCTCCAAGGCAGGCTGCCGCACCATGACGGTCACCGCCAGCGATCGTGACATGTCGGACCTCGAACACGCGCTCATGACCGGTGTGGACACAACCAAGCCCGTAGCACCGCAGATGCTCGAGAATTTCCTGCGGCTCATGCGTGGCTATCACGCGGAAGGTAGTCCGCCGGAAGAAAGCGCGCACGGAGTCCCGTACGCCGTTCCGCGTCCGCTGCTGCTCATCCCGCTGCCCGACTGGGTGAAAATCCACCAAGGCAGGGGCGACGAGACGATACTGCAGCTCACGGACGGCACGTCTATAACCGGCGCGGAATTCCTCAACCAGCATTACGCGACAGCGGAAAACCACCTCGAGGCGGCCACGTTCCACCCGGAGGAAGGGGCGGTGAACCTGTACCGCGGGCGTCGATTAGCGAATGAGAAACAGCGAGTCCTCGCGCGCGCAACGAGCCCCGTGTGCCCCGTGCCCGACTGCCGCCACAGCGCAGACGCGTGCGAAATTCACCACATCACCGCGTGGAAGCACGGCGGCGAGACCAACATCGCCAACCTCGCGCCGCTGTGCCGCTACCACAACCGCGTCAACGACGACGACCCGGGACGCAACAAACGCGGGCGCATCGTGAACGTCGCGGGCACGCCCACCTGGCGCTCGCCGCGAGGCCGCATCGTGCCCAACACGCACGGCGCGATGCACACGCTGTTCGCTTAACGACGCTCCCAGCAGTGCCTATGCCAGTGCCTTCGATCGTCGCCCCTGCCGCCGGTGTCCCGCGGCCACGCCACGATATGCGACGCCCCAGGCGGAATGTTCTGGTTGCACCGCGGACACACGTAGTACTTCTGCGCCGAGGCCGACCCCATGTGACGGACTAAATAGATGTCCCCGTGCGGGCCGACCTCCTCGCGCGTGCCGTAATACGACCCGCCGTCGCGCGGTAAAGGACGCGTTTTCGGCGCGTATCGACGATTCCTCCGCGGCATCTCTAAAACAACCGCAACTCGTTGCTCTCAATGCCGCGCAGCTCGTCGTAATCGAGGGTGACACACCTGATTCCGCGGTCCTCCGCGAGCGTTTTTGCCTGCGGCTTGATCTCCTGGGCGGCGAATACGCCTTTCACGTCGCCAAGCAGTGAATCGCGGCTGAGCATTTCCACGTAACGCGTGAGCTGCTCCACGCCGTCGATATTGCCGCGACGTTTCACCTCGACTGCGATCGCCGTGCCGTTTGGGTCTTTCGCCATGATGTCTACCGGGCCCAGTGGCGTCGGGTATTCGCGGCGCACGAGCGTGTACCCCTCGCCTAGCACCGTGATGTGTTCCGCCAAGAGCTCCTGCAGATGGAATTCCACGCCGTCCTTGATCAACCCCGGGTCGACTCCGAGGTCGTAGGTGACATCCGAATGGATCTCCTCGACGGTCACGCGCAGCTGCTCACCCTTCGGGTTCTCCACGACCCACAGCTGCGCACCGGTCTCGTCCCCGTCGACGTCCACGATCGGTTCTTCCACGATCGTGCACGGAGGGGTCATCCAGTTCAACGGCTTATAGGCTCGGTCATCCGCATGCACCGACAACGAGCCGTCCGCCTTGACCATGATCAGACGGTCCGCGAGAGGCAAGTGCGCATCCAGGCGGCCGACATAGTCCACCGAACAACGGGCGATAACAAGACGCATAGTCCCCTACCCTAGCGCCGACGACGCGCCGCGCATCCCACGGCCCCCTTCGGCTAGAGATTGCCCAGGCTCGACCTGAACGCGCGATTGTGAAGCCTATTCATGTCCGTGCGCACCTGCCGCCTGTCCGGGGCAGACTCCACCCACGACACCAACGCCATGCCCGCATGGCGGTCCGTCGCGAACTCAAATTTGTCGCGCGCCGAAGAAAACAAAACGACCACCTCGACCCCGGGCATGAAATGCCGTTCGGTCTCAGTGGCCTGTCTATTGCCGTCAATCGACAGCATGGAACGATTCAGCTCCATATCCGCCGAGAAAGACAGCGAGCGCAGCTTGAAAAAGCGCATCGTTTCGCCGGTATATACAGCAATACCGTGGCGCCACCCATGCGTTCCCGTCGCTGGGAGCTTGCGCAGCAACGCCGGTGTGCCGTTATTCCTCACCGTCAGGAACCTCCACAACGCGCCGGCAAGCAGCACCACTACTACTGCGCCGAAGAGGAACCCGAGAAGCTTCATAAGGGTCCAGTTTAATGACAAGACCCATCATCTCTGAACCGTCGAAAGTTGTACCCCCCGAGAAAAGAAACCGCCCGGACCAAGCCAGTGGGCTCAGTCCGGGCGGAAAGGGAGAACTAGGCGTTGCCGCTACGTCGCAAAGCTGCTTGCTCTGCGTCGTGACGAGCCTTCGACGTCGGATCCTCCTCGTCGAACGCACCGTTGGCATCGACCTCATCGGCGAAGATCGCGTAGTCCGCCAGAATGGTGACCTTATTGCCAGTCACCGAGACGAACCCACCCTGGACGGCCGCGACGATCTTGTCGCCGTCGACCGGGGTGATGGTCACGACACCGTTTTCCTTGAGCTGGCCCAAGAACGGCTCGTGGCCGGGCAGCACGCCGATCTCACCTTCGGAGGTCTGGGCGGTGACAACCTTCGCGTCGCCAGACCACAACATGCGCTCAACCGAAACGAGGTGCGCGGTGATTTCAGCCATGAGCTACTCCTACTTCTCTTGCAGCTTCTTGTACGCAGCCTCGACGTCTTCCAGACCGCCGAGGTTGTTGAAGGCCTGCTCCGGGTAGTGGTCGAACTCGCCGGACGCGAGACGGTCGAACGCGTCGATCGTCTCCTCGAGCGGCACGTAGGAACCCTCGTCGCCGGTGAACTTTTTCGCGACGAAGAAGTTCTGGCCCAGGAAGCGCTGGATCTTACGAGCGCGCATAACGGTGATCTTGTCTTCCTCGGACAGCTCGTCCATACCGAGGATGGCGATGATGTCCTGCAGCTCCTTGTTCTTCTGCAGGATGTTGATCACCTTCTGAGCGACCGCGTAGTGGCGCTCGCCGACGATGCCCGGCTCCAGGATGCGGGAGGTCGAGGTCAGCGGATCCACAGCCGGGTAAATACCCTTCGAGGCGATGGAACGGGAGAGCTCGGTCGTCGCATCCAGGTGAGCGAAGGTCGTCGCCGGGGCCGGGTCGGTGTAGTCATCAGCCGGCACGTAAACGGCCTGCAGAGACGTAATCGAACGGCCCTTGGTCGAGGTAATGCGCTCCTGGAGAACACCCATCTCGTCAGCCAGGGTCGGCTGGTAACCCACAGCAGACGGCATACGGCCGAGCAGCGTGGACACCTCAGAACCTGCCTGGGTGAAACGGAAGATGTTGTCGATGAACAGCAGCACGTCCTGGTTCTGAACATCGCGGAAGTACTCCGCCATGGTCAGGCCGGACAGGGCCACGCGCATACGGACCCCGGGCGGCTCGTCCATCTGGCCGAAGACAAGGGCGGTGTCTTGAAGGACGCCCATGTCCTCCATCTCGAGGAAGAGGTCCGTACCCTCACGCGTACGCTCGCCGACACCGGCGAAGACCGACGTACCGGAGAACTCGCGTGCAATACGGGTAATCATCTCCTGGATGAGAACGGTCTTGCCCACACCAGCGCCGCCGAACAGGCCGATCTTGCCGCCCTTGACGTACGGGGTGAGGAGGTCGATGACCTTAATACCGGTCTCGAGAATCTCGGTCTTGCCCTCGAGGTCTTTGAATGCCGGGGGCTCACGGTGGATGCCCCAGCGCTCGCCGTCCTGGCCGACCGACGGGTCGTCCAGGCAGTCGCCCAGCGCGTTGAAGACGTGGCCTTTGACCTGGTCGCCGACCGGCACCGAAATCGGGTTGCCGGAGTCGACGACCTTGGCGCCGCGTACGAGGCCGTCGGTCGGAGCCATGGCGATGGTACGGACGAGGCCGTCGCTCAGGAACTGAGCGACCTCGAGAGTAATGGTCTTAGCCACTGCCTCGAGCTCGATGTTGGTCTGCAGAGCGTTGTAGAGCTCCGGCAGCTCGCCGCGCGGGAACTCCACGTCGACGACGGCGCCGATGACGCGCACGACGCGGCCGTTCTCGGAGCCCTGCGGGTTCTGCGTGCTCTCAGCGCTACGAGCCTGGGTGGCATTATCAGCGGCGTTCTCGACGGCACCGGAGGCTGCGACGTTGTCCTCAGCCCCGGTCGGCTCGTCGTTACGCCCATCAAAAGATTGAGCTGTAGTCATGTTCTAGTCACTTTCTCCGCTACCGGACAACGCGCCAGCGCCGCCGATAATCTCGGTGATTTCCTGGGTAATCTTCGCCTGACGGAGCTGGTTCGCTTCACGCGAAAGCTCGCCGGCAAGTTCGGTTGCGTTGTCGGTCGCGTTCTTCATCGCGGTGCGTCGAGATGCGGACTCCGCTGCCGACGCCTCCAGGAAGATCGAGTAGAGCGACCTGGAAACGTACGCGGGAAGCAGCTGCTCCATGAGCGTTTCTGCATCCGGCTCGAAATCCATGTCCGGCAACACATTACCGGACGTGCTCAACAGATCTTCCTGATCGAACTCAACGTCGTGGAAGACGGGCTCGATCGGAAGCAACTGGTGAACAGTAGCTTCTTGCGACAGCATCGACACGAACTTCGTGTACACAACGTGCACCTGGTCGAAGCCACGGACAGCCTGCCCCTCAGTGCTGCGCAGGCCGTTACGCCACTTCGCCTCACCCTCGGAGCTGGCTTCGAAGCCCTGGATCATGTGCTGGCGGACATCATGGGTGGACTCCCACGACGGATCCTGGGACCAGCCAGTCCACTCTCCCGCGATCTCCTGATCACGAAAGTCGTAGTGACTGACGCCCTTGCCGCCGGTGATATAGCGGACCACGTCATAGCCGTTGTCCCGGAGCATGCGCTCCAGTTCGCCAGCCTTCTTGAGCACGTTGTGGTTGTAGCCACCGGCCATGCCGCGGTCGGACGTGACCACGAGCATCGCCGCCACCTTGCCGTTTTCGCGTTCACGAAGCATCGGGTGATCCAGGTTGGTCGCAGAGACCAAGCGCTCCATCATGTCCTGCATCTCGTTGGCGTACGGCTGTGCCGCCTCAACGCGCTGCTGGGCTTTGGTGATGCGCGAGGTCGCGATCAGCTCCTGGGCCTTGGTGATCTTCTTCGTGGAATTGACTGACCTGATACGGTCACGCAGTTCGCGAAGTGTAGCCATGGTGTGTGCTCCTCCTTTCTCTTAAGTCGTAGTGAGTCGTATTCGCTCGTCTAGTTCGTCTAGCTTGCTCTGGACTGAACTAGTCGCGCTTCTGCGACTTACGAGAAACGTTGATCTGGTGCTTCGACACATCCGCCTCGTCGAGGGGCTTTGCCTCCGGCTCGCGGACGACGTGCTCCTCATTGGTCGGCTGGAAGGTGCGGGCGAAACGATCGTTGACCGACTTGAGAGTCTCCTTGGACTCGTCGGACAGCGCGGTGCCGCCTTCAACCTGCTCGTAGACCTCCGGAGCCTCAGCACGGACCGTCTCGTGCAGCTCTGCCTCGTAACGGCGGACATCTTCGACGGGAACGGAGTCGAATGCGCCCTCGTTGGCGAGGTAGATCGAGATGATCTGGTACTCGACCGGCTGCGGCGAGTTCTCGGACTGCTTCAGCAGCTCGACGAGGCGCTGGCCGCGCTCGAGCTGACGCTTGGAAGCGTCGTCGAGATCAGACGCGAATGCTGCGAAGGACTCGAGGTCGCGGTATGCGGCCAGGTCCAGACGCAGGTTACCGGCGACCTTCTTCATGCCCTTGGTCTGCGCTGCGCCACCGACACGGGACACGGAAATACCCACGTCGATAGCCGGGCGGACACCCTGGTTGAACAGGTCGGACTGGAGGAAGCACTGACCGTCGGTAATCGAGATGACGTTCGTCGGAATGAAGGCGCCCACGTCGTTCGCCTTCGTCTCGATGATCGGGAGAGCGGTCAGGGAGCCGGCACCGAGCTCGTCGTTAAGCTTGGCTGCGCGCTCGAGCAGACGGGAGTGCAGGTAGAACACGTCACCCGGGTATGCCTCGCGGCCCGGCGGGCGACGAAGCAGCAGCGAGATCGCACGGTACGCCTCAGCCTGCTTGGTCAGATCATCGTAGATGACCAGGACGTGGTTGCCCTGGTACATCCAGTGCTGACCCAGCGCAGCGCCGGCGAACGGAGCCAGCCACTTGAAGCCCGCGGAATCGGACGCCGGAGCAGCCACGATCGTGGTGTACTCCAGAGCGCCATTCTCCTCGAGGGTGCGGCGCACACCTGCGATGGTCGAGCCCTTCTGGCCGATGGCGACGTAGATGCAGCGGACCTGCTTCGTCTTGTCGCCGGTCTCCCAGTAGGCCTTCTGGTTGAGGATGGTGTCGATGCAGACCGCGGTCTTACCGGTCTTGCGGTCGCCGATGATCAGCTGACGCTGGCCACGGCCGATCGGGGTCATGGCGTCAATCGCCTTGATGCCCGTCTGCATCGGCTCCTCGACCGGCTGACGGTCGAGCACACTCGCGGCCTGAAGCTCGAGCACACGCTCTTCTTCGGCCTCGATCGGGCCAAGACCGTCGATCGGCTGGCCCAGGGGGTTGATTACGCGGCCGAGGAATTCCTCTCCGACCGGGATGGACAGGACCTCGCCGGTCCGTACAACTTTGTCGCCCTCAGTGAGGGTCTCGAAATTACCCAGCACCACAACACCGATCGTGTCGGTGTCGAGGTTCTGTGCGACGCCGATGACGCCGTTCGGGAACTCAAGCAGCTCGTTGGTCATGCAGCCCGGCAGCCCGGAAACCTGGGCAATGCCATCTGCAGCCGACGTCACCACGCCGACCTCCTCACGGGAGGCCTCCGCGGAGTAGCTCGAGGTGTAGTTCGCTATCGCGCTACGGATCTCATCGGAGGAGATCGTCAGCTCCGCCATGTTCTTCCTGCTCTCGGTAGATTGTTCCAGCATTTTTCGTCATTAGTAAGCCGTGTTGGCTGCCATGTCGGCACGCAGGCGCTGCAGTTTGCCGCGCGTGGAGCCGTCGATAAGCTCGTCGCCAACGCGGATGGTCACACCGCCGAGGAGGCTGGGGTCAACCTCGGAGTGGATGGCCATCTCGCGGCCGTAAATCTTGCCTAGCTTGTCTGCCAGTGCGTCACGCTGCGCATCAGTCAGCTCTGTCGCGGATGCGACCTCCGCAACCGTCTTGCCCGTCAACTCGGCGGACTCGCGGGAAACTGCGGCGATGTCGTCAACCGGGTTGTGCTCGGGGCGACCAATCACCTGCAGCGCAAGCGCCTCGGTGTACATGGTCACCTTGCCGTACAGGACGCTCGCCAGAAGCTGGCGCTTCTGGTCTGCGGTTGCGCGGCGGTCGGACAGCAGCTGGGTCAGCTCGCCCTCGCGCTCGAGAAGACGGGACAGTGCGAAGAGCTCGTTTTCAACGTGCTCGAGCTTGCCCTCGTTCTCGGCACCGCGGAGGAGCGCCCGGCGACCCAGGTGCACGAGTCCCTCGCGGAACTCGCGCGGGGTCGACCAGTCTTGTTCAGCAGCCTCCTTCAAAACGGTCAGGGTGGCATCCCCCACCTTGCCGTTGAAGACGTCGCTGATCATGCCCGAGCGCTGCTCCGGCTTCAGGGAGGTGTCTGCCACTGCGACACGCAGGGGGCGGTGGTTTTCGAGCTGGTCCACAACGAGGAACAGTTCGGTGCCCACCTGCGCTGCGGTGGAGACGGTGTCGCCAGCGTTGCGCAGAAATGCGTCCAGTTTCTCGGCAACCCGAGTCTGTGCTTCGCGGCTAGCTGCTTTCATGGACTACCTCACTTCCGCGTCGCCGAGCGGGCGGAGACGGTATCCAGCTGGCTCAGGAAGGAATCGATGGTGTTGGAGCGTCGGGTGTTGTCCGACAGTTCCTCACCAAGCAGTTCCTCTGCCAACGTGATGGAGTTCTGGCCCAGGTCGTTGCGAAGTTCAGCGATGACCTGCTCGCGAGAGGCCTGGAGCTGCTTCTCGCCGTTTTCGACGATGCGGCGGGACTCTGCCTCTGCGTTGGCGCGGGCTTCTGCCTCGATCTCCTTGCCCTTCTGGCGGGCTGCTTCGCGGATTTCGGCGGCTTCGGCGCGTGCCTCAGCGAGCTGTGCGTTGTTCTTCTCCAGAGCAGCCTTGGCCTGTGCCTGAGCGGACTCGGCGCGCTCAATGCCGCCCTTGATCTTGTCTTCGCGCTCGGCGAGGACTTCCTGGAACTTCGGAAGCACGAACTTCCAGAAGAGAAGGAAGACGATGAGGAAGACAACGAGGGACCAGACGAGGTCGTAGTTCTTGGGCAGGAGGATGGAGTTTCCGCCCTCGAGCGGAAAGTCCTCGGCCCCCTCGGCCGCAAGTAGGTAGATGACGTTCGTCATTGGTTGCTCCTGTACTAAAAGGTTTACGAGTTAATGTGCGTGTTCTTTTAGAACAGGAAGCCGGCGACGAAGCCGATCAGGGCGAGCGCCTCGACGAAGGCGATACCCAGGAACATCGTGGTGCGCAGCTGGCCAGCCATCTCCGGCTGACGTGCCATGCCCTCGACGGTCTTGCCGACGAGAATGCCGATGCCCAGGCCCGGGCCGATGGTGGCGATGCCGTAGCCGATGGCGCCGAGACCGGTGTACTTGGTGGCGTCTGCTGCCTGCGCGAGGATGATGTCGTTCATGGAAAGTCGTTCCCTTTCTTGGTGCCCGTGCCGTCTGCGGCCCGGGCTTTGACGTTGTGAGTGGGGTTATTCAGTTGACCGTGTGTCAGTTCGCGCCTGACTAGTGCGAATCTGCGTGCAGCGCCAGTTCGATGTACACCGCGACCAGAAGGGCGAAGATGTACGCCTGCAGGAAGATGACAATCAACTCGAACAGGGTGAACAGGACCGCTGCGACCAGTGTGAGGCCACCCATTGCCGTCCAGCCGTTGAGCTGCCAGAAGAAGAAGTTCGTGGCGGAGTACAGCATGACGAGAATGATGTGGCCGGCCAGGAAGTTCGCCATGAGACGAAGAGCCAGGGTGACCGGACGCAGAATGAATGTCGAGAAGAACTCGATCGGCACCACCAGGAGGTGGAGCACGGGTGGCAAGTTGGGGATCACGAGCGAGTGCTTCACGTATTTGCCAAATCCGTAGCGCGATGCGCCCGCGTAGATCATGGTGAAGTATCCCACCAGCGCGAGCACAATCGGTAGACCGATTCGCGAGCTCGGCGAGATGTTCAACCCCGGAATGATCGTGGCAACGTTCATGAAGAGGACCGTGAAGAAGATGGTCGCGATTACCGGAAGGAATCGGCGGCCTTCTTTCTTGCCCAAGATGTCTTCGGCGATGTGCAGACGGACGAAGTCCACTGCGAGCTCACCGAAGTTCTGCAGACCTTTGGGAACCAGCTGGGGTTTCCGGAAGGCCAGCAGGAAAAGGATGATCAGGACGGCCGCCATGAACAGGCGGACGATCATGATGCGATCCAGCGCGAACCAACCACCGAGGAAGTCTTCCCCGATGATGTGGCCGTAGTATTGCCCCGGGAAAAATTCTGGGTCCAATTCGGGTGCGTGGAAGCTGCCCCTCATGGCCAAAGTTGTAACGCTCAGCGTTCTCTCCCGTTCTCGGGCCGCACTCTTTGGAAGTGCGGTGCGATGGACGTCTTCATTTCTGCTTTCCGCGGCGGATTCCGTCGCACATCAGCTACCGCGGTGCAGGGGACTTTTAGAGGTGATTACCCCATTAAGGCGTAGCTCTCCTCTTCTAACCCGCGATTAGCCTATCAGCAGATGGGGCGAATCGGGCACGTTGGGGGGAGGTTGTTGCGGGGCTTTATTCAGGCTGGGCGTATGAGCAGGTGTGGGCACCATTCAGGATGCTGTTAGCTGAGTCACAGCTACCCGACGTACATAGACCGAGTCGTCATGATTCCCCAGACTTCAGAAGCAAGGACGAAAACGAGAGCTGCGATGGTGGTCACCCCGAATGCGGCGGTGTCGTAGAAGTCCATCGTGCGCAGCCACATCATCAGGCCGATCAGGACTAAAAGCTTGACTAGCCAGCTTCCAAGGACGACAGCCATGGTCATAGACGGCGTGGTGTTCGCGGTCGCGAGGACGGAGATGACGGTCAGGAGGACGAAGCCGCCGCCGACGGCTGCACCGAGGAGCACTCCCCAGATGCCGGGCAGGTCACGTGCGGCGCCCCAGGCCGCGAGAGAGACGAGGGTGAGGACGATCAAAGCACCAGTGCCCAACTTCAGTGCACGCTTGAGCGGAGCTTGGGGGTCTTCGTACTCGGGGACGTCTTTAGCTTCTGTATTCACAGATGCTCATGCTACCGCGCGGGTCCGATCTTTCCTTTCATCGCGGGCACGGCGGTAGCGGCGGCAGCGAACAGGATCGCGGTGATGAGCAGCGCGGCGGCATAGCGCGACGGAATGACGGAGAAGCTCACTGCCCCGAACGCGATCGCGGACACCCACATGTACAGCACAAGAACGGTACGGCGGTGGGTGTGGCCGAGCGCGAGGAGGCGGTGGTGAATGTGCTGACGGTCGGCGGCAAACGGGCTCTTGCCCTGGGACACGCGGCGGATAACGGCCATGATGAGGTCGATGACAGGCAGCGCGACAGCGGCGACCACCACGATAAACGGGCTGATGAGGGCGACGAAGTCGGCGGTCCCGTAGAGCGACATGTTGATTTTGCCGGACGCGGAGATCGATGCGGCGGCGAGCAGCAACCCGATGAGCATGGCGCCTGAGTCCCCCATGAAGATCCGCGCGGGTTCGTAGTTGTGCGGCAAAAAGCCGGCGCACATGCCCACGAGCGCAGCGCAGATGATGGCGGGCGGATAGGCGGAGACAGCGCCGCCTTGATCGTGAAGCACGGTCAGCGAGAACACGAGGATGGCGGCGCCGGCGATCATGCCGAGTCCGGCTGCCAGTCCGTCGATGCCGTCGACGAAGTTGAAGGCGTTGATGAGCATCACGATGATCAGCGAGGACACAATAACGCCCTGCGCCGGGTCGAGAATCAATGTCGTTCCGCCGCCGAACGGCAGATAGAAGACATTGAAAGACAGCCCCATCACCGACATGGTCACTGCGGCGACGACTTGGCCGAAGAATTTGGAGAGGGCGCCGAGCTCGTAGAGGTCGTCGATAATTCCGACGACCACGATGAGGAAGGCTCCCACGACCACGGCCGTCATCTCGGGGGTCACGGGAGCGAACCCGCGGGTGAGCGCCGGCAATTGCATCGCCAGGTACACAGCGGACAAGAAACCGGTGAACATGGCCACGCCGCCGAGGCTCGGGGTGGGCTGGGTGTGCACGTCTCGCTCGCGGATCTCGGCGATCCGGCCGGTCCGAACGAGGAGGGAGCGAATAGGACCCGTAGCTAGGAAGCTGAGCACCGCAGCGACGAGGATGACCAGCCCCAGCTCTCGTAGAGGGACGCCTGATCCGGTCACCGGTCTTTCCGCCTCAGTTGCTCCGGGTCAAGGTTCAGGACCTCACCAATGCGTTCCGGGCTCACGGCGCCCTCGCGGAGAATCACCGGGGCGGGACCGGAGATATCCAGGATGGTCGACGGCTCCCCCACCTGCGCGGTGCCTCCGTCGAGGTAGGTCTGCACGGCCTCACCGAATTGGTCGCGTGCGCCAGCAGCGGACACCGGCGGGGCCTGCCCCGAGATATTGGCGCTCGACACAGCCATCGGACCGACTTCGCGGAGCAGCTCGATCGCAACGGGCTGCAGGGGCATGCGCAACAGGACGGTGCCGCGGGTGTCGCCAAGATTCCACGGCAGCGACGGCGCCTCGGGCACAACGAGGGAAAGCCCGCCGGGCCAAAACGCCTCGACCAGCGTCTTCGCAGTATCCGTGAACTCGCGCACCAGCCCCTGAATCGTGGTCCACGACCCCACGAGAACAGGCACGGGCATATCAGGGCCGCGACGCTTTGTAGCAAGGAGCTTTGCGACGGCATCCGGATTGAACGCGTCCACCCCGATCCCGTAGACCGTGTCAGTCGGCAACACCACGCACTGCCCCGCGCGAACTGCCTTTACGGCGGCGTCAATGCCGTCCTTGCGCCCCTGGGGGTCAAGGCAGTCGTAGATTCTGCTGGGCATTGAAGTGGTGCTCCTTAAGAGATGAAAGAGGTCAGTTTGTCCGTAGCTTACTCGCCGTGACGAAACGGTCGCGCCCCGTGAGGTCGGGCATGTTGCGGATATTTTCAAAAGAACCGTCTGCTTCGACCAGTTCGCGGGTGAGCGCGGCTGTCGTGTCGTCGTGCTCGATGCCGAGTTTCCCGCCCGGGGCGAGCAGCCGCGCCGCGACAGGAATGAGCCCGCGGATAGCGTCCATGCCGTCGTCGCCGGAGAAGACGGCATCCAGTGGGTCGCGGTAGACTTCCGGTTCGAGTTCACCGGATTCTTCCGGCACGAACGGCACGTACGGCGGATTGGCGACGATGAGGTCGACGGTGCCGGTCAGCTCGGACAGCAGGTCCGGGTCAGTCATGTCGCCCTCGATGATCCGCACGTTGGAAAGCGCGGCGGAGTTGTCGCGGGCAGCTTGAGCAGCGACGGGAGATTTCTCCACCCCGATAACGAGTTCGGGACGCGCCCGCTCGGCGATATAAATCGCCAGCGCACCGGAACCGGTGCCCAGGTCGACGACGGTGCCGGTCGGTGCCTGCCCCACCGCCCACTCGGCGAGCACCTCGGTCTCCGGGCGCGGGATGAACACGCCCGGGCCGACCTTCAAATCGTGCACTCCAAAGGCGGCGGTACCGAGAATGTGCTGCAGCGGCTCACGCTCAACGCGGCGGGCGATAAGGGCCGCGTAGTCCGCCTCGAATTCAGGCGTCGGCTCGGCCAAAATCAGCTGAGTTGCGGGCACACCGAGAAGGTGGGCGGCGATGAGGCGGGCATCGACGTCGGGGGAGGCAACGTGGGCGTCGATAAGCAATTGCGTGGCGTTATCGATCGCTGAGCGAAGGCTACTCTGCTTCAAGTCGCTCCTGGCGCTCGTGGGTCTGGAGCGCGGTGATCAGATCGTCCATGTTGCCGTCGAGCACGGAGTCGAGGTTGTTCGCCTTGAAACCGATGCGGTGGTCCGAGATGCGGTTCTCCGGCCAGTTGTAGGTGCGGATGCGCTCCGAACGGTCCATGGTGCGGACCTGGGAAGCGCGGCCTTCCGCTGCCTCGGCCTCGGCCTTTTCGCGCTCGGCCTGCTCGAGACGGGCCTGGAGAACCTGCATCGCACGCGCGCGGTTCTGGATCTGGGAACGCTCCTTCTGACACGTGACCACGATGCCCGTGGGCAGGTGCGTGATGCGCACGGCCGAGTCCGTCGTGTTGACGCCCTGGCCGCCCTTGCCGGAGGAACGGTACACGTCGACGCGGATATCCTTCTCGTCGATTTCCACCGCGCCGACTTCCTCTGTCTCCGGGAAGACGTACACACCAGCTGCCGACGTCTGGATGCGGCCCTGCGACTCCGTCACCGGGATGCGCTGCACACGGTGGACGCCGCCCTCGAACTTCAACTTCGACCACGCGCCGTCACGCGACGGATTCTTCATGGTCACCGAGACAGTCATGTCCTTCACGCCGCCCAGGTCGGACTCTGCGACGTCGAGAACATCCCAGCTCAGACCCGCCTTCTCGGCGTACTTCTGGTACATGCGGGCGAGGTCGCCGGCGAACAGAGCGGCCTCTTCGCCGCCCGCACCGGCCTTGATCTCCATGATCACGTCGTCGGCGTCGTGCTCGTCGCGCGGTGCGAGCAGGTCAGCGAGCTCCTCTTCGAGGCGGACAATCTCGCCTTTAAGGCGCGTGGCCTCCTCCGCGAACTCCTTGTCCTCGGCTGCCATCTCCGCGGCGGCCTCGTGGTCCTCGCGGGCCTGGTTGAGATCGTTGTTGACGTTGATGATCGGCTGCAGCTGCGCGTAGCGCTTGGACAGCTTGCGGAAGAGATCCTGGTCGCCGACCACTTCCGGGTCGCTCATCTGGGCTTGGATGCCCTGGTACTCGGAGACGTAGTCGTCGACAAGCGAAACCTGCGATTTCTCTGCCATTACTGGTATTCCTCCGTCTCCTGGTCCGCGGCCATCGGTGCGGATTGTGCCACGCCGACGAGGAATTCGCCGTTGTTCTTCGTCTTCTTCAGCTGCTTGATCAGCATGTCAATGGACTGCTGCGGATCGAGCGCGGAGAGGATACGGCGCAGCTTGTGCATGATGCGCGCCTCCTCCGGGCTCATGAGCAGCTCGTCCTTGCGCGTGCCGGACGGGTTGACGTCCACGGCCGGGAAGACGCGGCGCTCAGCGATCTTGCGGTCCAGCTTGAGCTCGGCGTTGCCGGTGCCCTTGAACTCCTCGAAGATGACGGTGTCGCCTGCCGAACCGGTCTCCACCATGGCGGTGGCGATGATGGTCAGCGAGCCGCCTTCCTCGATGTTGCGGGCAGCACCCAGGAAGCGCTTCGGCGGGTACAGCGCGTTCGAATCGACGCCGCCGGACAGGATGCGGCCCGATGCCGGCGACGAGTTGTTGTACGCGCGGCCCAGGCGGGTGATGGAGTCGAGCAGGACCACGACGTCCTGGCCCATCTCCACCAGGCGCTTCGCGCGCTCGATCGCCAGCTCAGCCACGGCGGTGTGCTCGCTCGGCGGGCGGTCGAAGGTGGAGGCGATCACCTCTCCCTTGACGGAGCGCTGCATGTCGGTGACTTCCTCGGGGCGCTCGTCGACAAGCACGACCATGAGGTAGCACTCCGGGTTGTTGTGCGCGATCGCGTTGGCGATATTCTGCAGGATCGTCGTCTTACCTGCCTTCGGCGGGGAGACGATCAGCGCGCGCTGGCCCTTGCCGATCGGCATGACCAGGTCGATCACACGCGTGGTGAGGATATTCGGCTCGGTTTCCAGACGCAGACGCTGATTCGGGTACAGCGGGGTCAGCTTGTGGAATTCCGCGCGCTGCTTCGCCTCGTCCACCGTCATTCCGTTGATCGTGTCCACGCGCACCAGCTGGTTGTAGCGGTGGCGGTTACGGCCGTTGCCGTGCGTGTGCCCCTGGCCGTTCGCACGGACCTGGCCGATCACCGCATCGCCCGAGCGCAGGCCGCAGCGGCGCACCAGGTTGTTGTTGATGAACACGTCCGCCTGGTTCGCCCGGTACCCCGTCGTGCGCACGAATGCCGCGTTGTTGTCGACAATGTCGACGATGCCCGCGACCTCCTGCAGCTCCTCCGGGTCCAGGTCCTGGCCGTTGTTGTGGTTCTGGTTGTTGCCGCCACCACCGTTGTGGTTGTCGCGATTGCGGCGGTTGCGGCGGTTGCGGCGTCCGCGACGGCCGCCCCCGCCGCCATTTCCGCCGTTACCGCCGTTACCGCCGCCGTCGTGGTTGTTTCCGCCGCCGCGGTTGTTGTTGCCGTCTCCGCGGTTGTTCCGATCGCCACGGTCGTCGTGGTTGTCTCGGTTGTCACGGTTATCGCGGTTATCGCGGTTGTCGCGGTCGTTCCGGTCGCCCCGGCTATCGCCGCCACGGTCGTCGCGGGAGTCGTGAGATTCGCGGGAGTCCCGGTTAGCAGAGCCGTCGTCAAGCTTCTGCTCGTGCTTGGCGCGGTTGCGGCGCGCGCGGCGAGCGGCGGAGCGGGATTCGTAGCGCTGCTCGTCGCCCTTATTGTCGTCGCTCTTCTCGGCCTTTTTGTCGTCTTTCTTCGGAGCTTCAGCAGCGCCGGCGTTGTCTGCGGCGGCTTGCTCGCTGGCGCGCTGACGTGCGCGCTGCGGGACGGTGCCCGTGGTGATGGCTTGGATCAGCTCGCCCTTGCGCAGGGCGGACGTGCCGCGCAGGCCTTTTTCGGCGGCGATCTTGCGCAGCTCCGGAAGCTTCAGCGATGCGAGGTCCTGGCTCGCGGCGTTACCCGTATCGGTCACGGATGTCCTTTCGTCATATTCGTGCGACGCTGTGTTTTCACGCGGTTGTCCCCACTCTCGGCCGACAGGCGATCAAAGCCCGCAATATATAAGGGGCGGAGGTGGTGCACGCTAGATCGGAGACGCGCTGCATGCGGAAAAGCTAAGGGCATGGGCGGAATCTGGAGGCGAAAAGCGCCTCAGCTCGCGATCTTGTTCGACAGTGTAGCGGACGCGCGCAAAATGCGGTTCACCAACCCGCGCTAAAGGGGGCCACGGTAGAGTGAGCTGCATGCTTTCCACCATGCAGGAAGTGCCGTTTTCCATCGGGCGCATTCTCGAATACGGGGCGTCGGTGCACGGGACCACGAAGGTGACCACGTGGCGCAACGGCGAGGCGGAGGAGACCACGTTCGCGGCGGTCGGTGCGCGCGCGGCGGCGTTCGCGCATGCGTTGGAGGACCACCTGGGCATCGACGGGGACCAGCGGGTGGGCTCGTTGATGTACAACTGCGCGGAGCACCTCGAGGTAATGTTCGCCGCGTCGGCGAAGGGGTCGGTGTTCGTGCCGCTGAACCTGCAGTTGATGGAGGACCAGATCGCGTACATCGTCAACCACGCGGAGATCGAGGTGCTCGTCGCGGATCCGCGCCTCGCGCCGAAGGTGGGCCGCATTGTGGAGGAATGCCCGACGGTGCGTGCCGTGTGTTTCACGGGGCTGACAGATTTGAGCGCCGAGCGCGCCGCGGTCCCGGACAGGGTCGAGGTTTACTCGTACGAATCGCTTCTCGACGGCGCGTCTACCCTCTACCCCTGGCCCGAACTCCCCGAAAACACGGCCGCGGCGATCTGCTATTCCACCGCGACGAGCGGCCCGCCGAAGGGAATCGCGTACTCGCACCGGTCTATCTGGTTGACCGCGATGAGCCTGCGTGCCACGGATTCGCTGGCGATCACCCACGGTGAGTCGTTCTTGTGCTGCATCCCGATCTACCACGTGCTCAGCTGGAACGTGCCGTTCTCCGCGTTTTTGGCGGGCACTCCCCTGGTGCTGCCTGATTCGGATATGTCGGCGCCGACGCTGGCGAAGCTGATCGCTGGCACGCACCCACGCGTGGCGCACGGCGTGCCCACCTTGTGGATTCAGCTCATGGTGCACTACCTGCACAACCCGCCGGAGCGCATGTCCTTGACGGAGATCTACGTTGGCGGCTCCCCTGCCCCGCCTGCACTGATCAAGGTGTGGGAGGAACGCTACGGCGTGGACATCATCCACGTCTGGGGCATGACCGAGACCTCCACGGTGGGCACAGTTGCTCGTCCCCCATCGGGTGCTTCCGGCGAGCGCCGCTGGGCCTACCGCATCTCGCAGGGTCGCTTCGCCCCGTGGCTGGAATACCGCGTGGTCAACGACGGCGGCATCGTCTCCCGCACCGACCGTAACGACGGCGAGATCCACGTCCGCGGAAATAATGTCATCGCGTCGTATTACTGGCCGTCGAATCCGGAAGCAGCAAAGCGCGTATCGACGTTCCGCGGCGAGCCCGTCCCCACATCCGACGACTCCTTCACCGAGTCAGGCTGGTTGCGCACCGGCGACGTGGGCACCGTGACCTCTGACGGATTCATGACTCTCTACGACCGCTCCCGCGACGTCATCCGCTCCGGCGGCGAGTGGATCTACTCCGCCCAGCTGGAGAACCTCATCATGGAGTCCGACGAGGTCGTCGAGTGCGCCGTCATCGGCTACCCCGATAAGACATGGGGCGAGCGCCCCCTAGCCATCACCGTCCTCCACGCCGACGTCACCCCGACGATCGACGTGGCCAAGAAGCTCCGCAAGGACCTCGCTGGCGAGCTGCCCACCTGGATGGCTCCCGAGTACTGGACTTTTGTCAGCTCGATCGACAAGACGTCGGTGGGCAAATTCGACAAGGTGGATCTACGCTCGCACTTGGCCAAGGACGAATTCGACATCATCACCCTGCCCGGCCCCGGCACCCGAACCACAGAGGATTCTGGCTCCAACTCCGACGCGGCAGCCCCCGATTAGTCTGGCTCGCCCGCCGACGCTTCGCCGGGCAAAAACGCATGTCACGAGATCGGCGTACCGTTGGGGCTATGGCACAACACGACATTTTCTCTTCCCCGTCCCGCTACATCCAAGGCAAGGGTGCAATCGCCGACCTCGGCGAGCACCTGAAGAAACTCGGCGAGAACCCGCTGCTGGTGTCGGATGACACGGTGTGGGGGATCGTCGAAAAGCAACTTACTGAAGGCTTCGAATCCGCAGGTCTTCCCGTCAACCGCGTAGGCTTCGAGAAGTTCGCGACCGCGAAGGCCATCGATGGCCTGGTGGAAAAGATCAAGGCCGAGGGCCACGACATCATCGTCGGTATCGGCGGCGGTTCGGCGATCGACGCCGCGAAGGCCGCCGGCTTCGACGCTGACATCGTGTGGGCCAGCGTTCCCACCGCCGCGTCCTCCGACGCCCCGACCTCGACGCTCGCCGTGATCTACACCGAGGACGGCGCGTTCGACGAGTACCGCTTCTTCCCGAAGAACCCGGACGTCGTGCTCATCGACACCCAGCTCGTCGCTGGTGCACCGGAGCAGTTCCTCGTTGCCGGTATCGGCGACGCCCTGGCCACCTGGGTTGAGGCACGCGCCGCAGCCAAGGGCAACGGCACCACGATGAATGGCGGCCACCCGACCCGCGCCGGCGCTGCCCTGGCGAAGTTGAGCTGGGAGATCCTGTGGGAGCACGGCCTCGCTGCTCTCGATGCCGTCCGCTCCGGCGTGGTCACCCCCGCGCTCGAAGCTGTCGTCGAGGCCAACACCCTCCTGTCCGGCCTCGGCTTCGAGTCCGGCGGCCTCGCCGCAGCCCACGCCATCCACGACGGTCTCACCGCCGCCGAGCAGACCCACGGCCTGTCCCACGGCCAGAAGGTCAACGTCGGCACCTGCGCCCAACTGATCATGGAGGGTGCCGACGCCCAGGAGATCGAGGACTTCATCGAGTTCACCACCAAGGTCGGCCTGCCCAATACCCTGACCGAGATCGGCCTCACCCCGGATGACGCCGACGAGCTCGAGGCCGTGGCCAAGGCCGCTACCGCCGAGCACGAGACCATCCACAACATGCCGTTCCCGGTCACCCCGGAGATGGTCATCGAGTCCCTCATCGCCCTCGAGCGCATCTCTCGCCGCGTCCGCGAAGACCGCGGCCTGCCGGAGCCCGTCAAGTACGAGGCCAAGCACTAAGCAGCTTTCGCTTTACGACGCCTAAACCGCCCCGCCCCAGTCTTCCTGGGCACGGGGCGGTTTCGTCTGTTTCCAGCAATCTGTCTTCGCTGGCCTTGGTGTCCCCTATGCTGTCTGCACTATGCGATGCCGATTCCCGGCGAGCCTCGACC
>NZ_JALXWY010000015.1:0-46505 GCF_025144155.1 Corynebacterium sp. p3-SID1194
TGTAGACGACATTGTCAACGCGGTACGTCGTGTTCGGCGCCGGCTCACGCAGGTCGTAGTTGAGCGCTGATCCCTCTTCGCGATTGACGTTAGCGTCAACGTGCGTGACGTTTCCGTCCGCATCCGTGTAGTAGTAACCACGCGACATGTCGCTCTTGGTACCGCCACCCTGTTGCACTTCATAGCGGGTGTTCGGTTCGAGCTTGGTGCCGTCTGGTGGGAACGTCTCGTCCTTACCGAGTTCGCGGTCGAATTTGACTTCCTTGTCGTGCTTCGGTGGTTTCCAGTACTCCGACTCCTTGAGCGGGAGCCCTGGAGCATCATCCGAGGAAGTACCCGATTCGCCCAGGTCGAGGTCGAACTCTTGCGGGAATCAGCACCAAAAAGCGACAAGGAGAAAAACCACCATGCACGACCAACTCATTCCGGAACTACCTCCCCATCCATCTGAGGCCGCGATCGAGGAAACGGAAAAATACCAGCGCAAAGAGAAAGTCGCTCATTTCTTACGCGGAGCGGAACTGATTCGGCTGTTGCAGATTGGGCGGCCGATGGAGGGAGGGGAGTTGGCGGGAAGGGTTGGCGTCGATAAGCGGACGCTGCGGAGGTATATCGCGCATTTGCGTGACCTCGGCTTCAACATCACCTCGAAGCCCGGCGCCAACGGCGGCTACACCATGGAGCATTGCGACACGGTTCCTCCGCTGACGTTCACGGACGACGAATTGGAGGTGGTCATGCTGGCGCTAAGCTCCACCGGCTACCCGGGAGACGAGCTCACGGAGCGTTCGGGACAGTTGACGCAGCGAATCACACGACTGCTGCCTCCGCATCAAAGCGCAACACTGTCATCTGCGGGAGACCAGCGCTTCTTTCAGCTGATGACGTTCTGGGGAGCGTACAACAGGGAGCAGAAAGCCGAAGCAACCGGCAGCTAGCTGCTCATGGCTCCGGCGGGTTTCTTGACGGGAACCCACTTGAGGGCGAAGCTCATCACCAGGATGCCGACGGCGACGACGGTGGCGACCCAGCCGAATGGGCCGGTGAAGGAGGCGAGGACGGCAATGGGCGCAAGGATGTTCATGCCGATCTCGAAGGGGCCGAAACCGACATACGCCACGCCGTATTCGTTGAGGGTGCCGGACTTGAGCTTGGGGTCGACCATCTTGAGCAGGGCGATACCGGTGGCGACGGCGGCGGTGGCCCAACCCCAGCCGAAGATACCGCGCTCAATCCACTGTTCACCGAAGTAAAGCGGCGCCATGACGAGCAGATAGAACAGACAGAAGATGGTGCCGAGAATGAAGAGCAAAACGAGCGCCTGCCAGTAGGCGGCCAGCGCGGCGGGAGCGATGGAGGCGATACCGAAGGCGATCATGTAGTCGGTCGCGGCACCGGAGATGGCGGAGACGGTGTCCTTATCCAGGTAGTTCGGCTTCTTGAATAGGCGCAGCAGTCCTCGGCCGATGAAGCCGATGACGAACGCCAGGGCGAACAGCGGGATGGAGACGTTCTCCCACTGACTGGAGATCAGGCCCTTCACCATGTAGGCGACGAGCACGGTGAAGACGACGAAGCCGCCGTTGAGCGCGAGAGGCTCAATCGACGACGGGTTGGTCGTAGCTTTACCGATGGAAGGACGCTCGGCCTCGTCCTCGATGTAGCCAGACCGCAGCTCCTTGGGCAGGTCACCCTGCAGCTCGGTGGCTTTACCTTTGCGGATGCCCCAGTTGGAGACGATGACGCCACCGATGATGGCCACGAGGGTACCCACGGTCGCGGCGGTGAAACCGAGCGAGGATGCGGCGGCGGCGCCGGCGGTGTCCTCGAGGGCGGAACCGAAAGCGGCGGCGGTACCGAAGCCACCGACGAAGCCGACGGGCAGCATCATGCCGAACCAGTCCTCGGTGCCGAATACCGGCTTGAACAGGTAGATCCCGGCAAGCACGAACAGGCCCCACTGGAACATGAACATCGTGGTGGAAAAGGCCCACATATTGCGCGCGCCCTTGGCCACGGACCCGCCGAGGTCCATGGAATACGCCATGGAGGCAAACACCACGGCGATGAGAATAGTGGTGTAGTCGCCGATCTCGTCGGAAAACGGCACTAAGGCCAGCACCTCCGGCCCGAGGATCAACCCGATGAGACCAGCGGTAATGGGTGCCGGCAGCAGGAGTTGCTGCAGCACCCGGACACGCTGGCGGAGAATGTTGCCGATGATGAGGAGGACGGAGATCCACCCAACGTCGACAAGCAAGTCATAGGATGTGAATTCCATGAGCCGAACCTTTCGCGTGGGGAGCTATCTCGGTTAGCTTAGCGTGCAGGCGCGACGCATTACCCTTTGAAGCATGGACGAGCTTGTGAGTTTTTCGGAGACCGAGCGCAGCGAGCTGGAGTTACAGCTTTCAAGGAGCACAGAGGAAGCAGGCACGCTTATCGACGCCCTGCTCAACCCCTCCCTGTCCTCCACCACGGCCTTAGACCGCCGCCGATTGGGCCTGCCGCCGGAGTCCTACGAGGAGCTGGTGAACCCGCTGGGTGAGGCGCTACTCAAGGCACTGTGGGACCGTCCGCACGACATCGAGCCGATCTGGGAGAAGATGACGCGCGAGCTCTACGCGATGGCGGATGCCGCACGCGAGGCCGACCTGCAGGGCATTCCCGCGGCGACAGCGGCACAGGTCATTGGGGTGGAGGAGCTGCGCGGGAACGGAACGGACATGCTCGCCATCTACCTGGAGGCGCCGATGCAGGTGGAATACCTTCCGGGCCAGTCGCTTCCGGTGCTGGTGCCCGGCGCGTACGGGGAGCGTGGCGAGTGGCACGACCTTGCACCGGCACTGCCGTCGAATCAGTTCGGTCAACTGGTGTTCTATGTGCCGGACTGGTGGCGGCGGCCGGCGATCGGCGAGTACTGGACGTGCGGGAACGCGCGGGGCGAGCAGATGGTGCTGCCCGGACACAGCGTCATCAATGCGACGGGAAGCCGGCTGGCGGAGGTGAGGGCGGCGGTGTTTGGGGGCGTCGATAAGCGAATTGAGCTTGTTATCGATGTCCGTGAACCTGCCCTGGAATCCTTGGCGGGCGCGGTGGATTGGCTGTCGTTGCGGCGCGTTTAAAGGATCGGGACGGCGGCGCGGCGTCGGCGTGCCTCGGCGGGGTCGATGTCGACGACGATGACCTCCTCGTCGAATCCGCCCTGCGCGAGGACGGTCCCGTTGGGCGCGACGGCGACGGAATGACCGACGCCGAGCGGGTCTGAATTATTTCGGGCCCCGGCGGAACCTTCCGGATTCGCCTGATCTGGAGCAATGATGAACACCCCTGCATCGAGCGCGCGGGCACGCGAAAGCGCGATCCATTCTTCGACCTTATTTTCACCTCCCGCCCAGCTCGTGGGCACGACGACGATCTCGGCGCCACGGCGCGCGAGCTGTTGGAAATGGTCGGGGAAGCGGATATCGAAGCAGATCGCGGCACCGACCGTCGCGCCCTCGTGGGTGAAGGTGACAAGCTCGGTTCCGGGCTCGACGTTGTCCGACTCGCGGTAGTTGGCGGTGTCGAATGGGTGGATCTTGTCGTAGCCTTCGTGCAGCTCAGGCCCCGTGATCAACGCGGTATTGCGCACGCGCCCGTCGCTTGTGGGCCGGAACATGCCCGCGACGATGGTGACGCCCAGCTCCTCCGCGAGTGTGCGCAGCCCGGTCGCGAATGCGCCGTCGAAATCCTCGGCCTGCTTGTGAAGCGGGCCGGATTCAAATGCTTGCGAAGACGCCTCGGGGCACACGATGAGCGTCGCTCCTTTATTCGCGGCGTCGCGGATACGTTCGCTCAGCGCGGCGAGGTTGTCGGCGACGCGGTCTGCGGCGGTGAATTGCACGAGTCCAATACGCATGGGAACCAAGGGTATGTGGATAAGTTTTCAAATTCCACAAGTTCATATGGCCGCCGTTGTGCATCGGTGCTGGTTGTCGTTGTGTTAAGGGCATGAACCACACAACGAATTTCGTTCAAGCACCAACCACCGACCTACCGACGCTGCCCACCTGGACCGACCCTGAGCTCACCGATTTAGCAACCCCTAGCCTGACCAGCGCCGCGCTCGCCGCCGCTCACAGCGCGTTAGCCGACGGCGTGGACGCCCGCACCGAGCGCGTACGTACCCACGTCGAGGATTTAGCCGCATTCGTCACCGCCATACGCGGGGTCGACGCCGATCACGCCTGCGCATTCAAGGCGGAATAATGCTGGTCACATCAGAACTTTCGGCCAGCGCAGACGCGTTACGGCGGGCAGCGGGAACCGTGCGCTCGCGTATCGACGACACCGCCGCCACCCGCACCTCCATCTCCAACGCCGGTCTCGCCGGCGAGGCAGCGGACGCGGGCTTGGACAAGCTCGCCGACCTCGGACGCGCGTTGAGCAATCCCGCCGAGACAATGGAGAAAATCGCGGAGATTCTCGAGGAAGCCGCTGTCGCCCAGCACATGGTCGACGTGAGCAAAGAGTCCCTGGCCGCAGCATTCGTGCCGGTGCATCTTCGCGTCGCCCACGAAAGCACGCTGGCCGCGTTGTCCGTATTGGAGCGCCTCCTCGACAAATCCTGCTCCGCCTCGATCTCCCAAGAATGCAAGCTCGAACACGAACAGGACTTAGACCGCCTCGTATTCCACCCGGACGAACCGTTATCCCAGATCAGCGCACGGCTTCTGGAAACCGCGCCTGCCTCAGTGCAAGACGTAGTCGCAGATGCCGACGGGATCGTTTTAGAGGGCGGGCCCGATGGGTACAGCGTCATGATCGGCGTGGAATACGACGAAAACGGCGAGCCGATCCCACCGCAGTCGGTGACCACGGTGGTCTCCGGCGTGGGTTCGGGCGAGCCCGAGAAATTCGCCCTGGCCATGGAAGAGGCCCAAGCCGTCGCGGAAGCCACCGGCGGTGCAGTGGTGGTCTGGCAAGGCTACTCCGCTCCCCCGACACTGATTGAAGGCATGTCGCGCATTCCCGCCAGCGCCGGCGCGGACGATCTGGCGGCGTTTCAGTACGCCATGGAGGAGCGTTTCCCGGACTCGCGGAAAGTCGTGGTGGGGCACTCCTACGGTTCGGTGGTGGCCGCCCGCGCCGCCGAAGAATACGGGTTGTTCGCCGACGAGCTCTATATCGTGGGCACGCCCGGCGTCAGTGCCTCCCACGTCGACGACCTCACCTTATTCACTGATGATCCGAAGGTCACCGTCGCGGATTCGCCGACCGACCCGATCCTTTTGCTGCGCTCCCCGTTCAGTGCCCTGCACGGCACCGACCCGGGCACCGCACGCTTCGGCGCCGAACGCGTACCCGGGATCCGCGGCGGCCACACCGACTACTACGAAGACGAAGCATTCCTGCGCGCGCTCGGGGAATCGGCGCGGGGATAACACGCGTTTCAGGACGCGAAGCCGGAGCATTCTACAGCACACAACAGCCGTCGGGGCGGAAAACGGAAAAAGCGTACACTAGGGTGCCGTAAATCTAAACGCATAATTGGAGGAATAAATTGGCTAAGGATTTCGCGCACCAAATCGTGGAGACGCTAGAGCGCAATGGCGTCAAGCGCATTTACGGCCTCGTCGGCGACTCCCTGAACCCGGTGTCCGACGCAGTGGCTGATTCGAATATCGAGTGGGTTCACGTCCGCAACGAGGAGGCCGCCGCCTTCGCCGCCGGCGCCGAGTCCCTCGTGACGGGTGAGCTCGCTGTCTGCGCCGCATCGTGCGGCCCGGGCAACACCCACTTGATTCAGGGTCTTTATGATTCGCACCGCAACGGCGGGAAGGTCCTGGCCATCGCCTCGCACATCCCGAGCCAGGAAATCGGCTCCAACTTCTTCCAGGAGACGCACCCGGAGAAAATCTTCGCAGAGTGCTCCGGCTACTGCGAGATGGCTAACTCGGCGGAGCAGGGTGCACGCATCCTGCACCACGCTATCCAGTCGACGATGGCGGGCAAGGGCGTGTCCGTCTTCGTCATGCCGGGCGATATTGCCAGCCAGGATGCCGCTGATGTGCCGCTGCTCGAGTCCACCATCGCGCGTGGCGACGACAAGCGCGTTTTCCCGGATGCCGGTGAGGCTGCTCGTCTGGTTCAGGCAATCAACGAGGCAGATACCGTCACGCTGTTCTGTGGCGTGGGTGCAGCGAATGCGCGCGAGGAAATCCTGCAGCTCGCTGAGAAGATCAAGTCCCCGATCGGCCACTCCTTCGGTGGCAAGATGCACATCCAGTACGACAACCCCTTCGACGTGGGCATGAACGGCCTGCTCGGCTACGGCGCCTGCTACGAGGCATCGCACGAGGCCGACCTGCTCATCTTGTTGGGCACGGACTTCCCGTACAACGATTGGCTGCCCACCGACAATGTCGCGCAGGTGGATATCAAGGGCGAGAACATCGGCCGCCGCGCCAAGGTCAAATACCCAGTCGTCGGCGACGTCAAGAGCGTCATCGAGAACATCCTTCCGCACGTCGACGAGAAGAAGGACCGCTCCTTCCTGGACAAGATGCTCAAGGAGCACGCGCACCTGCTCGAGACGGTGATCGAGAACTTCGGCACCAGGACGAAGACGAAGGCCACCCCGATCCACCCGGAGTACGCCGCAGAGCTTATCGACGAGCTGGCCGACGACGACGCCATCTTCACCGTCGACACTGGCATGTGCAATGTCTGGGCTGCCCGCTACATCACCCCGAACGGCAAGAAGGACGAGCTGGCCTCCTTCCGCCACGGCACCATGGCTAATGCCGTCCCGCAGGCAATCGGTGCGCAGGCGGCGGACCGTGACCGCCAGGTGATCACCTTCTCCGGCGACGGCGGCGTGTCCATGCTGCTCAGCGAGCTGATCACCGTGCAGCAGCACAACCTTCCGGTGAAGATGATGGTGTTCAACAACTCCAGCCTCGGCATGGTCAAGCTGGAGATGATGGTCGCCGGCCTGAAGGAATTCCAGACCGACCACGCCCAGGTGAACTACGCCAATATCGCCGAGGCAGTGGGCATCAAGTCCTTCCGCGTGGAAAAGCCGACGGATCTGGAGAAGACCATCAAGGAGGCCTTCGCCTACGACGGCCCCGTCTTGGTCGAGATGGTCACTGACCCGGACGCTCTGTCCCTGCCGCCGAACTTCGACTGGACCATGATCAAGGGCTTCACCGAGTCCGCGGTCAAGACGGTGCTCGACGGTGGCATCGGCAACATGGTCGAGCTGGCTCGCTCGAACCTCCGCAACATCAAGGGCGCCGCGGCGATCGAGTTCTAGCGTCGCGCGCCCGGGATCGTGCCAGCACGCCCGCTGGTATTGCCACCGTTGTTCCCGTCCTCCAGATCTTTACCCTTGCTCGTCGGCGTGAGCACGCTGCGGGCGAGGGTTTTCTGCTGCGCGGATGCCTTTGGGTCGGCGAGCACCTGGCTGAGCACCTCTTCGGCTTCAGCGGCAATGTAGTCGAGAACGGGCACGGTGAGGGTCTCGCTGTACTGCTGATCCCCCGACTCATTGATCACACGGAACGACACCGGCAGGGAGGAATCGCGGAAATCCGCGGGCAGGTTCACGGGGATGGAGACGGTGCGCTTGGGGGAGGCAGACGCGACATCGTCAAGCGGAATGCCTTTGACCGTGAATTTCTTGCGCCATGTCTTGCCGCCGGCGTAGCTGACTTCGAGCGTGAACGTGTGGTCCTCGCGACCGAGGTTACTGGTCTCCCCGGTCAGGACGTTATTGTCGCGGTAGGTGGCCACGCCGTTGACGTGGTCGCGGCTGTCCACGAGGCGGAAACCGGCCTTGCCGTCGTTCTCGTTGGCGGACAGTGCCTCGAGCTCGCGGATGGTTGGCACGTGCTCTGCATGCGGCATTCAATTCAAACGGTCGATATCCCACCGAGGGATTGTGCCAGAAGCCCACGCTGCGCGGGTTATTCGCTCCTGATTTAGCCTCGTTCGCGGCGCGCGGTGCGCGACCAGGTCACCACCGCCGTCGAACGCGGCACATGGACGAGCTCCCCGCCGCGCCGCGGTGCGCGAGCGACCCGTTCACGGAGCCGCGCATTCTCGTCCTCGAGGTCGTCGATGCGCTGGGTCAGCTCAATGATGGTCTTGATTCCGGCCAAATTCACGCCCTCTTCCTGCGAAAGGCGCTGAATCGTGCGCAACCGCGAGATATCGCGCTGCGAATAGCGGCGCCCGCCTCCCGACGTGCGCATCGGGCTGACCAAGCCCATCCGGTCGTACGTGCGCAGCGTCTGCGCGTGCATGCCGGTGAGCTCAGCGGCGACAGAGATGACGTAGTACTCGTCGATAGCGTCGTCTTTCTTATTCATCTACGCATCACCTCCCTACTGGGTGTTCCCGGAGCCGGCGCTGGACCCGGACCAGCCGGAGCGTGGGTTGAAACCGGAGTCCTTCTCCGCTTGGGCGTAGGTGCGCAACGCGCTCGTCGCCGTGGCGTCCAGGTTCTTCGGCACCTCCACCTCGACGGTGACCATGAGGTCGCCCGCGGTGCCCGACTTACGCGGCACACCGCGTCCCTTCACGCGCAAAGTCCGGCCGTTCGGCGTGCCCGCGGGGACCTTCACCTTCACCGGGTTGTCCAACGTCGGCACCGTGACAGCGCCGCCGAGGGCCAGTTCCGCGAAGCTCACCGGCACCGTCACTTCCAGGTCATCGCCGTTGCGGGTGAACACCTTGTCGGGCGTCACCGTCACATTCACGAACAGATCGCCCGCCGGCGTGCCGTTCGGGCCCGCCTCACCCTGGCCGGCCAGGCGCACCTTCTGCCCGTCAATCACGCCGGCGGGAATCCGCACAGTGATCGACCGGGTGCGCCGGACCGTGCCGCTGCCCGAGCAGGTCTGGCACGGATCCTCAATGATCTGGCCGGTGCCGCCGCAGCGTGTGCACGGCCGGGACATTCCGAACGCGCCCTTCTGCTCGCTGACAAAGCCGGAGCCACCGCAATCCGGGCACGTCGTGGTCTTGCCCGTCGCCGAACCAGAGCCGTGGCAATCGGTGCACGGCGCCTCGCCGGTCAGCTCGACCGGGATCGTCGTGCCCTTGACCGCTTCACGGAAGTCGAGCGTTATTTGCGTTTCGACGTCGGCCCCCCGCGTCGGCCGAGCACCCCTGCTAGTGCCGCCGCCGCGGTTAAAGAGGCCACCGAAGATGTCACCAAGACCGCCTTCCGCAGAAAATCCTCCGCCTTGTCCAAACGACTGCCCGAATCCTGCGTCGCTGAATCCGCCGGTCCCGAAGTCCGACGTGGTCGTCGTCGTGCGAAACCCGCCCGGAAACCCGGAACCTCCTTTCCCCCCGAAGCGCATGAAGCCTCCGGAGCTCATCATCGATTTGAATTCGTCGTATTCCTTGCGCTTCGTCTCGTCGCCGAGGACGTCGTACGCCTCCGCCACCTTCTTGAAACGCTCTTCGGCCTGCTTGTCGCCCGGGTGCGAGTCCGGGTGATTCTCGCGCGCCAGCTTGCGGTACGCCTTCTTGATCTCAGCCGCGCTTGCCGACGACGACAGCCCCAGGTCGCCGTAATAGTCCTTATTCGCCCATTCCTGCTGCATAGCCATGTGCGCCTCCTCCTTCCATTCCTATTCTGTTATGTTCTGCGTCTATTTTCACTGCTAAAAACGTTTATCTATGTAAAACGCGGCCGAGGCGGGAATCGTCGACGTCGCTGATGTCTAAGCTTCCCTCCCCGGCCGCGGTAATGCGCCACTGAGATTTACTCAGCGCTACCTTCCGGTGCGTCCCCGCCATCTTCCGGGTCCGCGATGATCACCATCGCATTGCGAATCAGACGGTCACCGACGCGGTAGCCCTTCCGCAGGACAGTGCCGATCACCTTCTCGTCGCCCTGCGACAGGTCCTGCACCGCCTCGTGGATCTCCGGGTCGAAGGCCTCACCCTCCTCGCCGAAGGCCTGCGTCTTCTGACGCTGCAAGACTGCCTGCAGGTTGTCGGAAAACGCTTTCAGCGGGCCGTCGGCCAGGTCGCCGTGCTGGCGAGCGAGCTCCAAGTCGTCGATAAGCGGGAGCAGCTCCGTGATCACCTTGGCCTTGGCATCATTGGCGATCTGCGTGCGCTCGCGCTCCGTGCGACGACGGTAATTCGCGTACTCGGCCGAGACGCGCTGGAGGTCCTCCATGCGCTCAGCTAGCTGAAGCTCCACATCGGAGACCGCCCCGTTGCCATCGGCGTCCGGATTGACCTCGCGCTCCACGTCATCCAACGCGTCAGCGAGCTCAGCGTCGAGCACCTCTTCGTTAGACAACGGGTCATCCCCAGCCAGCGCCTCAGATTCCGCGGCCTCCTGGGCCAAGGTCTCCGACTGGTCCGGGCTGATGTACTCGTCGTCCGTGGCCTCGGGCGCGCCCGGGTTATCGGGCATTTGCTCGTTCGGGTTGGTCATCGGTGTGCCGCTCCTTACTTGTTGTCGGAGTCGTTGGAGTCGTTCTCGTCTTCCTCGACGACCTCTGCGTCCACGACATTGTCATCAGCCTCAGCCGTTGTGTCTGCCTGCGTTGCGCCGGCGTTCGCATCAGCCTCGTAGATGGCCTTGCCCATCTCCTGCGACTCGGTGGTCAGCTTCTCGACGGCAGCCTTGATCGCATCAAGATCGTCGCCCTTCAGAGCCTCATCGACCTCGTCGGCAGCAGCGGTCACCTTGGTCTTGATGTCCTCGGAGACCTTGTCGGAGTTCTCGTCTAGGAACTTGCGGGTCTGGTATGCCATGGACTCCGCATTGTTGCGGGTCTCCTGCTCCTCGCGGCGAGCCTTGTCCTCGTCAGCGTGAGCCTCGGCATCCTTGACCATGCGGTCGATCTCCTCCTGGGAGAGGCCGGAGCCCTCCTGGATCTTGATCGTGTTCTCCTTGCCGGTGCCCTTATCCTTTGCGGTCACGTGAACGATGCCGTTGGCGTCGATGTCGAAGGTGACCTCGATCTGCGGGACACCGCGCGGTGCCGGAGCGATACCGCCGAGCTCGAAGGAGCCAAGCAGCTTATTCGCCGTTGCCATCTCGCGCTCGCCCTGGAAGACCTGGATCTGCACGCTCGGCTGGTTGTCCTCAGCCGTGGTGAAGGTCTCCGAACGTTTCGTCGGGATCGTGGTGTTGCGCTCGATCAGCTTGGTCATCACACCACCCTTGGTCTCAATACCCAGGGACAGCGGGGTGACGTCGAGCAGCAGGACGTCCTTGACATCGCCGCGCAGAACACCAGCCTGCAGAGCAGCACCCAGAGCCACGACCTCGTCCGGGTTCACGGACTTGTTCGGGTCCTTGCCGGTGAGCTCCTTCACCAGGTCGGAGACAGCCGGCATACGGGTGGAACCACCGACGAGCACAACCTGGTCGATATCGCCGACGGACATGCCGGCATCCTTGATGACCTGGTTGAACGGCTCCTTGGTGCGGTCCAGCAGATCAGAGGTGATCTTCTGGAACTCGGTGCGGGTCAGGTTTTCGTCCAAGAACAGCGGGTTCTTCTCGGAGTCCACCGTGATGTACGGCAGGTTGATGGACGCCTGCTGTGCGGACGACAGCTCGATCTTGGCCTTCTCCGCGGACTCACGCAGACGCTGGAGCGCCATCTTGTCCTTGGTCAGGTCGATGCCGTGCTGGGACTTGAACTTGTCTGCCAGCCAATCGACGATGCGCTGATCCCAGTCGTCGCCGCCCAGCTCGTTGTCACCGGCGGTGGCCAGCACCTCGACGACACCGTCGCCGATCTCGAGCAGGGACACATCGAAGGTGCCGCCACCCAAGTCGAAGACGAGAATGGTCTGCTCCTTATCGGCCTTCTCCAGACCGTAAGCCAGTGCAGCCGCCGTCGGCTCGTTGACGATACGCAGGACGTTCAGACCTGCGATCTGGCCAGCCTCCTTCGTGGCCTGGCGCTGTGCGTCCTCGAAGTACGCCGGAACAGTAATGACTGCATCGGTAACCTCATCGCCGAGGTACGCCTCCGCATCGCGCTTCAGCTTCATCAGCGTGCGCGCGGAAATCTCCTGCGGGGTGTACTTCTTATCGTCGACATCGACATTCCAGTCGTTGTCGCCCATGTGGCGCTTGACGGAGCGGATCGTGCGGTCGACGTTGGTCACCGCCTGGTTCTTAGCGGACTGGCCGACCAGGATCTCACCGTTCTTGGCGAAAGCCACGATCGACGGCGTGGTGCGTGCACCCTCCGCGTTAGCAATGACTACCGGCTCGCCGCCCTCGAGCACGGAAACAACAGAGTTCGTGGTGCCAAGGTCAATACCTACTGCGCGTCCCATTGTGTGAATGTCCTCCTGAGAATTCGGTTTATCGAGTGTTTTCACTTTGTTGAGTCGAGCCCGTTTCGCAGGTTGACTGCCATTCGCTCAACTTCTGGTAGCAACTGTACCACCGACGGGCGACACACTGTCACAAGGTTGAGCTTGACTCACTCAATCTTTACAACTCACGCACACTCAAAGTTGTTCCAACTTCACTCAACTTTCTTTACTTCTGCTGGTGGATGACCCTTCGTCGGACCTGCTTCTCGTTGTTAACCCCAAATGTGAGTTACCCCAGGACAGTATTAAGGCGCCAAAAACGCCGACCTGGGGAAGCTAAGTTTTGGGGTTCACATCCTGCCCGGGGCTCACCCCAAGCACATCGAAACAGCCAAAACCCGGGACGAGGCTTCCGCGATGCGGAGCCCGGAACCGGGGTGAAGCAGAATCAGCTGATTATTTAGCGAAGTACTGGTCCACGATCGGACGCAGCGAGAAGCCAAGGAAACCGGTCAGCAGGAGAAGGCCAGCGAAGGCTGAGCCAATGGTGATGCCCAGACCTTTCAGGGACATGGAGGAACCCGCCGGAACGGAGCTGGACTCCCCCGATGGCAGCCCCACCCCGGGCACGAACTAGCGGATCACGCCGGCGTTCTTCCAGAAGTTAGTGAAGAAGTCGTTGACCAGGGGGCCGACAGCAACGGCGATCAGGCCGAGCAAAGCCAGGCCGCCAAGCACACCGCCGGCGACGACACCGACGAACTGGTCGGTATCCAGGCTGGAACCTTCCTTGATCTTGCCGGTCGAAGACTGCCTCTTCTCGCAGGACTCGAGGGCCTTTTCGTAGCTCTTGATGGTCGGTTGAATGCGGGGACCGAGCTTGTTCAGGGCCTCACCAGCCATGTCAGCTGCGTCGCTGATCTTGAGGCTGCCGCTGATGATGCCCCACAGACCTGGCGCGACAAGGTCACCAGTCTTGACCGCACCAGCTCCCTTCATCTCGCCGGCTTCCGCAGGAGTGATCTTCAGGGTCCGACCCTCGAGAATCGGCTTGCGCGACTGGCGCAGGTAGGTGCCGGCCATGTGGTACGGGCCAGAGTTCTTGCTGATATCCAACGTCGCGAGCTTGCGCTGCGCATCACCGACGTCTTTTCCGTTGTACTTCGTGCCCAGGTGCCAGGCCAGCGGGTCCTTGTCCGGGTTTTCCTTCGCCCACGGGTACCAGACATCCGCGGAAGCACGGTCCTTCAGACGGTCGGCAGAAAGGTCCGCCATTGTTTCAAAAAGCAGCTGGTATGCACCGTTGATGTTCTCCTGCTCCTTGGCAGTGAATTCAATTGTGCACATCCCTTCGCTGTTCCCGGCTTCCTCGTGGCTCTGGTAGGTGTTCTCCCACGCATTCGCGGGAACGGCGACGCTCGCGCTGACCGCGGCGGTGAGGGCAACAGTGACAGTGGCACGACGCAGGAAACGAGACATGGCGGACAGTTCCTTTCGGTAGCAAACCTTTATTTGAAAAGCATGCTACGCAACGGCCATTGTTTTTTCAGGGAAATCAAAAATTTCTGCCCAGAATCTTCAACCTGTCCTCCCGCAGCCGCACTCCGCGCAGCCCACACTCCCCGCGGAACCGCATAATGGCTGCATAACAGTGTTGTGTTTCGCGCCATCTCTGGCAGAATGCTTGTTCGTGACTGAACATAAATCAGCGTGCAACGCGCAGACAGACGGGACGAGCGACTTCGCCACCACCCTCCTCGATTCAGTGGAGACGCCCGCGACGGAGCCGACGACAGCGCAAGTAGCGCAGGAGCTTTCCGACGAGCCCATCGACCGCGGCCGCGTCCTAGCCTCCGACGGGCGAGCTGCAGCCGCCTGGGCGCTGCGCTTCATCGTGGTCGTCATCGCCACGGCGATCCTGTTCAAGCTGATCGGCTCAGTCTGGGTGGGTGTCCTGCCGACCCTGCTGGCGCTGATCTTCTGCACTGTCCTGTGGCCGCCGGTGCGTTGGCTACGCAACCACAAAGTGCCTTCGGCACTGGCGGTCTTTTTGGTGCTATTCGGCTTCTTCGGCATCATCGGCGGCATCTTCGCCGCGATGGCCCCGACCATCAAGACCCAGTCGGTGGAGCTCTACCACCAGGCTGAGCAGGGCATCAGGCAGATCTTGGATTGGTTGGAAAATTCCGCGCCGTTCGACGTGGACACCAGCCAGATCGAGCAGGCCATCAACCAGGCGGGCGAATTCGTCCGCGGCCAGGCCTCAAATATCGCTTCTGGTGTGGTGACGGGCATCGGCGCGGCGGCGTCGATCGGTACGACACTCGCCCTGATGCTCGTGCTGTCCTTCTTCTTCCTCAAGGACGGCGACAGCTTCCTGCCATGGCTGCGCAAGTACACCGGCGTGAAGGTCGGCTGGCATCTGACTGAGGTGCTCATGCGCTCCTGGAACACCCTGGCAGGCTTCATCCGCACGCAGGCGATCGTGTCCCTGGTGGACGCCGTCTTCATCGGAATCGGCCTGCTCATTCTCGGTGTGCCGCTCGCACCGGTGCTGGCTGTGATCACGTTCTTCGGTGGCTTCATTCCGATTATCGGTGCGTTCACCGCTGGTGCCCTCGCCGTGATCATCGCGCTGGTGTCCGGCGGCGTGACCAAGGCGCTACTGGTACTTGGCCTGGTCATTCTGGTCCAGCAGGTCGAGGGCAATGTTCTCCAGCCGATCCTGCAGTCCCGTTCGATGGGTCTGCACGCCGCGATCGTCCTGCTCGCCGTCGCAGTGGGCGGCACCCTGTTCGGCATTGTCGGTGCTTTCCTCGCGGTTCCGGTCGCTGCGGTCGCTGCTGTGTGGCTGCGCTACTGGGCAGAGATGGTCTCCCTGCGCACCGGCGAGATCACGGCCGACGATATTCAGATCGCCACGCAGCAGAGTCAGACTTTGGATTCACGCGAGGCGTACCTCGCCGTGCGCGACCGCATGCGCTCCCTCGGTCGCCGCAAGGGCCAGGACCAGCTCGACGAGGAAGCCGGCAAGCTCGGCTCCACGAAGGTCCCGCACTTCACGCGCGTAGGCGAGGACAGCCAGGAGGACACGTCCGCACCGGGCGAGTCCCGCGCTATCGACGAGGAAGACCTCGAGAAGAAGCAGGACTGACCCACCAGGACTAGTCAGCCCTGAGCGAACGCCAGCCCACCGGCTGGCGTTTTTTCTTTACCCTGGGGCGTCATGAGCAACCAAGCACTTGAGAACAAGAAGATCGCGATCCTGGCCACCGACGGTTTCGAGGATTCTGAGCTGACGAGCCCGCGCGACGCCGTCGCCGAGGCAGGCGCCACCACCGTCGTCATCTCCACTGAAAGCGGTGACATCGAGGGCAAGAAGGGCGAGAAGGTCGCCGTCGACCAGACGACGACGGAGGCCAACGCCGCAGATTTCGATGCTCTGATTCTCCCCGGCGGCACCAGCAACGCCGATCACATCCGCACCGACGAGGCGGCAGTCGCGTTCGTGCGCGAGCTCACCCAGGCAGGCAAGCCGGTCGGCGTGATCTGCCACGGTGGCTGGATCCTCACCGACGCAGATGCCCTCAAAGGTGTCACCATGACGTCCTACCCCTCCCTCAAGACTGACCTGTCCAATGCGGGTGCGACGTGGGTGGACGAAGAGGTGCGCGTCGATAAGCGAATTGTTTCTTCGCGCACCCCGGACGACCTGCCGGCATTCAACGCCGCGATCGTCGAGGAGTTCGCGAAGTGAAGCACCACTTTGAAGTAAAGGTCTCGGGCGGCAAGCTCGTCGTCGCGGACATCACCGACGACGGTGCGACGATCACCGACGCCAAGATTTCGGGCGATTTCTTCCTCGAGCCGGAGGAGGCGTACGACGCGATCAACGGCGCACTCGTCGGCGCGTCCGTCACGGAATCAGCCGACGACCTGCAGAAGCGTATCGACGACGCGTTAGCACCCCTCCCCGATGTCTCCCTCCACGGATTCTCCACCCGGGATGTCGCTATCACCTCGCGGCGCGCGCTTCTCGACGCCAAAGACCTCACCGACTACGACTGGACCGTCATCCACTCCCCCGTCGTGCCGACCCCGGTGAACGTCGCCTTGGACCAGTACCTCCTCGACGAAGTCGCCGCCGGCCGCAAGGGCCCGATCCTGCGCTTCTGGGAGTGGGAGGACAAAGCCGTCGTCTTTGGCTCTTACCAGTCCTTCCAGAATGAGCTGGACCCGGAGGGCATTGAGAAGCACGGCATCGTGCCCGTGCGCCGCATCTCCGGCGGCGGCGCGATGTTCATGGAGGGCGGCAACTGCGTCACGTACTCCATGTACCTGCCCGACGACGTCGTCGCCGGCCTGAGCTACGTGGACAGCTACCAGTACCTGGACACCTGGGTGCTCGCCGGCCTGCAGTCGCTCGGCGTGAATGCCTGGTACGTGCCCATCAACGACATCACCTCCGACGGCGGCAAGATCGGCGGTGCCGCCCAGAAGCGTGTCCAGGGCGCGATCCTGCACCACACGACCATGAGCTACGACATCAACGCCGACAAGATGATGGAAGTCCTACGCGTGGGCAAGGTGAAGCTCGCCGACAAGGGCGTGCGCTCTGCCAAGAAGCGCGTCGACCCGCTCCGCCGCCAGACCGGCGTATCACGCCAGGAAGTCATCGAGGCGCTGATGAACACCTTCGTCTCCCGCTACCCGGCCGAGATCGGTGAGCTGTCCGACGCGGACATCACCGCCGCCGAGAAGCTTGTCGACGAGAAATTCAGCACCGACGCCTGGACCCACCGCGTGCCGTAGCCAGCGCCGCCCCCGGCCCCGGCCGCTAGCTGGACGCAGCCTCTTCCTCGACGGCCGCGGCCCGCGCGACCGCGGCGAGGACAATATTGATCTCCTTGGCATGGTCGAAGGTCGCGCCCTCGAGCACTGCCCGGTCGATATCGCGCACCCGGACGCGCACGTCGTTGAAGGGCACGCCCTGGATCTCGTCGAGGAAGACGCGGCGCAGCTCGCCGGTGTTCTTCAGCAGCAGGATCACCATGGCTTCCTCGGGGCGCGGCTCCGCGTGGCCGTGGAAGATATCGCGGTAACGGTCGCGCATGGCGGCCTCGATGGTCTCGTCCTTTTCCGGGAAACGAGTCCACTTCAAGCCGAGGAAGCTAGCGCGCTCCTGGTCGAGCACGCCTTCCTCGATGAGGCGCTGCGCGAGAGCCTCCTTGTCGGCGAACTTACGGGAATTCAGCGCCGAGTAGACAGTCTGGCCACCCTTGGCCTCCAGTCGCGACACGCCGTGAGCCAAGGCCGGGTGAGATGCCGCTCGCTTCGCTGCGCCCGCCGCGGCGACCGCGGTGGGAGATTTGCCGTCCTCGATCGTGGCCAAACCAGTGGCGACAAGATCGCACAGCAGCGCGCCGTTGAGGGCGATGCGCTGGTGGCTCACTCCGATCTCAAAACGGTCAGACTTGTTCGAGAGCAGGAGAAACAGTGCTTCACTAACGAGCATGGCGAGTGCCTTTCAGCTAGCGGATGAATGTGGCCTAGTTTAGCCCCCACCAGCTAGATACCGCGCCTCAGCCACGGCCATCCTCCTCACGATCGAACAGGTGCGGAAAGCGCCGCTGAAGCGCACCTTTGAGCTCCGGATCCGTGACCAAGCGCGCGAGTTCGTGCGCGAGCCTGTCGCCACAAGCCGAACCGAGTTCCTCTAACTGCTCTGCCAGCTCGGCCTCGAATACGCCTTGCCTGTGCTGGATCTCCTGCAAAGCGGCACGCCCGTCCGGGGATAGCGCATGCAGGGTCAAACGCTTGTCTTCGTGGGATTGCGCCGCGACAGACAGACCCTTTTTGGACAGAGTCGCGAGCAGCCGGCTTGGGCTGCCGGATTCACAGACGAGGTATTTTCCGACTTCGCGGGTGCTGATCGGCCCGTAGTCGCCGAGCACCTCGATCGTCTCTGCCTGGGAATTGGTCAGTCCGATGTCTGCGAACAAAGCGTTGAGCCTCCGGCTCCCCTGACGCTGGAGAGCCAGGATCAGGTACCGGAATTCATTGGGGCGGAGAGGAGCGTCGTCTGTCACTGCGGCATCCGTTCTTTTTCCACGACCCGAGCTAACCGCGCGAGGCGCTTGCCGGGAACCAGCCTCGCCTCCCCGTCACCGATGAGGGCACTCAACGGGCCGGTTTGCCTCACACGGTGAGATACACGTGTCACATCATCCGATACACCTTCGAGCAGGAATTCAGAGCGCTCAACTAGCCCCGGAATGTCGATAGCGAACCGCACCACATTCCCGTCGATCTCGCACCGGATGGAACCGGATACGACTTTATGCACGCTGACAGGCCATGATCCATCTTTATTTCGCTTCCCAACGGAACTGAAAGCAGGATTCCACTGCGGCAGGGAGGGGACGTCCGCCACGACGGAAGCAATCTCCTCTTTCGGCGCACGAATGGCGAGCACCATTTCATTATCACTCTTCCATGACATTTCATGGATTGTAGACGCAGTCGACCGGTATTGCACTGATTTTGAGCATTTCCCATAACGAGAAAGCCCGCGGCCGCCCTCCTCCGCCACTCAGCGGGTGGCAGGTGCAGGCCACGGACCTACGAGCTCGTGTGTCTCGGCGCCGAATTCCTATCGATTAGCGGATACCGACGCGGATTCGGCCGCTTCAGTCACTGCGCCGCCGGATTGACTGGCCCCCTCCTTCTCGGCCGCGGCGCGGGAATTTTCCCGGGCGCGCTTCCAGCCGCGGATGGCCAAGGCGACACCGACCACGATGACGGCGATGCGGACGGCCACCAGGACGGAGGCGCCGACGCCCAGGAATTTGAGCACGACGGGAAGGTTGAGCGTGACAATCAGGGTGCCCACGATGCCGCCGAGCAGAATCGGGTTGAGGCGGGTCACCAGCCACGCGGCCAAAGGTGCGGCGATGACGCCGCCGATCAGCAAGGCGACAACAGCAGCCAGGTTGGCCACGAGGTCTTCCCACATTCCGATGACGAAGCCGGCGGTCGCAGAGGCGGTGACGAAGAACTCTGCGGTGTTCACGGTGCCGACGATGCGGCGCGGTTCACTGCGGCCAGCAGACAGCAGGGTCGAGGTAGTCACCGGGCCCCAGCCGCCGCCACCAGTCGCGTCGATGAAGCCGCCGAAGATACCCAGAACACCGAGGAACGGCTTAGAGTGCGGCTTGTCCGCCACCTTGCGGCGCACAATGCCGCGGGAGAATCGCCACACCAGGTTGATGCCGATCGCGGCGAGAATGAGAGACATGATCGGCTTGGCCGCTTCCGTCGACAGATTCGACAGGACTGTCGCACCGGCAAAGGCGCCTATGGAGCCGGGTATGCCTATCGCGGCGACCACCCGCCAATCCACGTTGCCGAATCTCCAGTGACTGAACCCGGAAACCAAGGTCGTGCCCAGCTCAGCGGTGTGCACCACGGCGGACGCCTGCGCGGGGCCGAGGCTGGCGAGCATGATCAAGATGGTGGTGGAGGTGACGCCGAAGCCCATGCCGAGGCCGCCGTCGACAAGCTGTCCAGCGAGACCAGCGACAGCGATGAGAATGAGTGTGACCATGCGATTCATGATTTAAACCTTTGCGTGTGAGAGGGATTGCGCCGCCAGGTACCGTGCGGCGACGATGTGCGCGAGATCCGCGCCTAGTGGTGCGGAGATGGACCCGGGCCACATTCGGTGAACCCGGTCCAGCAGCAACCCCCTCGTGACAAATAGCGGTAGTAAATGTGCGTTTTCGTCAGCGACGGCCGCAATTCCGTCTGCGCCGACCAGCTCACCGTGACCAGTCGCAGGAACGGTATTCACGGAAATGCCAGTGAGCTTTTCGACGTCGCGTCCCAGCGCCACCGTCTTCCCCGCCGCCTCCTCATTGGAGGTGCCGACGGGGTAGAGGATGATGTGGGAGGTGCGGGGGGCGTCGATAAGCGCGCGGGCGGCGAGCACAGCCGCGACGTCACGTCCTTGGCCGAGCCCCTCGGCGACGGTGAGGTCGAGGCCCGTGTCCGCGGTGGCTTGGGCAATCGCCTCGGGCACGTCGTGGGTCGCGTGGAATGCCTTTGTGAACAGCGTGGGCACGACCACGGCGCGGGTGTGTCCGCGCTCAGCGAGCACGCGTGCGGCCGCGGTGAGGTCGGGGGTGTCGAACTCGAGGTGAGCGTCGATTCCCGTCACCCCCAGCTGGCGCGCCGCCGCGCGGGTGAGCTCGCTGACTCCCGGCTTGGCACCTGGGTGGCGCGAGCCGTGCGAGAGCGTGATCAATGCCGTCATGCTGTTACCTCAATCGCGTTCCCACGAGTCCCGCGGCGAGCGTGTTTCCGCTGGCCTGGTCGATGAGCAGGAAATTGCCCACGGCTCCGCGCGCGGCGTACTCCTCGACGGGCAGCTCCTGCGCCGTCTGGATGGTCACGTGCGCGATGTCGTTGAGGCCGAAGGATTCCGGTGCCGTGTCGTCGGAATTGGTCTCCGGAGTGCCGTCGATGTCTAGGACGCGGTCGACGCTGGCTACCCGTGCGCGCACGAGCGACGTGCCGTAGCGCAGCTTCACAGCCTTGCCTGCCGTGACGTCCTTATCCGTGAGTCCCACGACCGTGCCGTGGAATTCGCGGACGAATTCCGGGTATGCGTTGTCCCCTTGTGCGGCACCGCACAGCAGGTCGCCGCGCGCGAGGTCGATGTCGTCGGCCAGGCGCAGCGCGATCGAGTCGCCCGCGTCCGCGGTGGTCGCGCCGTCGAGACCGTCAGCGGTATCGATGTGCGTGACCGTGGTGGCTTTACCATTCGGCGCGGTGACTGTGTCCCCCACGCTGATCGTTCCGGCCTTGACCGTGCCGGCATATGCGCGGTAGTCGGTGGCGTGCTCGCGCAGGACGTACTGGATATTGAAGCGGAACGGCAGATCCAGCGCGCGGCCGGAGTGCACCGGAATGGTCTCCAGCAGCTCCAGCACGCTCGGACCCTCGTACCACGGAGTCTCGCTGGAACGCTCCGCGACGTTGTCGCCCTTCAGAGCCGAGATCGGCACAGCGTGCGGCTCAGCGATGCCGAGCGCGGCGGCGCGCTCTTCGAATTCGGTGCGGATGCCCTTGAAGACCTCTTCGGAGTAGTCCACCAGATCGATCTTGTTCACAGCCAGGATCACCGTCTTCACCCCCAGCAGGCTCGCCACGGTGAGGTGGCGGACGGTCTGGGGCTTGATGCCGTTGCGGGCGTCGACAAGCAAAACGACGACCTGCGAGGTCGACATGCCCGTGACCGTGTTGCGCGTGTACTGCTCGTGGCCCGGGGTGTCCGCGAGGATGAACGTGCGCTTGTCGGTGGCGAAGTAACGGTAGGCGACGTCGATGGTGATGCCCTGCTCGCGCTCGGCGCGTAGGCCGTCGACCAGCAGCGACAGGTCGAGGCCCTCGAAACCGCGGTCGGCAGACGTGCGCTCGACGCTGGCCATCTGGTCGGCCAGCACCGACTTCGTGTCGTGCAGCAGGCGGCCGACGAAGGTGGACTTGCCGTCGTCGACGGAACCGGCGGTGCACAGGCGCAGCGTGGCGCGGTCCGCGAGCACGTCGCTCGCGGCGGGAGAAGAGATTGTGGGTGCGCTCATCAGAAGTAGCCCTCCTTCTTGCGGTCCTCCATGGCGGACTCGGACAGACGGTCGTCGGCACGGGTGGCCCCGCGCTCAGTCAAGGTGGAGGTGGCCAGCTCGGCCAGCACCTCGTCGATGGTGGTGGCGTCGGATTCGACGGCGCCGGTGCAGGACATGTCGCCCACGGTGCGGTAGCGCACGCGGCGGGTCTCGATCTCCTCGCCCTCGCGCGGACCGCCCCACTCACCGGCGGTCAGCCACATGCCGTCGCGGTTGAATACCTCGCGGTCGTGCGCGAAGTAGATGGCGGGCAGTTCGATATTGCGGGCGCCGATGTACTCCCACACATCCGACTCAGTCCAGTTGGAGATGGGGAAGACACGGACATTCTCGCCCGGCAGCTTCTCACCGTTGTAGAGATCCCACAGCTCGGGGCGCTGGCGGCGCGGGTCCCAGCCGCCGAAAGAATCGCGGACGGAGAAGACACGCTCCTTGGCGCGGGCGCGCTCCTCGTCGCGGCGGGCGCCGCCCAAAACGGCGTCGTAGCCGACCTCGGCAATGGTCTCCACCAGCGGGACGGTCTGCAGCGGGTTGCGGGTGCCGTCGGGGCGCTCCACGAGGTCACCGCGGTCAATCCAGTCCTGGACGTGAGCGACGCGCAGGCGTGCGCCGGTCTTTTCCACCAGGTCGTCACGGAAGGAGATGACCTCCGGGAAATTGTGCCCGGTGTCCACGTGCAAAAGCTCGATCGGCGGCGTGGCCGGCGCAAAAGCGCGGCGGACCAGCTCGTAGACCACGCACGAGTCCTTGCCGGAGGAGAAAAGCAGGCCGATCTTGTCAAACTGGCCCGCTACCTCGCGGATGATGTGGATGGACTCGTTTTCCAGGTCCCGCAGGTGCGGGGAGAGTACCTGTTCCTTGGTCGTCGTCATGTTATTCGTAGCCTCAGTCTTTTCCTTTAGCTCTGTCTCGCTCATTCGTGGAGCCCGCATTCCGTCTTGGAGCTGAACGCCCACCGCCCGGCGCGGGGGTCTTCGCCCTCGGCGACCGGCATCGTGCAGGTGGAGCAGCCGATCGACGGGTAGCCCTGCTTAGTCAGGGGGTGAATGATGAGCTCCTTGCGGTCGATGTAGTCGTCGGTGTCATCCAGCGACCACGTGACCAGCGGGGAGATCTTCAGCCGTCCGGTCGCATCGAGCGACAGCGCGGGGGCTTCAGCGCGCGTCGGTCCGTCCGCGCGGCGCAGTCCGGTGACCCACCCCGCGTACGGGGACAGGTTCACGGCCAGCGGCTCAACCTTGCGCATGCGGCAGCAAGCGGTCGGGTTGGTGCGGTACAACGCCCTGCCGTAGACGCGGTTCTGCTCCTCGCGCGAGAGGATCGCCTTGGCGCGAACGAGCTTCTGGTCGGGGTAGCGCTGCTCCACCTGGTCCGCAACGTCGAGTGTCTCCTTGAAGTGGTACTCGGTGTCGAGGAAGAGGAAGTCCGCCTCCGGCAGGAAGTCCTTCGCCAGCTCCGCCAGCACGGTGTTCTCCATGCTCAGCGTCACTGCGAGCTTCCCTGGGGCGTATTTGTGGGCCCACTCGAGAATCTCTTGCGCGGAGGCGTTGTAGAGGTCGTCGGCCCAGTCGTCGACAAGCTTCGCGTTGGTGGCCGCAATGTCCGCATCCAGCGGCTCCGTCTCCTTCGGCCCCTCCGGACTGATCTCGGGGTCGCGCACATTCGCGCTCGGCCGATTCAAAAAGTCGACCATTATTTCTCCTTCCTCAACACCGCGTCGTGCCCGTGGTGCGCGAGCGAAACCTGGAGGGCTTCCTCCGTGGATTTCGCCAGCGCCGGGGCGTGTTCCGGGGCGTCTTGCCCGTAGAACTTCACCTCGAAGATACGGAGGCATTCGGTGCATTTCCATGCGAAATCACTCGTTTCATCAGGAAACAGCCCCTCGCCCGCGCAATACGGGCAGTGCGCTGGAAAATTGCGGTTCGCGTTCGGTTCGCGCCGAAATCTCACTTCAGGTCCTCCTCGTCGGCGCGCAGCACCCAGTCGCGGAAAATCTCGCCCTCATTTCGCTTATCGACGAAATTTCTCACCACCCTGCTCACGTACTCCCCCAATTCGGACGAGAGCACCTTGTGACCGCGGATCTTGCGGCCGAAATTGGCCTCCTGGTTGCCGTCGGGGGTCTCGCGCGTCACCGTTCCACCCAGGTGAACCTGGAAACCTTCGACCTTATTGCCGTTGCCGTCATCGACCATCTGGCCCTTGAAGCCCATGTCGGAGACCTGCGTTCGCGCACACGAGTTCGGGCAGCCGTTCAGCGTGATGGTGATGGGGGAATCGATGTCGCCGAAGCGGTCCTCGAGCTCGTCGACAAGCTCGATGCCCCTCGCCTTCGTGGTGGTGTGCGCGAGCTTGCAGTATTCCAGGCCCGTGCACGTGAGCATGCCGCGGCGGAATTCGCTGGGTGCGGAGTACAGCCCCATCTCCTGCAGGTCATCCGCTAGTTCTTCTGCTTTTTCTGGATCAACATCCAGAAAAAGGATTTCCTTGAACGACGTCAGTCGCAAACGCGTCAGCCCGTAAGACTCCGCCAGATCGGCGATCGCGATGAGCTGCTCACCCGTCAGATGCCCCATCGTCGGCTTCACGCCCAAGTAGACCTTGCCGTCAATTTGCTCGTGCACGCCCACGTGATCGCGGTCGATGATATTCATCGGGGCACGCGGGCCGTCGGGAAGCTTGTAGCCCAAGTACTCGTCCTCGAGCACCTGACGGAACTTATCGACGCCCCACTGCGCCACCAAGAACTTGAGCCTCGCCCGATTCCGCAGGCGGCGATAACCGTAATCCCTGAAGATGCGCACCACCGCAGCCCAGACCTCCGGCACCTCATCCAACGTGACGAACACGCCGAGCGACTTCGCCAGCATCGGGTTCGTCGATAAGCCGCCCCCGACGAAAAGCTCGAAACCGGGCCCCAACTCCGGGTGCTCCACGCCGATGAACGCGACGTCGTTGATCTCGTGGATCACGTCCTGACGCGCGTTGCCCGAGATCGCCGTCTTGAATTTACGCGGCAGATTCTGGAATTCCTCGCGCAGCACATACTCGTTCTTGATCTTCTCGATCGCCGGCGTCGCGTCGATGATCTCGTCCTTTGCCACGCCCGCCACTGGGGACCCCATGATCACGCGCGGCACATCGCCGCACGCGTCCCACGTATTCAGCCCGACGGACTCGAGCTTCTCCCAGATCGCCGGCACATCTTCGATGCCGACCCAGTGGAGCTGGATGTTTTGGCGATCCGTCAAGTCCGCCGTGGAACGGCAGTAATCGCGGGAGATCTCCCCCACCGCGCGCGCCTGATCCGTGGAGCACTGGCCTCCGTCGAAACGAACGCGCGCCATGAAGAACTCGTCCTGCAGCTCCACATTGTCCTTGCCCGTGTGCTCGCCACCCAGGTTCTGCTTGCGCTGGGTGTACAAGCCGAGCCACTTGAAGCGCGGGTAAAGGTCCTCGTTCGGGATAGAAGCGAAACCCTGCTTGGAGTAGGTGTCGATGACCCGCTGCTTGACCTGCAACACGGGCTCTTCCTGCTTCAGCTCTTCGTCGTGGTTGAGCGGCGTTTTACCGTCGACCTTCCACTGACCTTCGGGCTTGGGCTTGCGGGCGGTGCGCTTGGGGCGCTCGGGTCGCTTCTCAGCGGTCGCGGTGGTGCCCGTGGCTGCCATGTCGCCTCCTCTAGCTCTTTCTCTGTCTTTGTCCAGTTCCGCGGGGCGGTTCCTACATGGACCGATCTGTCTATCTGACGTGGCGGCCAGATTCGTTGTGATGAACGCTACACATACCACTTGGTCTAAACCAGCACGGCACCCCAATTTGCGGGCGTATTCTGCACTTTGCCTTGAATCTAAATAGCAAGCAAACCTTGACCGCGGTCAATCGGTGATTACGGTTACAGACTAAGCGGTCTACGAATTGGATCGCCGAATCAACCATCGACCTGCGGGAGAACGCACCCGCAACCACATGAGAAGGAGAAAGCAATGACGCACGCACCCCGCTGTGCCGCTCACCGTGTCGCCGTCATCGGCCACGGCGCCGCAGCCATTGAGACCTCGGACCTTCTCATCTGCATGGGCGACTACTTCGTGGACCTGTTCAGCAAAGCCCCCGCACCGACCTGCCTGATCCGCTTCGGCTCGACGCACCGCGCCAGCACCGGCAGCGGCCGTGATCTTGTCCCCCGCCTGCGCCTGTTCGGGAATATCCGCATCGGCGCCGGCAAGGACGCGGTGAGCATCGGCGAGCTCATCCACTACTACGACACCGTCATCGTGGCCGACGACGCTACAGCGGCGGGGAGCAGCCTGGTTATCGTGGGCAACAGCCCCCTCGCCTCCGCGACATACGAGTTCCTCCGCGCCAACACCTCGCTTTCCGTCAGCCGCACTCCCGTGGTCGCTGCACCGGAAAAGGCGGACCAGCCCGGCGCGATCATCACACTGTTGGAGGCCCGCAAGCTGCCATTCACCACGTGGACCGGCTGGCACCGACCGGCCCTAGCGAGCGAAGCTGTAACGGCTAAACAGTGGGGAACGCTTGTGGCCAAGGGACTCGCCATCCCTGCGGTTCCATAGTCGTTCCGTGGCCTTATGGATGCGGGCCAACTTTTTCCGGTTCAAATGTTTCGCAGCCTGTTAACAAACCATTAACCCGCTGGCAAATACCTGTACGTAGCGTGGAGCGTGCCTATGTTCCCATCTACATACAGAAGAGAGAACCGATGAGCAATAAGGGATTGCCGCGCGACATTGCCGGCGAACACGAGCTCCCGCAAGACGCCGATGTCCGCGTGGTCGACCGCACCGTTACCGATTCAGAACGCATCGATCGCGCCGACGAGACGACCAGCCGGAATGCTACTGGCGCTTCCGCCGATACCGACCCGGACGACGATGCCGAAAATAGTGACCCGCTGAGCTTCCTGCCCTTCGAGGGCACCGCGAAGCAAATAGCCAATTGGATCGCCGTATTCCTCGCCATCTGGCTGCTCCTCAACGGTGTGGGCATGATCGGCGACGGCTTCAAGATGGCTGCCGGCGATCAGGCCAAGGAACTATTCTCCTTCGCCGAGAACCCGTTCGTCGGCCTGGCCATCGGTATCGTCACCACCGCGATCATTCAGTCTTCTTCGACCACCACGTCCATCGTGGTCGGCATGATCGCGGGTGGCCTGCCACTGAATATCGCCATTCCAATGCTCTTCGGCGCCAACATGGGCACCTCGGTCACCTCGACCCTGGTGGCCCTGGGCCTGGCCGGCAACAAGAAGCAGTTCCGCAACGGTTTCTCCATGGCGACCGTGCACGACTTCTTCAACCTGATCGCCATCTCCATCTTCTTCACGCTGGAGATGCTCACCGGCTTCTTGGGCAAGACGGCGACCGCAATCGCACCGTCCCTCACCGGTTCCGGTGAAGGCGTCATTGCGGGTGCTTTCGAAGCGCTCGGCGACTTCATCGACATGATCACCGAACCCCTCGTCGGGCTGGCAAGCGGTCTCGTCGAACCGCTCGGCGATGTCTGGGGCGGTGTCGTCCTGGCCATCATCGGTGTCGCACTCGTCCTGGTTTCCATCAGCTTCATCGGCAAACTCCTGAATGCCCTGCTCGTTGGCAAGGCGCAAGATATCCTCTACGCAGCCTTGGGCAAGAACGCGTTCTTCGGTGCACTCTCCGGTGCCCTCATCACCGCGTTGGTCCAGTCCTCCTCCACCACGACCGCCCTGACGGTTCCGCTTGCGGCATCCGGCAAGTTCCAGGTCCGCACCCTGTTCCCGTTCGTGGTGGGTGCGAATATCGGTACAACCATGACCGGTCTTATCGCGGCATTCGCCGCAACAGGCACAGAGGCGGAAGCCGCGATGGCCGGTGCCCTCGTACACACCCTTTTCAACTTCTTCTCCGCCATCCTCATCCTTGGCATCCCGTTCCTGCGCGACCTTCCGCCGAAGTGCTCCGACTGGCTCGCTGGCCTAGCCGAGAAGAACAAACTCTACGTATTCATCTACATCGGTGGCGTCTTCTTCGCCATCCCGCTGCTGGCAGTGTTCATTTCCAACTCCCTGATGTAAGGAGCCCCCAATGACGAATCAGAATGAGACCCCCGACCTGTCCCCCATGGCCCAGGACCTCATCAAGAGCGAGGCTCCCGACGAGGCGCTGCAGGCCCTGCTCGCCGAGCTCGAAGAAACCGCGGACGAACTGCGCGTCGAGCTCAACGCACGCGGCCGTAACAAGGACCGCCTGACCGCCGACCATGAGGCCACCGCCACCGAAGCAGTCATCGAACCTGCCAACGGAGAGGACAAAACCGTCGTCGCTGCGGAGAGCACCCATCCCACCCACAAGCACAAGAAAATCAACCCAAACGTCACCCCGGAGCAGCAGGCTGAGCTGGACGAGAACTTCGCCAAATACTGGAGCAACTCCCAGGGCTCCTGGAAGAACCTCTTCCGCCTGCTGCGTGAGTTCCGCGCCGAGATGCAGGAGGCGAAGAACAATGGCTAAAACGCGTAAAGCACTCGTCGCCTCCGCACTGGCGGCGGTCACGGTTTTCGCGTCCGCTTGCTCGTCGGATAACACGCCGGGCGAGGACGCGATCCAGGCCACCGGTTCCGCCACCGTGGAACCGGTCACGTCGTACATGGCCAAGCGTTACGACTTCGATGTCAACGTCGAGGCCATCGGTTCGACGGACGGCTTCGAGAGGTTCTGCAACGGCGAGGCTGACATCAACGACGCGTCGGTGGCGATCCCGGACGATTTTCAGAAGCAGTGCTACGAGAACAAGGTCGAGTTCATCGAGCTGCCGATCGGCCTCGATGCCATCACCATTGTGAAGCACCGCGACAACGACTTCGCCGCCGACCTGACCATCGACCAGCTGCACGACATCTGGGCCAAGGACTCCCCAGTGTCCAAGTGGTCCGACATCGATCCGTCGTGGCCGGACGAGGAGATCAAGCTGTACGGCCGCCCGGAGGGTTCGGGCACGCTCGACGTGTTCAAGGACCTTGTCCTGGACGGCGACGAGATCCGCGACGATTACGAGGCCACGGACGATGTCCAGGAGCTGTCCGCGTGGGTCGCCGAGGATCCGAACGCGCTGTCGTTCATGGGCATCGGAAACTACCTCGCCACCGAGGACGAGTCCCAGAAGTTCATCGACAACGTCAACGTCGATGGCATCGCGCCGTCGTCGGAGGAGACGAAGAACGGCAATTACCCGTTGTCGCGCCCGCTGTTCATTTACGTGAACAAGAAGTCGGCCGAGCGTGAGAACGTCGATAAGTTCGTCACCACTTACCTCGAGAACTCGGAGGCTGTCATGCCGCGCGTGTTCTTCTACCAGCTGCCGGTGGAGGATTACGACAACGCGAAGAAGCGTTACGCGGACCGCACGACCGGCCCGGACGACCGCTGGCAAGCTTAGGTGCCCAGCAAAGAGCTCCCCACCCATCACGCGGGCGGGGAGCTCTTCTCGTCTCAGTTGTTCTTAACGGCGGAACATCATGTTGACGTAGTTGTACAGGTACTGATCCACGCGGTTGAACGCGATGGAGGAGCCACGGTACGCGATGTAATCGAAGATATTGTCAAACCACCAGTACATGAGAAACCCTTTCGTTCAGTAAGGAAACAGCGCCCCAATTGTTAGCCAGAATGCGCGGCCTTTCAACTCCAAATAGAAATTACAAACAATCACGCTTATCGACGTCGCGTCCCCAGCTGTAGGCTGTTACCGCCACCGTTTGCAGCGAGGGGATTTTTTCATGGATTGGGAGCGGGCGGTACAGACCTGCGTGGGCCGCGGCCACTCCCACACCCGCCGCAGGATCGATCTCGTCCGCCTCACGGATGTCCTTGCTGGGGATTGCGCGGGCGCTGCAGACTATTCCGTCGGGGACCTATTGTTGTCCCCATGGTTCGAGCAGCAGGAAGCACACGCGCGGCGGATTCGCGGCGCATCTTTGCATGGCTTGCAATTGCCCTGATTACGGTATTTTTCTGCTTCGACTGGATTACGGTGCAGTCGCACGGTGACGCGGTGCCCGCCCCAGCGGTCGCGGCGGGCACAGTTCTCCTCGTCGTGTGCGGGGTGGGGTGCGTGCTGTATCGGGATCGGCCGCTGTGGTCGGTGATTGCAGTCGCTGGATGCGCCACGCTGTCGTTGGCTATTCCCTCTCTGAGCGTGCCTTTGTATTGGACAGTACCGGTCTGTCTGGCGGCATTCGTGACCTCGTATCGTTTGCCGCCGCGACTCCGGCCGTGGACTGCGGCGTGGATTCTCGGCATCACGGCGGCAGAGCAGCTCATGCACTGGCACGAGGCGCTGGATCTCAACGCGCTTCCTGCCACCCGCTCTCTGCTCAGCGCCGTGGCATCTGTTGTCGTCGCGTGGCTCGTGCTGGGGTTTTTCTTCCTTCTCGGTGCCCAAGTTCGCCAGCGCCGCGACCGCATTGACGAGCTCAAACAGCGGATCGAGTTCGCCCACGTCCGTGAGCGGACCCAAATCGCTCGGGAAATGCACGACATTGTCGCTCATTCACTCGCGGGCATCACCGCGCTTGCCGACGGCGCCCGGTACGCTGCCGCCTCCAACCCCGCCGAAGCACAAGAAGCACTCGAAACAATCAGCGAGGAATCCCGCACTGCCCTGTCCCAAATGCGCGGCTTGCTTAGCGTGTTACGCGAGGAGGATTCTAGCCACCCCGCGGGCGCGACGCCCGGACGGCGCGATTTCGAAGACTTGTTCGCCGATGCCCGGGCCCGGGGGCTCGACCTCGCAGTGGACGGCTTCGACACGCTTCCGGAGGATCTGCCTGCCCTCACTCAGTTCACCCTCTACCGCATTTGCCAAGAGGTGGTAACGAACATGCTGCGCCATGCGTCGGAGCAAACAGGCTCAATCGTTTTTTCGACGAATGCGAAAGAGGTGGTGGTCGTGGCTGCGAACCCGGCGTCGATAAGCAAGCAAGAAAGCGACGGGTTCGGGTTAGTCGGCATCCGCGAGCGGGTAGCCGCGCACGGCGGCAGGGTGCGTATTGCTGATTCGGACGGATCTTTCGTCCTTGAAGTGGAGGTTCCGCGATGATCACCGTTGCGCTTGTCGACGATCAACCCCTTGTTCGCGCCGGTTTTTCCATGCTGGTCAACTCCCAGCCCGACATGGAAGTGGTGTGGCAGGCCAGCGATGGAACGGGTGTGCTCGGGCAGAGCACCGCCGACATCGTGCTGCTGGACATACGAATGCCTGGCACCGACGGCATCACCGCCTGCAGCTCGTTACTGGAGGAACAGCCCCATACCCGAGTGATCATGTTGACCACCTTCGACGACCGCGATCTCGTTCTCGGTGCCCTCGAAGCTGGCGCTTCCGGCTTCTTGCTCAAAGACGCCGCCCCTGACGAGCTGCTCGAAGCGATCCGAACCGTTCACGGCGGCGACGCGGTGCTCGCCCCCAAGGTGACCAAGTACGTCATCGGAGCGGCGCACGCACCTGAGCAGCAAGAAGCCATGCGCAATGAGACGATGCTCGAGCAGCTGACACCCCGCGAAGTGGAAATTCTCCGGCTTGTTGCGCTTGGCTACTCCAACGAGGAGATCGCCGCAGCGGAGACGCTCTCTCCCGCCACCGTGAAAACGCACGTGCACCGCATCCTGTTCAAAACGAGTTCACGCGACCGCGTGCACGCTGTTCTCTTCGCCTTCCGCGCTGGTGTGGTGGGTACGAGCGAGTTGCTCGGCCACTAGGCATGCCGCGTACACCCTGAGGTGTACGCCCGGATATACACCCGCAGACCGACGTTTTCCTCGCTCGGCAGCGCGAATATCGAAACCATGATCAACGTTCAAAGTTTGACCAAACGGTATTCGCGCTCGACGGCTGTCGACGCTCTCAGTTTCACCGCCCCCGATGGCGCAGTCACTGGCTTCCTCGGCCCGAACGGATCTGGGAAGTCCACGACATTGCGCATGGTCGTCGGGCTTGAATCGCTCGACGAGGGCACAGCGCTTATCGACGGCACCCCTTTCCGTTCCCTCCCCCACCCCGCCCGTTCCGTCGGTGCACTGCTCAACCCGGAATGGATCGCGCCGCACATGACCGGCCGCGCTCACCTGAAGATGGTGGCCGACTACGCGGGTGTTCCCGAGTCCCTCGCCGACGAGTCCTTGGAGGCGTTCGGCCTCACCGACGCGGCGACCCGGAAGGTGAAAAATTATTCCCTCGGCATGCGCCAACGCCTTGGAGTCGCCTCCGCCTTGATTGGGGACCCAGCGAACGTCATCCTCGACGAGCCAGTCAACGGGCTCGACCCCCAAGGCGTGGCTTGGATGCGCGGACGCATCCGGCAGATGGCAGCCGACGGGCGGGCAGTCGTAGTTTCCTCGCACCTGATGAGCGAAATGCAGCTGACTGCCGACCGTCTCGTCGTCATCGACAACGGATCCCTCGTCGGCGAAGGAGATCTCGACGACTTCCTCGGATCACACCGCGTTGAAGCGCTCTGCAGCGACCCGGCGCGGCTCGCGCAAGCCACGGGAGGCCAGGTCGTGGGCGAGACCGTCATCGTCGACAACGCCACGCCGCGCGATGTAGGCGAGACCGCCCAACGCGCGGGCGTGACCGTGTACTCGCTCCAGGAAACGAGGCGCAGCCTGGAAGATGTCTTCCTCGATTCCACCAACCACTGCGCAAAGGAAATGAACCGATGAACACACTGAAAGCTACATGCCGCGAGATCTTTTCCCGCCCTTCCACTGGCATTCTTCTCGCATTCATTGCTGTGGCACTGATCGCCGGGCCGATCATGGTTGCCGCACTGCTCGGCCCAAACGGCACAAACACCATTGACCCGGCAATGCTGCTCATCCCGGCGAGCTTCATGCTTCCTGTCGCTCTCGCCGCCGGTGCGTTCCCCGCCGGTGGCGCTCATTCGCGAGGCACGATCGGGTATGCCTACCTCGCTTCGAACCACCGCGGCAAGGAACTCGCATGCCGCGTGGGAGTCGCCGCCCTCGCGTGCACCCTGACTGCGTTTGCCGCGTCGGGCATCGGAATCGGCGGCTCGCACATGTTCGTCGACGGGATCGCCGCAATGGGAGCAGAGAGCACGTCGATGGTCCTGGCCCAAGCGAAGCTCTGGATCGTCTACCCACTACTCGCGGCGTTGTCCGCAGTGGCTCTCGGTTCCGGCACAGCCTCCTTTTTCGTGTGGATCGTCGAGTCTTTGATCGTGGAGACTGCTCTCGGGGCGGTCAACCAGCCGTGGGCGAACGCGATTCACAACATTCTTCCTGGCGGAGGGGCCATTAACGGTACCGCAGGCACGATCACGCTCGTGATTTGGGTTGCGGCTCTCGCTGCGGTGGCCTACGCCGCCGCGAATCGACGAGCGGTGAAGTGAGAATGGCTGGAGCATTCACCGCTTCCCGTCGACGTTTCATCGCCCCTGACCTGGCTCGGGGGCTCGCCCTCGTCGGTATCGCGATGGCCAATATGGTCACGGACTGGGATCCGGCGGAAAAAGTCGACCACGCCGCAGGCCTCGGCGGCTACAACGGTGCCGGGACCGTGCTCGAAAAGGCGCTGGTCTTCTTCGAGACGCTTTTCGTGCACGTGCGCGGCCTGCCCATGTTCGCCACCTTGCTCGGTGTCGGAGTGGGCATGATCTTTGCCAGCCTGGCCCGGCGCGGGTACCCGTTGCGGGCGCGCCGCAAGGTACTGGCACGCCGCTACGGATTCCTGTTTCTCTTTGGGCTCATCCACAAGACGCTGTTTTTCACCAACGACATCATGACCGCCTACGGCATCGCGGCATTGCTGCTGTGTCTTGTCATTGGTTGGAGTGACCGCGCACTCTATATTCTCGCGGGCACGGTGTTCGCCGTCCAAGCAGCGGCCCGTGCCCCCGGCATTATCGCCGCATTCGGCACAACGCAGGAACCCGTCGGCGGAGAACCCGCCCGGATCACCGATCTCGGTGAGCGCATGTCGAATGGCATCTCCATTGTCATGATGTACCCCGCGCTTGCCGCGATTGAGATGATGTCCTTCTTGCCACTCGTCATCGTCGGCTTCATCTGGGGCCGCCGCAAAGTCTTCGGCGATCTGCCTGCGAACCGCACGATGTTTCGCGCATGGGCGCTCCTTGCAGCAGTGCTCATTCCTGCCATCGGGATCCCGTGGGGCTTCGCGGAGATCGGCGTTCTCGGCCCCGGCTGGGCAGCCGGTCTCACCGATGCGAACGAATCGCTCGGGCTGCTCACGGGGCCCGGCATTCTCGCCGCGATCGCCCTAGTATGCCAGCCTCTGCAGGCGCGTATCGACGCCGGGGGCGCGCTTCCTCCCGCCCTCGAACCGTTCATCGCACTCGGCAAGAGATCCATGAGCGGCTACCTGGGGCAAACGATCCTGTTCATGCTGACCACGCAGCCCGCGTTCTGGTGGGTCACGCGGGATGCCACCATTGCGGGCAAGCTTGGGTGGGCGCTGCTCGTCTGGCTGGCTACGGTCGCTGGTGCGTGGGCCTTGGAGAAGGCAGGCAAACCTGGCCCTTTCGAGTGGCTCCATCGCCGCCTGTCCTACGGCAAGAACGGCCTGCCGGACCACTACAAGCAAGTCTCCTCCACACCTGTTCGCCGAGGTAGCAGCACCGGACGGTGAAATTTTCACCGCAAGGTTTAGTATTGCCCCTGTCTAAAAGAGAGGGGCAACTCGTGGATCTCATCCGCCTGACCGGGAGGTTCAGCAGGCCGTACGCGGGGTTGATCGCCGCGGTGGTCGTGCTGCAACTTCTGTCGACTCTGGCCACCTTGTACCTGCCGGATTTGAACGCAGACATCATCAACAACGGCGTGGCCAAAGCCGACGTGCCGTACATCCGGAGCGTGGGCCTGCTCATGCTCGCGGTGTCGCTGCTCCAGGTGGCTGCAGCGGTGGGTGCGGTGTGGTTCGCCTCCGCCGCGGCGATGCGTACCGGCCGCGACATCCGCGGCGCGGTGTACGACAAGGTCAACCAGTTCACGTCGGAGGACATGGGGCACTTCGGCCCGGCGACGCTAACCACCCGCGCGACCAACGATGTGCAGCAGGTGCAGATGACCGCACTGTTGTTCTTCAATTTCATGGTCGCTGCACCGATCATGGCGGTCGGCGGCGTGATCATGGCGCTGCGACAGGACGCGGGAATGTCGTGGCTGGTCATCGTGGCTGTTGCGGTGCTCGCCATCGTCGTCGCGGTCATCGCGGCGCTACTCATGCCGCTGTTCCGGAAAATGCAGCAAAAACTCGACGCCATTAACGGGCTGCTGCGCGAGCAGATCGCCGGTATCCGCGTCGTCCGCGCCTTCGGCCGCGAGGATTTCGAGACGAAGCGCTTCACCGACGCCAACACCGCCCTGACGAAGCTGAGCCTGAATATCGGCCGGGTCTTCGTCACCATGTTCCCCGTCATCATGCTGATCCTGAACCTCGCCACCGCGGCGGTGCTCTGGTTCGGGGGCCACCGCGTCGACGAGGGCCTCGTCGAAGTCGGCTCGCTGACCGCGTTCATGCAGTACCTGATGCAGATCCTCATGGCCGTCATGATGGGCGTGTTCATGCTCATGATGCTGCCGCGCGCCATTGTCTGCGGCCGCCGCATCTCGGAGGTGCTGCGCTACGAGAACACCGCTCCGCCGGAGAACAGCAGTGCCAGCGCAGAACCCGGCGTCGTCGAGTTCCGCGGCGTCACCTACCGCTACCCCGGTGCCGAAGAACCGGTGCTCAAAGACATCGACTTCACCGCGCGCCCCGGCACCGTCACCGCGATCATCGGGTCGACGGGCTCGGGCAAGTCGACGCTCATGGGCCTCATCCCGGAGCTCTACTACCCCACCTCCGGCCAGGTGAGCGTGGGCGGCAAGGTGGGCATGGTCCCGCAGAAGCCGTGGCTCTACCGCGGCACCGTCGCCTCCAACCTCCGCGTGGGCAAACCAGACGCCACCGACGACGAGATGTGGGAAGCCCTGCGCACCGCCCAGGCCCACTTCGTCGATGACCTGGACATGCCGATCGCCCAGGGCGGCACCAATGTCTCCGGCGGGCAGCGCCAGCGGTTGTGCATCGCGCGCATGCTCATCGCCGCACCCGATATCTACCTGTTCGACGACTCGTTTTCCGCCCTCGACGCCGTCACCGAAGCGAAGCTCCAGGACGCCATGACCAGCTACACCGAGGGAAAGACGGTGCTGGTGGTGGCGCAGAGGGTGGCGTCGATAAGCGGTGCGGACCAGATTCTCGTGATGGAAGCCGGCGAAATCGTCGCACGCGGAACCCACGACGAACTGCTGCGCACCAGCACGACCTACCGCGAGATCGACGCGAGCCAAAAGCAGGTGACCGCATGAGCGAGCAGCTTACCGACGACCAACTCGCCGCCTACGAAGAAACCATGGCCGGCGACGACTACTCCAATAAAGCCCCCCGCAAAGCCAAACACTTCTGGCCGTCCGCAAAACGCCTGCTCGGACTGCTCGCGCCATACAAGATCGCGCTCATCTTCGTCTTCCTGATGAACGCGGGCTCTGTCCTCCTCGCCGTCTGGGCGCCGCGGGTGATGGGCAGGGCGATGGACGTGATCTTCAACGGAGTCGTGTCCAAGCAGCTTCCGGAAGACACCACCGCCGAGCAAGCAGTCGATGGACTACGCGCGGCGGGCCAGGACCGTTTCGCCGACATGGCCGCGGCGATGGATTTGCACCCGGGCCACGGCATCGACTTCGACCGGCTCCGCGGTCTCATCATCGCGGTGCTGGCGTTCTACCTGGCCGCCGCCCTGCTCATGTGGGCCCAGGGCGCGATCCTCAACAAACTGACCATGCGCGCCGTCTACACGCTGCGCGAGCGGGTGGAGGCGAAGATCCACCGCCTGCCGCTGTCTTATTTCGATTCGCGTCAACGCGGCGACGTCATGAGCCGCACCACCAACGACGTCGACAACATCCAGCAGGCGCTCCAGCAATCGCTCTCGATGCTGTTCAACGCGGTCCTCACCCTCGCCGGCATCATCGTCATGATGTTCGCCATCTCGTGGCAGCTCGCCATCGTTGCCCTGCTGGCAATCCCGCTGACCGGCGCCGTCATGGGCTTGGTGGGCACCCGCTCCCAGAAGGAATTCGTCACCCAGTGGAAAGCCACCGGCGACCTGAACGGGCACGTGGAGGAAGCCTTCACCGGCCACGACGTTGCGAGGATCTTCGGCCGCTCGGCAGAGATCCGGGAGCAGTTCGACGAACGCAACGAGGAACTCGCCGCCGCCGCGCAAAAAGCCCAGTTCCTGGCCAACTCGATGCACCCGATCATGCAGTTCATCGGGTCCCTGTCGTACGTGGCCGTCGCGGTTCTCGGCGGCCTCAAAGTCGCCTCCGGCCAGCTCACCCTAGGCGACGCCACCGCCTTCATCCAGTACTCCCGCCAGATGAACCAGCCGCTCGGCGAGATCGCCGGGATGATGCAGATGCTCCAGTCCGGCGTCGCCTCCGCCGAGCGTGTCTTCGAACTACTCGATGCCGAGGAGGAGGAAGAGGATGAGGGGGCTGGGGCGTCGTCGATAAGCGAAAAAACGCGCGGCCTCGTCGAATTCGAGCACGTCGACTTCTCGTATGCCCCCGACTTCCCGCTCATCGAGGACCTCAGCCTGCGCGTCGAGCCCGGACAGACCGCCGCCATCGTCGGGCCGACCGGTGCCGGCAAGACCACACTGGTCAACCTCATCATGCGGTTCTACGACGTCGACGCCGGCGCCATCCGCCTCGACGGCACCGATATTCGAGACCTCAACCGCGCCGAGCTGCGCTCCCGCATCGGCATGGTGCTCCAGGATGCCGTGCTGTTCAAAGGCACCATCATGGAGAACATCCGCTACGGCCGCCTCGATGCCACCGACGACGAGGTCATCGCCGCCGCGCGAGCCACCTACGTCGACCGCTTCGTGCGCACCCTCCCCGACGGGTACGACACCGAAATCGACCAGGACAGCGGCTCCATTTCCGCCGGCGAACGCCAGCTCATCACCATCGCGCGCGCGTTCCTGTCGCAGCCCGGCCTCCTCATCCTCGACGAAGCCACCAGCTCCGTGGATACCCGCACCGAAGTCCTCGTCCAAAACGCCATGAACGCACTGCGCAGCAACCGCACCAGCTTCGTCATCGCGCACCGCTTATCGACGATCCGCGACGCCGACCTCATCATCGTCATGCAGCACGGCACGATCGCTGAACAAGGAACCCACGAGGAGCTCCTCGCCCGCCGCGGCACCTATTTCGAGCTGAATCAATCGCAGTTCAGCGCGGAATAACCCGTTTCTGCCGGCGCCGTTCACCCCGTTTCGGCTATCTTTCGCCGTTTTGCGCCCCGTGTGGCCTGCGTGTTTGGGCGTTGTCTACTGTAATGGACATTGTTCGATAGACCTCGGCTTGCATCTGGTTTAGCGTTTGTGGCATGAACCAATTCGCAGCGCATGTGGGCGCAGGCAACGCCATCGACCTGCTGGGTAGTTTCGACGCCCAACAGCTTGTCGACGCCGGGGCCAACCCCACCCGCGTTGCCGATTGGAAAGGCGTCTACGAGGTCTACTACGGAAAATCCCGCTCCACCCGCAAACAAGCTCACGCGGTGCGCATCGCCCGCCAAACCGCGAAATCACTCGACCAACTCGTCTTCATCGAACAACACATCAAAGCCGCCAGCTCCGAGAGCGAAAAATGGAAACTCCGCCTCGCCCTGCTGTCCGTGCGCGGGAACTACGAGACGTTGAAACGCCGCGCCAAAGACATCGTTCCTGAGGTGGATACACCTGCTCCGGAGTCGTCGGTGCGGTTCGGCAAGCCCCGGAAAGGTAAGCGCACTTTCAGTGCTACTGGTGATGCGCGTGATATCGCCGCCCTTGAGTACGCGCTGCGCCAAAAACTCGACGCTAACCGTCCTGAGGGCCCGCAGATGTACGAGGCATTCCACGACCTACTCCACAAGGACGGTGCTGTCGCTGAGGCTGTTCCACGCCCGCTGGTCCAGATCCCGCTTCCGGATTACATCAAGGTCCTCGGCGGCCAGGGCGATGACACCATCCTGGGGTTGTCTGATGGCACGACGATGACTGGTGCGGAGTATTTGGCGCACCATCACTCCAAAGACCTTGAAGTGGCACTCTTCCACCCGCAGCACGGTCCGGTGAACCTGTACAACACGAAACGGTTCGCTAATAAGAAACAACGCGACCTCGCCCGGGCAACACTGACGACGTGTCCTGTGCCGGATTGCCGGCATGCTGCTGATAACTGCGAGGTCCACCACATTGAACCGTGGGCCCGCGGTGGGCAGACGAATATGAACAACCTGTCGGTGTTGTGCAGGTATCACAACCGCACCAACGATGATGACCCCGACAGGCATAACAGGGGTCGAATACAGATGCGCGATGGGACACCAACATGGATCTCACCGCGCGGAACACCAGTACCGAACAGCACACACCAATACGGTGCCATGCACCTGCTGTTCGGAACATAGAGAAAAGGCCGCAGACAAAGTCTGACCACGCTCATCGCGTGAATTAGGCATGTCCACGGCCACTTCCGCACGCCCAAAACAAAAACCGGGCCCCACAACGGGACCCGGTCTTTGACGCGGCGTTTTAGTACATGCTCATGTAGCCACCCGGCTGCTCCGGGTGCTGGTACGGCTGGCCGGCGGGATTGCCTGCCGGCCCCGTCGCCTGGCCTGCCTTCCCGTATTCACTGATCCAGCGGTAAATAAACACGATGCCCAGGACCTCGACTGGCAAGGCTACGATTCCCCCGGCGCCAAGCGTGAAGAAAACGAGAGCCATACATGCGATTCCCAGAAGGAACAAGGCACCGAAAACGCGCCAGTACTGAGCTTTCACGTCATGCCACGCGGCCCCGAACGCACCGATGGCGGAAGTCTTTCCGTCGATCGCATAGAGCGGGACCATCACCAAGATCGGCATGAGGAAGATCATCCCGAGCCAGAGAACGAAGGAAAGGAAGACCCCGAGTACCGGAACTTGATTTGCCAAGAGACCTGCAACGAAGATGTAAGCGATTAGAACGACCATCACTAGGGCATAAGCTGCAAGACCCTGTCCCCACGGCACATTCTTGAATATGTTGCTCCACGTCGGCTTGACACCTCGGGTGTCCTGCAACGCGGTCTTGCAAAAGACGACGTTAACCGCGAACGAGAAAGCGTAAAGCAGGATGCAAAAGATGACCATGGATATCAACGCGCTTTTACTGAGGTCTCCGGTATCGGGATCCGCGCCTGCCACGATCTGCGGAAGAATGAGGACGAGAGCGCCGACGATAGCGATGATCATCGGGAGGAACTGCAAGCCCAAGTAGACGTGCCACTGGCTGGTGAAGAAGCGCTTGAAGCCGAAGGCGACTGCCTCAGCGGGAGGCAGCTCTGCTGGCGGAATGTGAAGCGGGCGACCGGACTCGGACTGGGATTCCGGGTTCACGTAGCCGGAAGTCGGCGGATACGGGTTGCCTGGCCCCTGGTACGCATTGCCTGGCCCCTGCCCCTGGCCGTAGTGCTGGCCGTACGCCTGTCCGGCGTTTTGGCCGGCGCCGTAGCCACCGGGTTGGCCGGAGGGGTTACTGCCGTACTGCGGGTAACTGTTGGGATCATTGGGATTGGTCATGGGCTACATAATATTTGAGGCCAAATGATTGTCTAGGCGAATCGGCGCATCGGACGGATTAGTATTGGAATCGTGACGTATCAGCCCCCGCATAATCCGCAGAAGCGCAGCAGTGATCTTGTCCGTTTGTCGGATTTGGATCGCTCGGACGCCGTGGCGCGGCTGAGTTATGCGCTCGGCGAGGGCCGGTTGGACAGCGACGAGTTCAACCGTCGTTGCGAACAGGTAGAGCAGGCGACGACGCGGCAGGATTTGGTGCCGCTGTTCAGTGATCTGCCGGAGCATCAACGCCAGGAGGTCGCCGAGCAGACGTTCACGCGTAGCGAGATTGAACGCGCCCGCGCGAACGGGAAGAACACGCGTCTGGGCATTTTCCTCTTGGGGTCGTTGGCATCTTTCGCGGGAGCGGTGGGGCTTTCGACCGCGACGGGGTCGGGGGCATGGGCGTTGTTGCTGCTGATCATCCCGACGCTATTCACGCTTCTCTACATCATGAAGGCCGGGCCGGACAGCTGGTACGCACCGAGTCCGAGGCAGCTCGACCGCCAAAGGTTCCGGGAGTTGCAGCAGGCGAACCGATTGGAGTTGGAGCGTCGGAAGGTGGAGCGCACTTTGCAGCGTGACCAGCTGACGGGCGAGGCGATGAATTTGGCGCAGCGCACGTTGAACCGTTTCACGAAATAGGCACCGGATTTTTGGGACAATTGCCGTATGAGCAAAGAAAAGAAGCCCGGCAAACAGGAAAAGCAGCAGCGTGCGCCGCTGAAGCGTCACCGCCACTTCGATCAGGCGGAGAAGATCAAGGGTGTGTCGTACGATCTCCGCGGCCCTGTCGCGACGGCGGCGGAGGAGATGGAGCGCGACGGCCACACCATTTTGAAGCTCAATACTGGTAACCCGGCGGTCTTCGGTTTCGAGGCACCGGATGTGATCATGCGGGACATGATCGCGGCGTTGCCGACATCGCAGGGGTACACGACGTCGAAGGGCATCATTCCGGCGCGGCGTGCCATCGTCACGCGTTATGAGGAGATCGACGGCTTCCCGGACTTCGACATCGACGATGTGTATTTGGGCAACGGCGTGTCCGAGCTCATCACGATGACGACGCAAGCTTTGCTTAACGACGGCGACGAGGTCCTCATCCCCTCCCCCGACTATCCCCTCTGGACTGCTGCGACGACGCTCGCGGGCGGTAAGGCTGTCCACTATCTGTGCGACGAGGAGGATGGTTGGAACCCGTCGATCGAGGACATCCGCTCGAAGGTCACGGACCGCACGAAAGCGATCGTGGTGATCAACCCGAATAACCCGACGGGCGCGGTCTATTCGAAGAAGGTTCTGGAGGATATCGCCGACGTCGCGCGCGAGCACGAGCTCATGGTGCTCTCCGACGAGATCTACGATCGCGTGCTTTACGACGGCGCCGTGCACCACTCCATGGCCGCCATCGCCCCCGACCTAGTCACTTTGACGTTCAATGGTCTTTCCAAGGCCTACCGCGTGTGCGGCTACCGCGCCGGCTGGCTGGTGATTACTGGTCCGCGGCGCCGCGCCACGGGCTTCATCGAGGGCTTGGACCTCCTTGCCGGCACGCGTCTGTGCTCGAATGTGCCGGGCCAGCATGCCATTCAGGTCGCTCTCGGCGGACGCCAGTCCATTTACGGCCTGACCGGCGAAGGCGGCCGCTTGAAGAAGCAGCGCGATGTCGCTGTGAAGAAGCTCCGCGAGATCCCTGGCGTCTCCGTCGTCGAGCCGAAGGGCGCGATGTACGCGTTCCCGAAGCTGGACATGGACATGTACCAGATCCACGACGACGAGCAATTCATGCTCGACCTACTCAAGAGCGAGAAGATCCTCATGGTCGGCGGCTCCGGCTTCAACTACCCGACGCCGGACCACTTCCGCGTGGTCACCCTCCCGTGGGCGTCCCAGCTGGAAAACGCGCTGGAGCGCCTGGGCAACTTTCTGGCGGACTATCAGCAGAACTAGCCCGAGTTACCACTAGCGGAGTTCACGTGGGGCGCTCAGTTGTGGAGCGTCGCCTCCGTTCTGCCGACGTAACGTGCCTTGGTTTTAGAGTCGACAACCGCTGCGTAGATATCCATCCGGGTCTTATTTCCGTCAGGATGCACAACGAATCCGCTCTTATAGTGGGAGTCGTACCAGCCACCAGCGACAGGGAAAATCGGTTCGGAAACAGCTGACCAGTTCATCCCGTCAGCTGAGCGCATCAAGTGGACTCGACTGTCTACCCCGTTCTGGTTCCATCGGCTGACTGTGAGTAGCCCATACCAGGAACCGTTGACGTGCTGGATGTCGATGTGCCACGGCTCGAAATCTGGGCCCAAGGAGTTGATGCCGCAGGGGTTCGTGGCACCCCAGCTTTCCGGGGTCGGAACCAGATCAGTGGTCTCCCAGTACACCAATTCATTCTCACCGGTCGAAGTCTGGACAGCGTACATCCGCCACACCTCGCCAATTCGCACGAGGGATTGAGAAAGCGAATTACGCGTGGGCGTGGCGATGAGCACGGGTTCTGTCCAGTTGGCTCCGTCCGTCGAAGTCCTCATGTAGAACTCGACTTTCCTGTTCTCAGTCACTTTCCGCCAAGTCATGTACATTGTTCCGTCAACAAGAACCAGGTTGGTGTCGGAGTTGTACGCGCCTCGGCCGCCGGGTTCGTCATCAAGCGGGTTGCTCACTCCCCGCGGAACTTCCCAGTGATCGCCGTCGTGCGAAGCGACGATATTGGGGTCTTCCTCCGAATCCTTGCCAGACGGGTACGGCGTCATCGCCATCCAGTACTCGTAACCATTCCAGCCGCGCGGAATGTGCACGACCGAAGGGTGAGTCACTTGCCCTGATCCATCGTGGGTGGGAATCTCCAGTTTCGTTGGCTCCGGCGCAAACCCCGGTCTGGCAGTCTCCCGCACTGTGGTCTGTTCAGCAGCGGGTGTAGTAGTGGGTGTTGCTGGTGCACCTTGGCGACTCGCCTGTGAACTTCCACCTGCAACAGTAGCGACGATCCCCAGAGCCGTGAGAATTGCCGCGAGAACCCCCAAAACTCTAATGAGCTCAGGGATTCGCTGTGGCATTTCAGAAAGGTATGTCCGCAGACTATTCATGTATCAAAATTTATCTTGAAATGTGCGCGAGCACATGCACCAACAAGCGCTACAGGGATCGGCCGAGGGCCTTCAAGTCCCATCCGGCGGAGAGCCAGGGTTGGACAGGGAGGACATTGCGGGCGTCGATAAGCGTTTGCTTAGCGACGAGCTTCCCTGCGTGTACTGGGTCCAGCTGCTTGAACTCATCCCATTCTGTGGCGAGGATGACGAGCTCGGCGTCGGTGAGCGCGTCATCGAGCGAAGCCGCGTAGTCGAGCGTGGGGAAGACCTTGCGGGCGTTGTCCATGCCCTGCGGGTCGTACACGCGCACGGCAGCGCCCGCGAGACTGAGCTGCCCGGCGACCGCGAGTGCCGGCGAGTCGCGCACATCGTCGGAATTCGGCTTGAACGCCGCACCCAGGACCGTGATGCGGCGGCCAATGAGCGAGCCGAGCGTTTCGCGGGAGAGGTCGACGACGCGCTGACGGCGGCGCATGTTGATCGCGTCGACCTCGCGCAGGAAGGTCAGAGCTTGGTCCGCGCCGACCTCGCCGGCGCGCGCCATGAACGCGCGGATATCCTTCGGCAGGCAGCCGCCGCCGAAGCCGAGACCTGCGCCGAGGAATTTGCGGCCGATGCGGTCGTCGTGGCCGATGGCGTCGGCAAGCTGGGTGACGTCGGCACCGACGATCTCGCAGACCTCGGAGACCGCGTTGATGAACGAGATCTTCGTGGCCAGAAACGCGTTCGCGGAGACCTTGACCAGCTCAGCAGTCTGCAGGTCAGTGACGATGAACGGGGTGTCCTTGCCGAGCGGCGTCGCGTAGATCTCGCGGGCGACCTCTTCGGCCCGCGAATTCTCCCCGCGCGTGCCGAGCACGATTCGGTCCGGCTCAATCGTGTCCTTGACCGCGTAGCCTTCACGCAGGAATTCCGGGTTCCACGCCACCTCGACGCTCGCGCCCTTGCCGGCCTGCTCGGCTTCAGCGTCGGCGCGCTCCTGCAGCGCGCGTGCCGTGCCGACCGGCACCGTCGACTTGCCGAGGATCACGTGCTCGCCCTCGAGGTGCGGGACCAGCGAGTCGATCGCAGCCTCGACATAGGTGGTGTCCGCCGCATACGAACCGCGCTGCTGCGGAGTGCCCACGCCAATGAAGTGCACGTTCGCGAACGCCGCGGCTTCCTCGTAGTCAGTGGTAAAGCCCAAGCGACCGGACTCGATATTGCGTTTGAGCACTTCTGGCAGCCCCGGCTCGTAGAACGGCACGTCGCCGTTCTTCAACGCGTCGATTTTCGCCTGGTCAACGTCAATGCCGAGCACCTCGTGCCCCAGTTCCGCCATGCAGGCGGCGTGCGTTGCTCCAAGGTACCCGGTGCCAATCACAGTCATGCGCATACGGGTCATTATGCAAGGTTCGCGCCCACCTTGACCCATATCGCGGTTAAGGTCAGCCGAATTGGGAATGAACAAAGCGGGCACGCAAACCGCGCGCCCGCTTTAGCTCCGGGAATCTAGTGAGCGTGGCCGCAACCGCAGCCCGCCGGCTCCTTGACCTCGTGCGGCTCGCACTCGCACTCGCCCTTTTCGTGATGGTGCTCGTGACCGTGCTCAGTGCAGTGTGCGTGGCCCTGGCCCTTCTTGCAGTCGCACTCGCACTCGTTTGTTTCGCAGTCGCAGGTCATGTGGTGACCGCACTGGCAGTGGCCCGACTCGCAGTTGCACTGCGCGTCGGTGGCGTGCACGTCTTTGAGGCCGAGGTCGTTCTTGTCGTCGTGGCCGCCGCAGCAGCCCTGGTTAGCAGCGTCGTTGGGGGTGGTCATGGGGGACTCCTGTCTCCTAAGTGAAAACGTTTTCCGTTAATGAAAACCTGTTGAAAACGAGCTTAATCACTCAACCCCACTCGCGCCGAATACGCCGCGATTACAACGGGGTAAATCACCCCCGCAAGCTATTGCCGGAAGTTCAGGTACGCCTTCGACGGCGTCGGGCCGCGCTGCCCCTGATACTTGGAACCGACGGCAGATGAACCGTAGGGATTCTCGGCGGGCGACGACATCTGGAACAGCGCAAGCTGCCCCACCTTCATCTCCGGCCAAAGGGTGATCGGCAGGTTGGCCACATTGGACAGCTCGAGGGTGATGTGGCCGGTAAAGCCCGGGTCGATGAACCCTGCGGTGGAGTGCGTGACCAGGCCGAGGCGTCCAAGCGAACTCTTGCCTTCCAGGCGTCCAGCGAGGTCGGCGGGCAGCGCGAAATTCTCGAGGGTAGCGGCGAGGACGAATTCGCCGGGGTGAAGCACAAACGGCTCCCCTTCCGGAACTTCCACCTCGGTGGTCAGCTCCGGCATTTCCTTCTTCGGGTCGATGTGCGTGTACTTGGAGTTGTTGAACACGCGGAAGAAGCGGTCGATGCGCACGTCCACACTGGACGGCTGCACCAGGTCCGGGCTGAACGGATCGATGCTCAGACGGCCGGAGTCGATGGCGGAACGAATGTCACGGTCAGAAAGAAGCACGGCTTCATCTTACGGTGCCGCCTTCTGCCGCGGGCTGGCAGGGTTTTTCAGTCTCGGATACGGGCGGTGCTACGATGATCTGCGCTGCTTCCGAGCAGCGACGCCGGCGTAGTTTAGTGGTAGAACATCAGCTTCCCAAGCTGAGAGTGCGAGTTCGATTCTCGTCGCCGGCTCCAAT
>NZ_JALXWY010000016.1:0-43634 GCF_025144155.1 Corynebacterium sp. p3-SID1194
CTGTCGGATGGCACCACGATGACTGGTGCGGAGTACCTGGCCCACCATCACTCCAAAGACCTTGAGGTGGCACTCTTCCACCCGCAGGTAGGTCCGGTGAACCTGTACAGCACGAAACGGTTCGCTAATAAGAAACAACGCGACCTCGCCCGGGCAACACTGACGACGTGTCCGGTGCCGGATTGCCGGCATGCTGCTGATAACTGCGAGGTCCACCACATTGAACCGTGGGCCCGCGGTGGGCAGACGAACATGAACAACCTGTCGGTGTTGTGCAGGTATCACAACCGCACCAACGATGATGACCCCGACAGGCATAACAGGGGTCGAATACAGGTGCGCGATGGGACACCGACATGGGTTTCACCGCGCGGAACACCAGTACCGAACAGCACACACCAATACGGTGCGATGCACCTACTGTTCGGGAAATAGCGAAAAGGCCGCAGACACAGTCTGACCACGCTCATCGCGTGAATTAGGCATGTCCACGGCCACTTCGGCGCGCCCGAAAACTAGCGCATGAGGTCGCGGCCGTATTTGAGCGCGAAGGTCAGGGCCTGAGCCCACCGCTCGGGGGCAATGCCGTCGGGGCCGGCAATGGGAACGATGCGCTGTTCGGAAACCGTGCGGGACTCGGTGTACTTCAGCAGGCCGCCGTCGCCGTGGCGGCGCCCGACACCGGAACGCTTCCAGCCACCCATCGGCGCGCCGATGGAGGACCAGCCGGCACCGTAGCCTTCATTGATGTTCACGGTGCCCGCCTGGAGCTGGGACGCGATCTCGTGGGCGGTGGACGGCTTACCGAAGACGGAGGCGTTCAATCCGTACTCGGTGTCGTTCGCCTTGGCGATGGCTTCTTCGTGGGAGTCGACGACCTCGATGTAGACGACTGGACCGAAGACTTCTTCGCGGTACAGGCGCGCATCTTCGGGTACGTTGAGGAGAACGGTCGGGGCGTAGAACGCGGGCCCGAGGTCGGTGAGGCGCTTGCCGCCGGTGGCAACGGTCGCACCCTTGCTCACGGCATCGTCGACGAATTCAGCGACGGTGTCAGCCTGGTCTTCGTTGATGAGGGAGCCCATGTCGATGTCCCAGTCGTGGCCGCCGCCGATACGCATCTTTTCGACGCAGCGCACGAACGCCGGAATGAACTTGTCAGCCACGGCGCGATGAACGTACATGCGCTCAATGGAGATGCACAGCTGACCGGTGTTGGAGAAGCAGGCGTGGCGAACACCGCTGACGACCTTGTCCACATCGGCGTCGGCCGTGACGATCAGCGGGTTCTTGCCGCCGAGCTCGCCGGAGAATCCGATGAGACGTTCACCGGCCTGCGCAGCCAGTTTCGCGCCGGTGGCAGAGGAACCGGTGAACATCAGGTAGTCGGTCTCTTGCACGAGCAGCTGTCCGACTTCGCGGCCGGAGCCGGGCACGACGTTGAGAACGTCCTTCGGCAGGCCAGCCTCGGCGAACAGTTCAGCGGCGCGCAGCGCGGTCAGCGGGGTAGAGGAGTCGGGTTTGAGCACGACGGTGTTGCCGGCGAGGATCGCGGGGATAGCGTCGGAAAGGCTGAGCACGAGCGGGTAGTTCCACGGTGCGATGATGCCCACAACGCCGACGGGCGCATGCTCGACGCGGGTCTTCGTGGCGATCGGCAGGGCGACTTTCGCGCCCTCGCTCTTGAGCAGCTTGCCTGCGCGGTATGCGTAGTGGCGGGCGGTCAAGGCGCTGTCGAGAACTTCCTCGAAAGCGGAGCGGCGGTTCTTGCCGTTCTCGTCCTGGATGAGGTCGAGCAGTTCCTTCTGGTGCTTCAGCACGAGGTCGTGGTAGCGCAGCATGATCTTTTTGCGCTCTTTGACCGGGGTGGCGGCCCATTCGGGCTGTTTGGCGCGGGCGCGCTCGATGTACTCGCGGGCGGTGTCCGCGGAGTGGTAGTTCGTCGTGCCGACGATGGTGCCGTCAGCAGGGTTTTTGATGGTTTTGGTCGAATTGTCCTGGTTAAGCAGCGTCGTCATAGTCCCCAAAGATAATGCACGGGCACCACCCCGCACAGGTCCTTTGGTGAGAAAAATTAAACGCCCAGGAAGCGCCGCACAAGGCTGCGGTATGCGCGTGCGGTCAGTTCGACGTCCTCGACGTGGACATATTCGTCGTGGGAGTGGAGCTGGTCGAGCACTTCGCCGAATCCGCGTCCGGCGGCGTGGAGGGCGAAGCCGTAGCCGACACCACCGAGTCGTCGACCGAAGCGCAGGTCGGAGCCGCCGGCGGCAATGGTGGGCACGATATCGGCGGTGGGGAAAAATTCGCGGTAGGTGTCCACGATGGCGTCGTAAAGCGGGCCCGATGCGGGCGAGACGGTCGCTTCTTCGGTGATCAAATGCTCGATGTGGACGCGTTCGGCCAGGTCGCCCAGAGCTTCACGCAGCAGCTTATCGACGTCCTCCTGCCCCTGCCCCGGCAACGGCCTGATATCCAGCTCGACGTACGCCGTAGACGGGAGCACGTTGATCGCGCCGCCGGCACGCAGCACGGTGGGGGAGACGGTGAGGTGGCTCATGGCGTGCGAGTACCGCGCCAGCGGGCCGAATGCCTCGTAGTTCTCGCCCGCGATGAGCGCCGCCTCGGTCCCCGGGTCGAAGCGGAAGGAGCGGACGTAGCCCTGCCAGATATCGTCGGACACGACATCAGGTTCGATCGCCGCTAATCGACGCGCCACCTCACCGATCAACCCCACCGTGATCTCCCGGCCGTACGGCGCCGAGCCGTGCCCCGCGTCCCCGTGAATGGTGATGCGCCTTTGAGCTGCGCCTTTCTCACCGACGACGACCACAATCGCGTCGCCGCCGTCTGAACCCTGCACCGGGATATGCGATCCTCCCGTTTCCGAGAGGCAGTTGCGCCAGCTGAAGGCCTCAGGCTCATTCTTCGCGATCCAGCCCGCGCCGAGACCTCCGCGCGCCTCCTCGTCGGCGCAAGCGACGAAGGTGAGGGTGCCGCGCGGCGGATTTCCAGCCTGTGCCTCAAGTGCGACTTCCCTGGTCACAGCGGCCATCGACGCGGTGATGAAGAGCATATCGGTGGCGCCGCGTCCGTAGATCCGGGCACCGTCTTCAGCCTCGACGACCTTGGCCCCGAAGGGATCTTGAGTCCACTTTTCCTCGTCGACGGGAACGACATCGGTGTGGCCGAGCAGCGTCAACGGTTCGGCATCCGGGTCACTGCCGGGGACGGTGAAAGCGACGGAGACGCGGCCGGGGTGCGGTTCGAAGCGGCGCACCTCAACACTGTCGCCGGCGTCCGCGAAGAAATCCTCGAGGGTCTGCGCATTACGCACCTCATTGCCCGAATCCGCGGTGAGATCGTTGACGCAAGCGTTGCGGATGAGCTGTTTCAGCAGCTCGATCGTCGTGTGCTCTAACCCTGGTGTCATTCGTTCTCCTCGTTCTGAATCATCGGCATTTCTTTCATTCCTTCACCGAGTTGGGCCTGGTCGCCCTGCTCGCCTTCGGTGCCCTCTTTCAGATGAAGCTGGTCTGTCGACTCGGCGAGCAACGCAGCCAGCTGGTTCAGGGCCTCCTGGCAATCCTGCTCGGAACCGAGGACGGAGCGGGCGGCGATGGCGATGCCGTAATCGGTGCCGTCGATGGTGAAGAAGCCGAGCTGGCGGACGTGGAAAGAAGCGTCGTCGGCATCGGACCAGCCGCCCTTGAACGGAATGTCGGCGATGGTGCCCAGCCCGTAGCTGTGCTCGGGGTTGATCTTATGCATCTCTTGGATGACGGGGTTGTCGTCGGGCACAGACGCCAAGTATTGGGCGTAGCGGGCCTGAGCTGGGACGGGCCAAGTGGTCACGCCGAAAGCAGGTTCGACGTGGACAGACACGCCAGCCTTGGCGATCTCCTCGCCGACGAGCTGGCTCGCCTCCGCGTCGGTGCCGAGGCAGCGCCAGAGGTAGTAAGCGGCGTCATTATCCGACCACTCGATGGCGGCGGTGGTCTGCTCGAGGACGAAGTCCCTGTCGGGGCAGTGCTCTAAGGCGGTCAGGGCGATAGGGACCTTGATGGTGGACCAGGCGGGAAGGGCGCCGCCGGAGCCGGAATTGGTGGAGGAGGAGCCGTCGAAAAGCGAAAAGGTTGTTTGCGTGTTGGTGGCGGCCTCGATCTCGGCGACCTTTTCGTCGATGCCGTCGAGGTTCGGCCCGGTAGCCTCGGGCGCGGGTGCCTCGGCGGGGGCGGATGGCGGAGCGGGTGCAGCGGGTTCTGACGGCCCAGAGCACGAGGCGAGAACCAGTGGAAACAGGGCGAGCAGAGATGCCAAGCGGGGTTTCCTAGATGCGGTGTTGATCACAGCAAAGAACTTTAGCCCGTCAATTTCTGTGTTTCAGTAGGGTTGGGCGCATGGGAGCGTTAGAGGTTGTGGGAAGCGTTGACGGGGCCGTCGATAAGCTGATCGAGCTGTATGCCGCTGCCTGCGAACGCGCGCGTGGCGGCGGGGACTACGCGCAGGTGCTGTATCCCAAGATCGCGGTCGAGATCAAGGAATGGAAGCCGATCGACCGCTCCGAACCGTTCGGTTATGTCGACGAAGCGGGCGTGTACTCGGCGGCGTTGTCGCGGCCCGACCTCATGTCGAGCTACCTCCGCCATCAACTGCGGTGCCTGACAGATAATTACGACGCGGAGATCTCGGTCGGTTACTCCGACATCGGGATCGCGCCCGAGTACATCCGTGGCGCGAAGCGCGGGACCGACGCGACAATTCCGCGCCCCACGCTCGACGACGTCCACGACGCAATTATCGACGGCGACTGGGATGCCTTCCACGGCCCCGAGAAGCCCCTGTTCCACTTCGGGCCGCAACGTTTCGACATCGCCTGCGCGCGCATTGAGCATTACACCGGCATCGAGGTCGATTCGGTGCAGAAATTCATCCTTTTCACGAACTACGAGATGCACACGCGCGAGTTCGTGAAATTCGGGTTGAGCCAGCTTGCCGACGACGCCACGCGCTACAACGCCCTCATCCTCCCCAACGGCACGCGCATCGAGCGTGGCGACGTCGACGGCATCGACGCTTTGGCCATGAACCTCGCCTCGAAGTACCAGATGCCGCGCTTCGATCTCGTGGCCGACGGCAATAGCGGCGTGACCATGATCAATATCGGTGTCGGGCCGTCGAATGCCAAGACGATCACAGACTGCCTGGCTGTTCTGCGTCCCGAATGCTGGATCATGATCGGCCACTGCGCCGGCCTGGACGCCCGCATGCGCATCGGTGACCTCATCTTGGGCAACGCCTACGAGCGTCGCGACCACGTTCTGCACAGCCACATCGACCCCGAAACGCCCATTCCCGCCGTGCCGGAAATCCAGCGCACCCTGGAGAAATCCGTGAAGAGGATCTACGGCGAAGAAGAGCAGTCGCTCATGCGCACCGGCACGGTGCTGTCCACCGACGACCGCAACTGGGAGTGGCAAGCTCCGCGCGACCTGTGGGAGTGGCTGCGCAATTCGACGGCGGCGGCCGTGGACATGGAATCCTCCACCATCGCAGCGAACGGCTACCGCTACCGCGTCCCGTACGGCACCCTGCTCGCCGTGTCGGACCTGCCGCTGCACGCCGTGCCGAAACTGCCGGCAGCCGCCCAGGCCTTCTACTCCAACTCGAAGGAAGCGCACGTCATGTGCGCGGTGCGCGCCGTGGAGCGTTTGGCCAAGCACCCGGAGCGCCTGCGCACACGCAAACTACGCCGCGCCCAGGGCGAGGTCCCGTTCCGTTGACGCCCCGCAAGGAGGACGCCTCGTTCCCCGAGCCCGAATTCACGGACCCCGCGGTCGAGCTCGCGCACCGCAGCGCGATCCGCTCCATCGAACGCGTCGTGCACGAGACCGCCACACCGACGCCGCCGCAGCAGGCGCTCGACTTCGTCGCGGACCTGTTTCGGAACGGTCCGGCGCTGGTCGTCACGGGTGCAGGGGTGTCCACGGCGTCGGGGATCCCGGACTATCGCTCCCCGGGCGGGCGCTTGTCGAAAGGCCGCCCGATGACGTACCAGGAGTTCGCGCATTCGCGGGCGTCGGTGCGCCGCTATTGGGCACGCGCGTTCGTCGGCATCCGCCAGATGCGCGCGACCTCGCCGAACCGCGCGCATTTCGCGCTCGTGGAGCTGGAGCGAGCCGGGCTGATCAGCGGAATCATCACGCAGAACGTCGACGGACTCCACACCCAAGCCGGCTCGCGCAACGTCATCGCGCTCCACGGAGACATGGAACATGTCGTGTGTCTCGATTGCGGTTTCAAAGAAACACGCACGCTTTTCGACGCCCGCCTCAACCGCGCCAACCCCGGCTACCTGCAAACAGTCCTGGTGGATGACACCATGATCAACCCCGACGGCGACGTCGAGCTGCCCGAGGAAGCAGTCCGCGCCTTCACTATGGTGGAGTGCTCGCAGTGCGGGGGGTGGCGCATGAAACCGGACGTGGTGTATTTCGGGGAGAACGTGCCGAGGGGGCGTCGTCAAGCAGTCGGCGAGTGGCTGGATGCGTCGACGTCGCTGATCGCAGTGGGCACCTCCCTTGCTGTGATGAGCGGGTACCGGCTCGTGCTCGACGCGCGCGCCGCCGGCAAACCCGTCGCCGTCATCAACGGCGGGCCCGGACGCGCCGACACGAAAGCCGATGCCGTGTGGCGCACCGACGTCGGCGACGCCCTCGACGCGATTTTGGATGCCCTCGACATTTAGCGCGCCGTCGACCCATATCCCGGGCCTGCCGGGGTAGCGTTCAAAGAGTGAAACAGCTGGCAGGACGTATGACCGTGATCACAAGCCTAAGTGTGCTTGTGGTACTCATCGCGCTGCGCTACGCAGCCAACTTCGCTGTCCTCCAGAGCGTCTTCAAAACCGACGTGCCGCTCGACCTGTGGATCTACATGCGCGGCGGCGAACGCGTCACCGACGGCGTGAACCTCTACGAAGGCAATATCTTCAACGATCTCCCCTTCACGTACCCGCCGTTCGCCGGCATGATCTTCGCCTGGGTGAGCATGCTTGACGACGCCTCCGTCACCCTCATCTGGCACACCACCACCATCGCGTGCGTCATGGTCGTCATCTGGATGGTCCTGCGGCGCCTAAAAGTGGACATCAACCCACTGTCCTTCCTACTCATCATTCCGCTGCTCACCGCGTTTTTCCTGCTCGGCACCGAGCCGCTCCACGCCACCTTGTTCTGGGGCCAGGTCAACGTGGTGCTCATGCTGCTCGTCTGCCTCGACTTCCTGCCGTTGAAGTACCGCCTGCCCGGCATTGGTGTCGGACTCGCTGCCGGCGTGAAACTCACCCCTGCGTTTTTCGGCGTTCTCTTCCTCATCCAGCGCCGCTGGTGGGCTGCTGCCGGAAGCTTCATCACATTCCTCGTCACCGTCGGCCTCGGCTTCCTCGTCGTCCCCGACGCCAAAGCCTTCTGGACCGACGCCATCTTCAACTCCAGCCGCGTCGGCGACCACTTTAACTCCGGCGCCCAATCCCTGAAATCCGTGCTGGTGCGCAACCTCGGCATCGAATCCGACGACAAGTGGCTTCTCACAGTCCTGCTCACCATCGCCGTGGTCGTCATCGCCGCATGGTTGGCCGTCAAACTCGACTGCCTGCCCATCGCCGTCGGCATCACCGGCTTCGGCGCGTGCCTTGTCTCCCCGTTCACCTGGTACCACCACTGGGTGTGGATCGTGCCTATCGCCGTTAGCGTCTTCGTCGCCGCGAACCAGGCCGCAGCTCATTTCACCAGGGGAAACGCCGCGCGCTGGCAGTTCGCGGGGCTGCTGTCCGTCGGCGCCCTCGTCCTTGTCTGCTCGCCCTTCGTGGGTATTAGCGTCGCCGCGAACCTGCTGTGGGAATTCAACCCCGAGCGAGGCTTCTCCTGGATGTACGTGCCCGCCGCGCTGGCGTTTTTGGCGATCTTCATCATCTACGCCCTCGTGGAAAAGGCGCGGCGCAACCGCGCACGGACCCGCAGGTGGGCAGAGCTGCAGCGCGCTGAACTCGGCGTGGTCTAGGCAGCGCCGAATTACGGCAGCTGCACCTTCAAAGGCTCGCGAAGCACCAGATCGAGGGCGACGGCGCGGGCAATATCGCGCACCATCTCGCGGTGGGTGGGGATGAGACGCAGGCGGGCATTCTCGCCGTCCTGGAGGGTCTGGCGGACGGTGCGAGCGAAACGCGCGGGGGCTTTCTGGTCGTCGATGAAGGCGGAGCCGGCGACGACCAGCGTGGACGCACCGTACTGAGTCATCAGACTCGCGGCGACACCGCCGAGGTGTGAAGCGCGGCGGTCGAGGGCAGCGCGGATGTGGGGGTGGGTGTGGGAGAGCTGGATGGCGTCGATAAGCGAAAGCCCTTGTTTGCTGATGTTGCGGAGCAGACCGTTCGTGGTGAGGTCCTCGCGGTCGACGGCGATGGGCACGACGCGTTTGTCTTCGGTGACGGCCGCGCCGATGGAATCGTCGGCGAAGATCGCCATGATGGGCGCATCGCCGATGATTTCACCGGACTGGATTTCGGAGCCGATGATCGCGGCGACGGCCGACGAGACGGTGACGGGCACTGAGAATTGCTCGTTCAGCTGCGCGCCGATGTTGATGTCGCGCCACCCCAGGTTGGGCGCGTTGACGACGCCGTCGGGGCTGACGGCGCCGGATGTGGTCACGCCGACGGTCGCGAGCGGACGGTCGAGGTCCGCCATGAGGCGGTTGAGTCCGGCCATGATGTGCTGGATGAAGTCGTCCTGGCTGAGATGCGCGACGGGCAGTTCGACGTCGACGTCGCGGATGGTGCGTCCTTTGATGTCGAAGAGCGCGATGTAGGTAGCGGTCGTGCCCACGGAGATTCCGGCGAAGACGGGCTCTAATTCGGCGAGCTCGAGCGGGATGATGGGGCGGCCGCGGCCGGTTGATTTCGACAAGTCCATGCGCTCGTTGACGAAGCCGGCGGAGATGAGCGCGGCGATGGCGCGGGTGACCGTGGGTTGGGACAGACCGGTCGCTTCAACAAGCTCGCTTCTCGACGTCACCGTGTTCAGCCTCACCAAATGCAAGCACTTGGCGGCTGGGTTCTGGGGGCGTGAGAACGCAGACCACGAGGATTTCATGCATTCCATCTTAGAGGGAAACTAGACCATGTTGTCCATAAGGGTGCCTGAAACTCTGAACCAAGCGGACTATTAGCGGGGTTCTGGCAGCGCCGGACCCGCCTCCCGAATGCGGAAACACCCTCGACACGGTTAGACTCTGCACTCATGAGTGAACGCGCCCCATCGCTCCTTGACGCGACGTGCGAAGATTTCGTCTACGACCTCGCCGAGCTCTCGCCGACGCTCGCCACTGAGCTCGGCATCCCCGGCCACGACGACCAGCTGCAGGATTTCAGCCCGGAGCACTGGAACGACATCGCGGACCGGATCCGCGACCTCATCGCGGACGTCGACGCGCTTCACGACGGCACCGACGCCTCCGACGACGACGACGATTTCGACGAGGTGGACTACGTCACCGGCGCGATCCTGCGCGATCGCATGCTGGTGGAGTTGGAGCTGCACCACCGCGGCGAGAATCTGCGCATGCTCAATAACGTCACCTCTCCGGTGCAGGTCATCCGCAACGCGCTCACCGTCATGCCGAAGGAGACGGCAGAGGACCTGGACAACCTGGCGGAGCGCATGCTGCGGGTGCGTCGCTCGCTGGCCGGGTACCGGGAGTCGTTGGCAGAGGCGGCGGGGCAGGGCGATGTGGCGTCGCAACGTCAGATCGATGCTGTGATCAGCCAGTGCGAGGCGCTCGCGGAAGACGGCTCTTTGCTGGAGTCGATGGGGTTGGAATTCGATTCAGAGCCGGTGTCCCACGCGAAGGGCGCTTTCGCGGAGATGGCGGACTGGCTCTCGACGGAGCTCGCGCCGCTGGCCTCCCACGAGGATTCGGTCGGGCGCGACCGTTATGAACTGTTCTCGCAGTACTTCCTCGGCCGCGAGATCGACCTCGATGAGGCGTATGGCTGGTCGCTGGACGCGCTGGCACAGATCGTCGAGAAGCAGCAAAAGGTTGCGCACGAGCTGTTCGGCGAGGAGTGCACGGCGCGCGGCGCTTATCGACGCCTCGACGAAGACCCTGCCTACACCCTCACCGACAACGATCTGCTGGTGGAATGGATGCAGAAAGTCTCCGACCAGATGATCAGCCGCCTCGACGGCGAGATGTTCACCCTGCCGGAGGAGGTCAAGCACCTCGACTGCCGCGTTGACGCCGCCGGCACTGGCGGAATGATGTACACCGCCCCGTCCGAGGATCTGGCGCGCCCCGGCATTTTGTGGTGGTCCGTCCCGCAAGGTCAGGACGGCTTCCACGCCTGGCACGAGCTCGCCCGCATCTGCCACGAGGGCGTGCCGGGCCACCACGTGCAGCAGGGCATTGCGATGACGCAGCGCTCGACGTTGAACCTGTGGCGCCGCACCCTGAATTGGAATGCCGCCCACGGCGAGGGCTGGGCCGTGTACGCCGAGACTCTGATGGAGGACCTGGGCTTTTTCGATGACCCCGGTTACCGCATGGGCCTGCTCGATTCCCTGCGCATGCGTCTGGCGCGCGTGGCTGTCGATATCGGTGTCCACCTGGGCAAGAAGACCCCCGACGGCACCGGCCACTGGGACGCCTCCTACGCCAAGGCTTTCCTGCGCGACAACACCGCCATGAACGAGCAGAACTTAGGTTTTGAGCTCGACCGCTACATGGGGTGGCCGGGCCAGGCCACCTCCTATGCCCTCGGCTACCGCGACTGGATGGACCTGCGCGAAAAGGCCTGCGAGAAGGGCATGACCCTGCGCGAATTTCACGACAGGGCGCTGCGTCTCGGCTCTATGCCGATGGACATGCTGGCGCGCGAGGTACTCTGCCGCTAGCCGCTAGCGACTGTCGATCGCCCGGAGAATCTTCGGCAACGACCCTGCGAAAACCAGAATGCAGAGCAGGCGGATGAGCTGCAGCGACACCACGGCGGGGCCGCCTCCGCCCTCGGAGGATAGTGCCAGCACCGTTTCGATCGCGCCGGGGCTTGTGGCGAGGTAACCCTCGAAGAAAGTGATGTCCAGCCACGCCGACACAACGGCGCCCATCGCGGCGCACGACGCCATGACGACGACGATGAAGGTGACCGTGGCGGGCAGCAGCTTGGCAAAGCGCTTCAGCGCCGGCACGCTCAAACCGCCGCCGCAAGCCCAGCCGATGGACATGAACGCCACCACGGCGAGAGGCTCCGGCGGGGCGATGGGGACGGGGAGCAACGTCGCGATCACAGCGGTGAGGATCAACGGGCCGAAGACCGCCGGTGCGGGCAGGTGGACTTTCCGCGCAATGGGTTCGCCGATCACGGCGATCGCGATGACGAGCAGCCACATCCACCAGGTCACATCGAGTCCGGCGGAGTGGTTCTCGCCGGGACGAGGAAGAAATGACGCGACGAGCGGCAGAGTCATCGACACGGCGAGAAGACGCAGGTATTGGGTGAGGGCGACGTAGCGCATGTCGGCGCCGAGTTCGTCGGCAAGCGACATCATGACGGATGCGCCGCCCGACAGCATGGACAGGACGCCAGTTTCGCGGCTGACGGTCGGCTCGCCGGCGCGGGCCTTCCGCCCGGCATATTGCGCCAGCGAGAGTCCGCCGACGAAGCCGATTCCGATGATCACGCCAGCTGACGCGAGTCCAGGCAGCAGGTAGTGCACCAGCTCGGCGGGCGGCACGCCAGCCAAGGGGAGGGCGGCGAGCACGCCGATGATGCCGCGGCAGAAATTGTAGAACTTCGCGTTGACCTTCAGCTCGCGGCCGGTGCCCAGCGCGGAGAAGCCGGACACCACGATCGCGCCGAGGATCCACGCGGCGGGCACGTGGAGCCGGGCAAGCAGGTATCCGAGGAGCACCGAAAGGGGTGCGACGATCATCCACCGGCTGCGTTGTTCCACGGTTGGTCATAGTAGCGTGGGGGTCCATGTTCGCTATGTTGGTCGCCGCGGCAGCTCTCGCAGGCTGGGTCGATGCGGTGATCGGGGGAGGCGGGCTGGTGCTCATTCCGGTGCTCATGGCGGGCACGTCGATGCCGCCGGCGGCGATTCTGGCGACGAATAAGCTCGCGGCGGTCTCCGGCACGGCGTCGGCCGCGGTCACGCTCGTCCGCCGCGTGGGTGTGCCCCGCCAGACGTGGGGTTACGCGCTCATCGCAGGGGCACTGTCGGCAGCGGGTGCGCTTATCGCATCGCTTATCGACGCCTCCTTTCTCCGCCCCCTCATCCTCATCCTCCTCATTGCCGTGGGAGTGTTCGTGGCGTTGAAGCCGGAATTCGGGACGACACAGTCGGTGGACGATGCCCCGGTTATCACCCCGCGCCGGGTTCTCGCTGCCGCCGGATTGGTGGCCGCGATCGGGTTCTATGACGGGACGTTCGGGCCGGGGACCGGAATGTTCCTCATCATGGGGTTCACGGCGATCTTCGCCCAGAATTTCCTGCGGTCGGCAGCCATGGCGAAGGTGATCAACACCGCGACGAATCTCGGTGCTCTGGCTGTGTTCATCGCGGGTGGGTTCGTCGACTGGCCGCTCGCGATCGCGCTCGCCGTGGCCAATGTCGTAGGCGCGCAGATCGGAGCGCGCACGGTGCTCGGCGGCGGAGCGAAATTGGTGCGGTACGCGCTGCTCACACTGGTGATCGTGCTGTCGACGTATCTGGCGTTCCAGCTCTAAAGCCTGCACAAGCTCTCGGCGGAACCTACACCCGCCCACAGACTTTCCCCAGTCACTGGGATTAGAGTCTCCGGTCATGATCACAACTAAAACGGCTGTGGCGGTGACGGTGGCTGCGGATGAGGGGGATAACGCGGCGGCCGTCGATACGCAAAAAGCCGAAGAAATCGTGGAAGCTGCCCTGAAATTCGTCGGCGGCACCACCATCGAGCAGTTGCATATTGTCGCTGACTCGGACGCGTTGCCCGCGCTCGCTGTAGCCCTGGCGACCAGGGAGGATCTGCCCGATAACCTGACGCTCGTGGAGGCCGGTCACGAACTGGACAATGAGTTCGTGGTGGTGTCCGCTGAGTTCGTCTTGGCGATGGCGGGCAGCGCTACTCCAGAACCAGAGAGCCGTTGACAAGGCCCACGACCGCGGCGATCGCGCCGAGGACGACCAGGGCGACGACGACCCACTCGAAGGTGTTGAAAATCTTCTCTTTATTGGCGATGCGCGTCCACAGGTACGGGATCAGGCCCGGGATCACAGCGAGTGCGCCGAAGAGGACGTAGACGGGGTCGGCGGCGTAGATCAGCCACAGCGAGTAGATGAAGCCGACGATGCCGATGACCAGGTGTCGGCGGTTGTCGGAGGAGGAGATGGAGGGGCCGGAGTCGTCGAAACGCTCGCCCGCGTGCGGGTGCGTGAGGCCTTTGCCGCGCACGGTGAGGAGCAGAAGGTAGAGCGCCGAGAAGATGTACGGCAGCAGGTACATGATGGTGGCGAGCTGCACCATGGCGTTGTACGACGTCTCGTTGGCGAAGAAGAGAATGACGAAGAACTGCACAACGCTGGTGGAGACCAGCTGCGCCATCCACGGCGCGCCCGCTTCGTTCTTCGCGGCGAGGCGCTTGGGCAGCAGGCCGTCGGCGGCCATCATGACGATCGGTTCGGCGCAGAGCATCTGCCAGGAGATGTAGGCACCCAGCACCGACAGGCACAGACCGATGGAGATCAGCGCGCCGCCCCACGGCCCGACCGCGGCTTCGAGCACGGCGCCCATGGAGTTGTCCGGCAGTGCCGCCAGCTCCTCGCGGGTGAGCACGCCGTAGGACAGCGTCGATACGGCGACGAGCAGACCCAGCACCGACAGGAAACCGATGACGGTGGCGCGGCCGACGTCCTGGCGGGATCGCGCTTGCTTGGAGTACACCGACGCGCCCTCAACACCGATGAAGACCCAGACGGTGAACAGCATGATGCCCTGGATCTGGTCAGACAGGGAAATACCGGAGTTCTCGCCCCAGAAGTCGAGCGTGAATTTGTCCCAGCTGAACCCAATGAAGGCGATGAGCACGATGAACGCCAGAATCGGGACCAGCTTCGCGATGGTGGTGACCAGGTTCATCAACGCCGCCTGCTTCACGCCCCGGGTCAGCGCGAAGAAGATCCCCCAGGTGAGCACGGAGACCGTTAGCGCCATGACCCACGGGTTGTCCTGGTCGAAGAAGGGGAGGTAGTGGCCGAGCGTGCCGAAGAACAGCGTCGCGTAGCCCACCTGCGCCATCACGGAGCCGAGCCAGTAGCCCCAGCCGGAGGTAAACCCGATGAAATCGCCGAGCCCGGCACGCACGTACGAGTACACGCCGGAGTCCAGGTGGGGCTTGCGTCGCGCGAGGATTTGGAAGATGAACGCGATGGACAGCATGCCGACGCCCGCGATCGCCCAACCGATCAGCATCGCGCCTGGGCTGGCCACAGATGCGATGTTCTGCGGGAGGGCGAAGATGCCGGATCCGACGGTGGAGCCGATGATCAAGGACACCAGTGTCCAAATGGTCACCGAGTGCGTGCGTTGGCTTTGGGCTGTGCTCATAGGGGTTTAACTTACTGGGTAAAAGCCAAAAGTTGCGAAAACAGGGTAGTTTTATCTGTTTAATTCCGTATACGATAAGGCCATGACCAAGCGGACGATCAAGGGAAAAGAGATCACGGACGCACAGATTCAAGCCTGGGCGGACGAAGCGGAAGTGGGATATGACCCAGCGACACTTCCTCCTGCCCGCCCTGGTCGCCCTTCTATTGGGGATGGGCCTGGTTCCGTTGTTCCGGTTCGGCTTGATGCAGCGACGATCGCAGCTGTGATGGAAAAAGCAAAAGCAGAGGGTTTCGCTACTCGTTCTGATGCTATTAGGGAAGCGATCAGGAAGTGGATCAGTGCCGCTTGAGATACACGTATCTGCCCGGAAGAAGTACACCGACGAGCTTCGCTTTTGAGTGATTACATCCGTTTTTTGGTCTTCGCGGTGGCTTGCGCACTCCAGGGATCTTCGGGCCAGGGGTGCTTGGGGTAGCGGCCGCGCATTTCTTTGCGGACATCGACGTAGGGCCCGTCCCAGAAACTCTTCAAATCGTCGGTGACGGCGAGCTCGCGGCCGGCGGGCGACAACAGGTGGAACAGCACGCGCATGCCGCTGACCTCGGGGGAGGCGGCGAGGCCGAAGCATTCCTGGAGTTTGACACGCACGACGGGGCGCCCGGTCGAATAATCGACGCGCGGGTGGGAACCGGAGGGCACTTCGAGGCGCTCCGGCGCGAGCACATCCATCTCCGCAGCCTCGGGCCACGGCAGTTGCCGCATGAATGCGGCGTGAAAATCGAGCTTGCTTATCGACGCCCCCTCCGCCAGTTCCCCCACCTCCGGCGAATAGTCGCCGGCGGTCACGTCGGGCCACGGTTCACCGTGGCGCTCGCGCAGGAAATCGAGCCTGTCTTTGAGGCGCTGCGCTTTCTCCTCCAGCGACACGGCGTCGAAGTCGAAGCGGAAATCGGCGAGAGCTTCCTGTGCCTCGGCGGGGGAGAGCTTGATGGGAGTAGAGGTCAGCTCGATGGCGCCGAGGGAGGTGATGAGGCGGGAGCGGAGGCGGCCGTCGATAAGCGATGCTGTTGTTGTTTCTGAAATGCGGTGCGCGGGCAGTTCGGTGGCGGCGGCTGCGCGGATGACGGCGCCTTTCGCGGTGAGCTGGATTTCGGCGGCGGCGATCCAGTCGGATGGCGGGATCGTGGTGTCGAGCCGTGCGCGCGTGCCGCTGGCCAGCAGATATTCGCGGTCGCCGAGGTGCTTTCCCACCCACTCCGGGTACGCGGCAGCGACGACCTCACCAGCGGGGACATCGCCGGTGCGCGGCACCATGCGCGCGAATCGCTCGACCTGCTTGCGGGGCGCCTGCGCGCGTGCGAGATCCCCGCTTGTGCCTTCCGCGAGCGCCGCGACCGTGCGCGCGGCGCCGGAACCGTGCTGAAGAAGCGCGGTGCCCAGACGCGGGTCGAGCGGCATGGCGGCGAGCTTCTCGCCGAGCGCCGTGATGTCATCGTCGTCGAGTGCGCCCAAGTCGCGGAGCGTGCGCTGCGCGTCATCCAGCGCTTTCGCGGGCGGCTGGGTGAGAAGCGGCAGGTCGGGCGAGCCCCACGCGGCGATGGTGAGCGCCGCGGATGTGAGGTCCGCAGTGGTGATCTCCGGGGCGATATCCGCGTTGAAATGCTGGTAGTCGGACTGCGAATACGCGCGCAGCACCTCGCCGGGACCGAGACGCCCCGCACGGCCCGCGCGTTGGTCCGCACTCGTCTTCGCGCTCGAGACCGTGACCAGGCCCGTCATCGCGCGGGCGGCCTCGCGGCGCGGCACGCGGGACAGTCCGGCATCCACAACGCGGTTCACACCCGGCACCGTGATCGAGCTTTCCGCGATGGATGTAGCCACGACGACCTGCGCGTTCCCGTTCAGGGCATCGTCCTGCTCGGCGTTGGTCAGCCGGCCGTGGAGCGGCGCAGCGCTGGGCAACTGCGCGCACACGGCGTCGACCTCGCGTGCGCCGGGCACGAAAACGAGGGTGCGCCCGTCGTGCGGGGTGCCCGCGAGCTGCGCGACGTGGGAGTAGAACTCCCGCGAACCCTCCGCGCGGCCCGGGTGCGGGTGGTAGCTGACATCCAGCGGGTGGGTGACGGCCTCCGTGGACAGGATTTCCGCGCCCATGTGGGTGGCGAGGGCCTTCGCGTCGAGGGTGGCGGACATGGCGGCTAGATAAAGGTCGTCGCGCAGAAAAGCGACTTCCATCGCCATGGCCAGCATTAGGTCGGTGTCGAGCTGGCGTTCGTGGACCTCGTCGATCACTACCGCGCCGACGCCGGACAGTTCCGGGTCTTTGAGCAGGCGATTGAGCAGCACGCCCGGCGTGACGAACTGCACCAGCGACCCGTCCTTGTGTTCTCCGCGGATGGAGTAGCCGACGCGGTCGCCTAAGGGGGAGCCGTCGAGAAGCGCTAAGCGCCGTGCTGCGGCACGCACCGCAACGCGCCTGGGTGCGGTGACGAGTGTGACGCCGCCGTCGGTGGTGAGGTTGCTGATCGCAGGTGGCAGCAGCGTCGTCTTGCCTGTGCCCGGGGGAGCTTCGACCACCAGCGGGCCACGCGCAGGAAGGTCGCCGATGACATCTGCGACGGGAAGGCCAGCGCCGATGGTGGAAAGGTCGAACCTGTCGGTCATAGTGCCAGTGTGTCAGGCTAGTCCTGCGGTTTCAGCGAGCGGATCAGCTTGGCCGGCACACCGCCGACGAGGCTGTCATCCGGGACGTCCTTAGCCACGACAGCACCGGCGGCGATGACGCAGCGGTCACCGATGGTCACACCAGGTAGGACGATCGCGCCGGCACCGAACCAGCAGTCGTCGCCGATGTTGATGGGGCGGCCGCGCTCCCAGCCGTCGGCACGCTCTTTCGCATCATTAACCGGGTGCTCGACGGTGATGAGCTGGCAACCTGGACCAAACAGGGTGCGCTTGCCCACGTTCACCTCAGCTACGTCCAAGATCACGCAGTTGTAATTGAGGAAGCAGCCTTCGCCAAAGGTGGTGTGCGCACCGAATTCGACCTGTAGCGGTGCGAAAACTTCAGGGATGGCGGAATCAGGGGCGAGGATGCCTTTCAAGAGCTCTTCCGCACGCTCAGAATTCAAATTGCCTAAAGAATTCAGTTCGCGGATGCGTTCCCACGCGGCGTGGCGGACAGTTTCCAGCTCGTCGGAATCCGGCTTGTACCAGCGGGAGGCGCGGAGGTCGGCGAGGTTGGGGTGTTCTGTCGCATCATCAAGCGTGGTCATATGCGCAAGGGTACGCGTTAAAAAACCAGTGCCCGCCGAGGGGCACGCCTACACTGCACCCCATGAGCGAGAAGAAGATTGCAGTAGTCACCGGCGGTTCCGCAGGCATCGGTGAGGCCGCCGCGAGGGCATTAGCGGGCGACGGCTACACCGTCTACGTCTGCGCGCGCCGTAAGGAGCTGTGCGATGACATCGCCGCAGAGATCGGCGGCGTGGGAGTGGAGTTGGATGTGACGGATCAGGGGAGCGTCGATAAGCTTGCCGCACAGCTTGAGCGCGTCGACGTGCTGGTCAACAACGCGGGCGGCGCGAAGGGGCTCGACCCGCTGCGTGAGGCCAAGCCCGAGGATTGGGACTGGATGTACCAGACGAACGTGCTGGGCACCGTGCGCGTGACCAAGGCGCTGTACCCGGCGCTCGTCGCGGCGGAAGGCTTGGTCATCAACGTCGGCTCCGTCGCCGGGTGGGACGCCTACGTCGGCGGGTCCGGCTACAACGCCGCGAAATTCGGGCTGCGCGCGCTCACGCGTGCTTTCCGGCGCGAGGAGGTCGACACCCCCATCCGCATCACCGAGATCGATCCCGGCCGCGTGAAGACGGACTTCGCTTTCAACCGCTTCGGCGATAAGGCGCGCGCGGCGGAGGTCTACGACGGCAAGCTCAACCTCACGGCTGAGGACATCGCGGAGGCGATCCGGTGGGTGGCGTCGCTGCCGCCGCACGTGAATATCGACACGATGAATATCATGCCGCGCGACCAGGCGGAACGTTAAACGCGGCGTGGAAAGCTCGTCGTGTGGATGCTCGTAGAGGGCGCTACGAGTCTGCTTTGAGTCGAAGACACCGACGGTGTGCCGCGCTAGCATTGCGTTCATGATCCTCACTACCACGCAGTCAGTTGAAGGCCGGACAATCACCGAGTACATGCGCATCATCGGTGGCGAAACGATCACCGGCATGAACATGTTCAAAGACATCGGCGCGGGCTTCCGCAATATGGTCGGTGGCCGCGCGAGCTCCTGGGAGCAGGAGCTGATCCAGGCGCGCGACAGTGCGCTCAACGAGCTGTGGGAGCGCGCACGCCAGATCGGGGCGGACGCGGTCATTGGTGTTGAGCTGGACTATTCGCCGATGGGTGCGGATGGTTCGATGATGCTCGTCGCAGCGACGGGCACCGCGGTTCGGCTCGACTAGCGGCGAGCTGCTTACATAGAGGCATGGATGTAAGCATCAGCGGCGGCAGCATCAAGCTGGGCCAGTTCCTCAAGCTCGCGAATCTCGCGGAAACAGGCGGCCACGCGAAAGAGCTCATTTCTTCGGGGGAGGTCGCGGTCAATGGCGAGGTCGTCACCTCTCGGGGGCATGAGCTTATCGACGGCGACGTGGTCTCCATTCCCTCCGCCTCCCTCAATGCCACTGTGGTGGCGGACGGCGGCGGGGATGATTATTTCGACGAGCGCACCGCCAACGACGATTTCGACCCGGAGAAGTGGAGGAATCTCTAACCCATGCCCGCTTTCGAAGCCCGCGAGGGCATGCCGTACTGGATTGACCTACTCACCTCGGAGGCGAGGAAGTCGGCGTATTTCTACTCCCGGATTCTCGGCTGGGATGTCGCAGAGGGCGATTACCGCATCGCACGGCTGCAGAATATGCCGGTGGCAGGCATGGTGCCGCAAGAGGACATGCCGGACGCGTGGGTGACGTATTTCTTGTCCACCGATATCGAACGCGACGCCCAGCGCGTGGGCGAGCTCGGTGGCCGGGTGCTGGCGCAGCCGCAGCAAGTGTCCTTGGGCACGATGGCGCTGTGCGCGGATAATCAAGGCGGCTGGTTCGGCCTGTACCAGCCGGAAGGGGAAGATTCCTTCGTCGCGGCCGGTGAGCCGGGGACGCCGGTGTGGCATGAATATACGTGTACGGGGGACGTCGATAAGCTTGCGCGTTTTTATGGCGAGCTGTTCGACTGGGACATCGTGGAAAACGACGGCTACCTGCTGGCCATGCAGGACGGCGCGGCATTCGCCGGGATCTGGGACGCGCGCGAGCAGATTCCCGCGGATGTGCCGAGTTTTTGGCGCTCATATCTGGGCGTGGCCAATATCGCGGAGACGCGCAGCCGCATCGAAGGATTCGGTGGCGAGGTGCTGCGCGGCCCGGAGAATTCGCCGTTCGGGCTGCTGCTGACCGCCGCGGATTCGACCGGCGCGGTGGTGACGTTGTGCGAGGTCGACGAACCCGTCGACGAAGAGACCCTCGACGAAGGCGATTCGATCCTGCACCTGTAGCTTGGATTCCGCAGTGTGTGAATTGCGGTGCATAATGAGCCATTGTGAAACGATTCCTCGCCGCCGCGACAACGACCGCGTGCCTGCTCACCGCGCTTGCCGTGCCGCAGGCTGACGCCGTCGACGTCATTCCCGGCGACCCCGGGGAACGAACTGATCTGGCGGTCTACCACGCCGACGGCCACTGGACCGGTTCGCCGAATGCGCGCGAGTCCCGCCCGGCGCTGTCGTTGGCGAAGCTGTACCTCGGCTACTACGTCCTGGCGAACGGCACCCCTGAGGAGCGGGGCAAAGTTCTGCGGATGATCCGCGTGTCCGACGACCTGCTCGCCGTCGAGCTCGATGAGAAATACCCCGATGCGATCAACGACGTTGCCGAGGATTTTGAGCTTTCGGGAACCTACAGCGCCGGTTACTGGGGAAAATCGGAGACCACGCCGTACGACCTGGCGAAATTCGTCATGGCGATCATGGACGATCCCGTCGCTGAGCCCCTGATTCGCGGCATGGCGAATCACGCCCCGTATGCCCAAGACGGGTTGAAACAGGACTTCGGCACGGACCAGATAGATGGGGCAATCGGATCGAAATTCGGGTGGGCCGACGACCGGGAGTCCGCATTCGGGTCGGTCTCCTTCGGCCCAGACTGGGTTGTTGCTGCGATGAGCTACGGCGATATCGACGAGCACACCGACGACGTGCACGCCTGGATCGACCAGTCCGAGAAGGATCGTCTGTCCTTCGGCGTCGACCGCGACACGATCGATGCGCTCGATATCGCGAATGGCGCTGAATCGTTGACCGTGTGGTCATCGGAACGGGTGCGTTGGGGCCTCCACACCGTCGGACAACCGTTCGTGGAGCGGTGACCGTAAGGCGCGGAGGCGTGGATCATGCCCGGAGGCGGTCTGCGATATCGCGGACGATCTGCCGGTACTCCTCCGGCGTGGCGATGATCCCGCAGGTTCCCGGGTGCCCGATGGCGGCCGCGGAATAATCGGGGGAGGGCTCGACGAGCGCAGCCGCGCTGATCAGCGCATTCCCGTCCGGCGCCTCGTGGTGTGTCGCGATGATCGCGGTGGTTGCCGGCTGCTGCTTTGCGACGACATCCAGTACCGCAGCGACATCACCGTCCCGCTGTGGGCCGGGAAGGTCGATGATGGTGGTGTCCGACAGTTGGGCGATCGCCGCGATAAGCGGGCGCCAGTGGTGCTCGACGGCGCGGGGCCCGAAGCCGGGGTTCAGCGACACAGCCCAACGGCCGGCGCTGGTGTCCGTGGGCACGAACACGCGGGCACCCAGCTCGGGCAACTCGGGTAGCTCGCGTACGTCGACATCCATGCCGTAGGCGACACCGGGCATCGTGTGGTCCAAGCCTGAGCCGAGCATGAGCATCGCTGCGTGCGTGAGGCGGTCAGGCAGCGCGGCGAGGTATCGGTCCATGGCTTCTTCGTCGGCGCCTGCTGGAACGGGGTAGCTGTTCTCCATGTAGGAGACGAGCTGCGCCAATTGCTCCGCCGGCGGGAGCGAGCGTTCCACACCGCCGACCTGGAAGTCCTCGAGGTGCTGCTCGTTGACCGGGTAGGCGGCGTCGGTGTCGCCGGCAGGAAGGGGAGCGTCAGGTTCGACGGGCTCCGGGACGTGGCGCATGCGCGCCTGCGCGGCAGCGAAATCGGAAGAGTGGCCGGGGGAATCTGTCACCAGATCACCACGCGGTCATCCGGGGCGACCCACATTGCAGAGTCTTCGTCCACACCGGGGAATGCCTCGTAGAACTCGGCGATATTGCCGGCGATGACATTGCAGCGGAACTCGGCGGGCGAGTGCGGGTCGATGGCCAAGTACTGTTCCGCCATCTCAGGGCGGATCGCGGTGCGCCAGATGCGGGACCAGGACAAAAACAGGCGCTGCAGGCCGGTGAACTCTTTCCCGTCCAGTTCCTCCGAGGAGCCGTCGGCCTCGAAGGGGAGGGCGGGGCCGTCGTCAAGCTGCTTGTCTTTGAGGTAATTCTTGTACGCGACGACGGCGATGCCGAGTCCGCCCAGGTCACCGATATTCTCGCCCAGGGTGAATTCGCCGTTGACGCCGGCGGTCTCGCGGCCTTCGAGGACGTGCGGGACGAGCCCGTTGTACTGGTCGACCAGCTTGCTCGTCAGCTCTTCGAAGCGGGCGCGGTCGTCGTCGGTCCACCAGGAGTTGAGGTTGCCGGCGCCGTCGTAACGCGAACCCTGGTCGTCGAAGCCGTGGCCGATCTCGTGGCCGATGACGGCACCGATCGCCCCGAAATTCTCCGCGGGGTCGGCGTCGATGTCGAAGAACGGCGGGCGCAGGATCGCGGCGGGGAACGTGATGTCGTTGACCACCGGGTTGTAGAACGCGTTGACGGTCTGCGGGGTGGTCACCCACTCGTCGCGGTCGGCGGGCTTGCCGATCTTGGCCACCTGGTAGTCGTGTTCGAATTCAGCGCCCGCGCGCACGTTGGCGACGAGATCGGCGCCGCTGCGGGAGAAGTCGAGGCCGTCGAACGAACGCCAGGTGTCCGGGTAGCCGATTTTCGCGCGGAATTGCGAGAGCTTCTCCAGCGCGCGCTCGCGGGTGGCGGGTGACATCCACGCAAGCTCGCTGATGCGCTCGCGGTAGGCGGCGACAAGGTAGTCGACGAGCTTCAGCATTTCGTCCTTGGCTTGCGGGGAGAAGTGCTTATCGACGAACGCCTTGCCCATATCTTCCCCCACCAGCGATTCTGCGAGGGCGATGCCGCGCTTCCACCTGTCGCGCTGCTGCGTCGCGCCGGACAGCGCGGTGCCGTAGAACTCGAAATTCGCGGCGCCGACCTCCTCCGGCAGCACGCCAGCGCGGGAGATGAGGATGTGCCATGTCGCCCACAGCTGCCAGTCCGGCAGGGTCTCGGGGCGGAGCATCGCCGCCAGCTCCTCGGTGTAGGAGGGCATCATGTCGATGACGCGGCCGTCGGAAAGCCCGGAGCCGCGCAGCAGCGTCTGGATGATGGCGGGCAGGTCGCTTAGCTGCTTCGTGTTGTACGTCTTCACTGCGTCGCGGCTGGCCACGACATCCCAGTGGCTGTGCGCGATCTGCTTCTCTGTCTCGACGATGCGCTCGGCGGCGGTGGCCGCGCTGAGTCCGAACAGGCGCGACGGGTCGAGGAAGCCGAGCATGCGCTCGACGTGGGCGCGGTACTTCTTCAGTGTCTCGGCGTGCGCCGGGTCGCGGTAGTACGCCTCGTCCGGCAGGCCAAGGCCCGACTGGACCAGGTACGGGACTGCTTCGTCTCCCTCGGAATCCTTTTCCACCCAGTAGGCCAACGGGCCGGAGATGCCGCGGCGGTCGAGCTTGCCCAGGTTCTGGGCGAGTTCTTCGATGTCGGCGACGCTGAGGAGCGCGAAGTCGTCGTCAAGCGGGCTCATTCCTGCTGCGTTGATCGCCTCAGTGTCCATGAACGCCGCGTACAGGTCACTCGCGCGGCCCGTACCTTCCTTGACGAGTTCGTGCACATCCTCCTCGGCCCTGTCGCGCAGGCCGTGGAAGGTGCCGTCTACACCGCGGTCATCGGGGATGACGTGGCTTTCCAGCCAGGGTCCGTTCACAAGTCGGTAAAGGTCCTTCATAGGACCCCACTGTAGTGAAAGGCCGGGAACCGAATACGCGGTTCCCGGCCTTTGAATGTGTTAGCGCCCTAGTCCTTCTTCTCGTACGGGTCGCGAATCTTCATGTCGGACTGCTTCCACAAGCCGGAGCGGGTGATCTCCTCGTGGTTGATCTCAGCCTCCGCGGGCGCCTCGCCCTTCGAATTGGTGCGCAGCACGTAGCGGTAAGCCGAACCCCAGTCGCGGTGCCAGTCCTGGTCGAGGTAGCCCGGCATCTCGTAGGCAGAGTTCACGGCCTCGGCGGTAGACATTGCGCCGCCGCCCATGAAGTCCTGGAAGCCGCTGAGCTGCTCCTTGCCCGGGGCATCCGGAGCCACGCGGAACTGCGGGATCTCCGTGACACCGGCGTAGTGGTTGAACGTGCGGTGGCACGGGAATTGCAGCGCGACCGGCCAGTCGAGCAGACCCGGGGTGTCCGAATCGAAGACGTCGGTGATGTGCTCGAGCTTCGGGTTGCGCAGCGGGGTCAGCGCCATCCACTCGTACGGGTCGAGGTTCAAGTCCTCGCCCACCAGGCGCACCACGTTCGCGCCCTCCGGCAAGTCCGAGATGGGGTAGCGGAGGTTGCGCCACTTCACTCTCGGGCCCGGATCCATCATCTCCACCTCGCCGATGTCGGTGACGGAGCCGCCCTCATTGCGGGTGCCGTACTCGAGCTTGATGGTCTGGCCTTCCTTCTCCTCGCCGTTGATGTCGTGGTGCGCCAGACGGCCGGCGACGGAGGTGACCAGCAGCGGCGCTTCCTCGGTGGCTTCCGGCAGCTCGAACCAGGACGTGGTGATCTCGGAGGAGGACTGCGCCTCTTCATCGAAGGTGCCCAGCACCGGGATGCGGTTGTAGTCCAGGTTGAACGGAAGGCGCACCGTGGAGCCGTTGATGCCGATCTGGTCCTCGGAGCGGTTGCCCTGGGTGCCGGCGCGGCTGGTGGACTGGACGGTGTCGGAGGTGACGTCGTCGCCCTTGGTGTTCGAGCCGGTGGCGGTGCCCGTGCTGGTGTTGGCGCTTGCGTTCGAGTCTGAACTGTCGGCATTCGCCGCATTCGCCGAGCCCGTAGCAGTGCCTGCACCCGTGTCGGCGTTCGCGGCCGGGTCGTTGCCGATGGCACCGACGCTTGCCGAGCCTTCGTTGGCCGAGTCGATGTAGGCGGGCACACCTTCGGGGTGGAAGCCGCGGACGGTGCCGGATTCGAGCGAGGATCCGAGTGGGACGCCGTCGACGGGAGTGAGGAAGGAGTCGTTGGTGTTGGTCTCCAGCAGAACATCACTGCTGAGCTGGCAGGTATTGCCCTTCAGGGAGCGGACGTTGCCCATGCCGACGGAGTAGGCGGGTGCCTGGTCGATGAAAGACTTGGTGAAGGTCAGGCAGGAAAACGCCACGATCAAGATGGAAGCCACGGCAATGGGCGCGGTCATGGCGGTGCGGAAGCGGGAGCCTTCCGCGGCCTCGGCAGCTTCGAATTCCTCGACTCGGCCGGCTTCCTCGGCTTCGGCACGGCGTTGGTTGTAGCGCAGGGACTGGACAACACCGACGATGACGGTGATCAAGCACAGCGCCAGCATGACCGAGCTGGCTTCGATGCCCTTGAGTTGGACGGTCTTGTCCCACCATGGGACGGCGAACGAGGAGACGTACCACCATGCGTTCCAACCGGCCAGCGAGAGCGCCATGAGGAACATCACGGCTGCGAGCGCGAAAGTGCGCGCGCGGGCGGACTGCGCGGCGATCTGGGCCAGCACGACAGCGCCGAGAGCAGCTGCGGCGCCGGCGAGGCCCGCGTAAATGCCGAAGTGGTGGGTCCACTTCGTCGGGGTGAACATGAGGAAGAACATCGACAGCGCGAAGATCGCGAGCATGCGCTTCGTCGGGGCCTTTTCCGCGTCCTGCACGCTGCCGAAGCGGGACATGCTCCACAGCACCAAGCCCAGGCAGAACAGCAACGTGAACATTGCGTATCGACGAGTCAGCGACCCGTCCACCGCCGCCTCGAAAAGCGTGGAGTAGCGGACGTACTCGTTGAACCACTCCAGTGCAGGGCCGACTTCCGAACGGACAGAGGTGGCCTCCAGCACCGCCGCGAGTGTCTGGTCGTGGAAGACCGGGATCATCACCGCGAAGCCCAAGCCGAGGAACGGCAGGACGAATGCGGCTCGCGGTGCGCTCGCAGTGCGCTCGCGCACGATGCGCAGCAGATGCGGCAGGCACACCAGGAACACGCCCACAGCAGTCAGGCCGGTGGGGCCGCAGGCCAGGGTGAACGCCGCGAAGACAGTGCCGAACGCGGCGGGCAACAGGCGTCGCGAAGCGATGGCGCTTTCAAAGGATGCCCAGGTGACAATCGTGCCGAGAGCGATGACCGGCTCCGGGCGCAGACCGTTATCGTACGGCATCCAGAACGCCAGGAACATGAACGCAGCGGTCCAGTACGCCACGCGCCGGGTGGCAATGGATCTGCCCAGCCGCGGCAGGATCTCGCGGGAGAGCACCCACCAGATGGCGATGCCGGACAGCAGCGTCGGAATGCGCATCCACGCCGAGGCGGTGCTGACCTTCGCCAGCAGCGACAGCAGGTTGTAGAACGGAGCGCCGAACGGCGATTCAGGAACGCCGTACCAGCGGTAGTAATTGGCCATGTAGTCCGAGTCGTTGGCCACGCGCGCCATGGTGAGCAAGAAGCCGTCGTCGGAGGTGTTCGCACCGAAGAAGTGCCAGAACAGCAGCAGACCGACGACCACTGCGTCGAGAGGCTTGAAAGAACGCCATTCCGGACGCAGCGGACGCAGACGCTTGCTGTCCAGCAGGTCGAGGCGCGCCAAGGACCACAGAGCCACGATCGCGGACAAGGTGCCGCCGATCATGGCCAGCCACTTCACTGCGGTGGGCTCAGAGGTGAAGCGGGAATTGATGTCGACGTGGGCGGTGAGGCCGGCGTCGATAAGCTCTTGCGCCTGCTCTTCCGAAAGCTCGCTGTAGATGCCTGTGAGCTGGGGACGCATGTCTTCGTCGGTCTCTTCCGCGAAGTCCGTGCCCGGCACCTCGACCGTAATGCCGTCGCCCGTGGCAGAAAGGTGCAGCGCCGCATCCTCGGTCTTGCGAGCTTTGTCCAGCTCAGCGGGGGTGAGCTCGAAGATGACCTCGTTGAGCGAGGAGACCGTCAGCCCGCCGTCCTCCGGGACCGTGATGAACAGGCCGCGGTCCAATGCCTCCGTCGAATCCTGCGGCAAGGTGGACAAGATATTCGTCTGATTCGGGTTCAGCGCATCCGTCACGCTCAGCGGAATAGTCAGGTCCATCGACTCCGGCGCCAGCGAAATCAGCGGCGCGTTCACCGAATTGAGCGACCCGTTCTGCGGCCAATCGAAAGACGACTGAACCTGCTTCACCGGCAGAAGTGGCGTGAGAACGAAGAACAGGAACGCCAAGATGCCCGACAGCATCGCCGTCCGGCTCAACCAGCGGGGGCTCCTTTTCGACGTGGCCGCGACGCGGGTGCTGCCCGCGGTGCGCGCGTCTGTCTGGTTTGTTTCTTCCACCTTGCTCACCTTGTTCACGGCGGGTGATTCTACTTTCTGCTTCTTGCTCACTTGTTACGGACCACCACCACGAACGGGCCGAATTGCTCGACCGTCCAGTCGTCGGAATCGAATGCCTTCGGATTGAAGAACAACGCCTCATAGTGGACATTCGGCTGACTGGGGAAGATGTCGTGGGCGATGTGGGTCTTCCACGGTTCGTCCGGGTCGTCCTCGCTGCCGCGCAGCAGGAAGACGTCGGGTGCGCGCCAGCGCTCGTTCGTCTCATCGACGGCGGCGGTGAAGGCAGCGGGATCCGACAGCTCGCCAAACGAGCCGCGGGCCCACGACGCGATGTGTTCGTTGCGGGCGTCGAATTCCCCGAGCGGATTCGCATAGTGGCTGGTGAAGGCGTTGAACCCGTGGTACGGGTGGTAGGCCATGAAGTTGATCTCGTCGGTGAACATCACGGTGTCTGCGGGGGTGTAACCCTGCTGTTGGATGAAGTCGTGGATCTGGATGTAGTAGCGCCCCACATCGGATTCGCGCAGGTCAGCGCGTTCGCCATTGCCGTCGGTGCTGGTGTAGGCCTCGTCGATGAAGCTCTCGTTCTCGTCCGGAATCTGTTGGACATAGGCCAGCGTTCCGGCGCCGAGCAGAACGACGAAGACAGCCGTGACAATGCGGTTGGCACGCTCTCCGAGCCTATCCGGGTAGAGCAAGTCCACGCCGACGAGCCGCAGGTCCGCGATCGCGAAAATGCCGGCCGTGGACAACAGCAGCGCGATGAGCACCTCCACGCGGAAGCCGAGCAGGGTCGTGCCGGTCAACGCGACGACCATGGAACCGAAGACCCAGGCGTAGCAGACGCTCACCGCCGTGGCGAGGTAGGTGATCTCCGGTTCACGGAAGCGCACGATGATGTAGATGAGACCGATCAGGCTGAGCGCGCCGATGGCGGTCAACGAGAAGAACGGCAGCGGGATCGTGGTGCCCTCAGACGGCAGGAAGTGCTGCGCGGTCGACTTCACTGCCTCCGGGCTGCGGATCAGCCCCAGCAGGTACGGAGCCCACGCAATAAGCGCGATCGCGATGGAACCGAAGCCGATCACGGCCAGCTGCCGCACCGGCACCCACCAGCGCTGCCAGCTGGAGCCGGAGGCGATGGCGGTGACGGTGAAGGTGGTCATCATCAGCGCCAGGATGCCGGTGAAAAGGGTGTAGAAGCAGGCGGAAATGCCCAGATACACCATCAGCCCGATCGTGGAGGCCCACGAGCCGCGCATTGCGCGGAAGCCCATCACGGCGGCAGCGGGGACGCCCATGGCCACGACGGCGGCGTATGGCTCGTCCGGCACCATCGTCAGGCAGATTGCCGTGGTGGTGATAGCGATGCACGTGGCGATCGGCAGAGACCCGAGCAGTTTGCGCCACACCGGCACCAGGGCGGAACCGGCAGCGGCGATGGAGACCAGAGCCCATGGCTGGTACACCTCCCACCCAGGCATGCCGAGCAGGTTGGACAGCCGCCCGCCAAGCCAGAACCACCCGAGCGGGTAGAACGACGGCAGGTCCACGTAATTCATGTCCTGGTTCGCGGCGGTCTCCGCCATGCGCGTGAGGAACTGGGTGCGGAAGCCCTGGTCGACCTGGATGCCGTCGAGGTACAGCTTTGTCGCGGAAAGCGGAATGCCGAGCGCGGATACGACGAGGCCAGCGGGGGCGAGGGTGCACACGATCTCCGTCAGCACCGTGCGCCAGCGGGGCCGCGGGTTCTCGCCGTCACGCAACCACAGCCAGATCAGCACACCGACGGCGACGACGACCAAAAGGGAGCACGCCGTGGAAAGCGCGCGGGTGACCATGGAGACGTTGAATGCGGCGAGCGATACTGAGTGCAGCACGTACCAGCAGGCCAGCGTGAAAACGGCACCGCCGAGCAGGGCGCAGACAAAACGCACCAGGGCGGTTGGCGTCGATAAGCCGTCTGGTGCGTACGCGGAAACGCGCCTGCGCTCCGCAATTGTCGATCCTGACTGCCGTTCGCGCTGCTCGGTGAGGTGCTCTGTCATACCTGACAGTCTCCCACAGCGCGGGGCAGTTCCCGGTATTAGAAGCTCAAGCGGCGCATGATCGGCGCCGGGATGTGCTGCAGAACGAGCGAGATCGGCCCGAAGAGCTTGTGCACGAACACATTCGGCTTGCCAGCAAGCGCAGCGTTCACAGCAGCTTTCGCCACATCTTGCTTATCGACGGTCAACGGCGCCTCATCCAGCCCCTGCGTCATCTTCGTGCGGACCTGACCCGGACGGACGACGGTGACCGTCACACCCGAATCGCGCAGCGCTTCGCCGAGCTGGGTGTAAAAGCCGTCCATGCCCGCCTTGGTCGCGCCGTAGACGAAATTCGAGCGGCGCACTTTCATGCCCGCCACCGAGCTCATCGCGATGATGCGGCCGTGGCCCTGCTCCTTGAGCTTCTGGCCCAGCAGCACGCCAACCGAGACCGGAGCGGTGAAGTTCGTCTGCGCGGAGGCGACCGCCGCCTCCTGGTTCTGCCAGAGTTCTTCCTGGTCGCCCAGGGTGCCGAATGCCACGATGGCTACATCCACGTCGCCGTGCGCGAAGGCCTCCTCGATCACGGCCGGGTGGGACGCGGTGTCGAATGCGTCGAAGTCGATCACGCGCACCTCGCCGGCGCCGTGGCTGGTGACCTCTTCCACGGCGGCGTCGATACGCGGGCTGTTCTTGCGTGCCGCGAGCGTGACTGCCGGGGAGCCGCCGCGCGATGCGATCTCGTCGACAATCGCGAGACCGATCTCGCTCGTGCCGCCGAGAAGAAGAATGTTCTGTGCCTGTCCAACTGCGTTGAGCATTGTGTTTCCTCTTTTTCTTCAGGTAGGGCGGGGCTAGGAGAGTTCCAAGCGGCGGGACATATCGGAGGCGAAGACCCCGGTCGGGTCGATGGCGCGGCGGGTGTGAAGCCAACTGTCCATCTCCGGGTACATCTTGTGGAAGTTCTCGGCGGAGGTGCGGGACTCCTTAGCCAGGTAGAGGCGTCCGCCGAATTCCATGACCTGCTCGTCGAGGCGGTCGAGGAAGGCGTGCAGGCCGTCGCGGATCGGGAAGTCCACGCACACATTCCAGCCGCGCATCGGATAGGACAGTGGCGCGCGGTTGCCCTCGCCGAACAGCTTGAACACGTTTAGCGCGGTGTAGTGGCCCGACGACTGGATGTCGTAGATGATCTGCTTGAACGGCTCGACCGCGTCCGTGGGCACCACGAACTGGTACTGCAGGAAGCCTGCCTTGCCGTAGCCGCGGTTCCACTCCGCGATCATGTCGAGCGGCTGATAGAACTGGGTCAGGTTCAAAATATCGTTCTGGCTGGGCGAACCCATCATGTAGTACGCCTCGCCGATCGCCGACAGCGTCAGCTTGTTCATGGTCCAGGACGGGAAGATGTCCGGCACCGTCATCAGCTGCGGGGCGGAGAATTTCAGCGGGTTCTTCGCCAGTTTCGGCGCGTACTCCTCCAGCTGCGCCAGCGTCGCCAGCGAGCCGCGGGAAATCGTGGAGCGGCCGGTCTTCGGCGGCGCAGAGATCGCGTCGAACCACGCCGAGGAGTAGGTGTAGCCCTCCTCCTGGCCGTGGGAGTGCTCCTCGATCGTCTCATCGAGAGTCGTGGTGCGCACCGTGTCGGAGATGAAGTAGGCGGTCTCCGTGAAGGTCATTTGGATCCGTGCGCGCAAGATGATGCCGGTCAGGCCCATGCCGCCGACAGTCGCCCAGAACAGGGAGCCGTCCGGGTCGTCGGTGGAGCCTTCCGGCTCCAGATGCAGCACGCGGCCGTCGGCGACGAGCAGCTCCATGGACAGGACATGGTCGCCAAACGAGCCGGCGGAGTGGTGGTTCTTGCCGTGAATATCTGGGCCGATCGCACCGCCGATGGTGACCTGGCGGGTGCCCGGCAGCACCGGAACCCACAGGCCGTACGGCAGGGCCGCCTTCATCAGCTGGTCGAGGGTCACGCCCGAGTCGACGTCGACAATGCCCGTGGACGGGTCAATGTCGTGGATTTTGTTCAGCGCCTGGATGTCGACGACCAAGCCGCCGCCGTTTTGCGCCGGGTCGCCGTAGGAGCGGCCCATGCCGCGCGCGATGACGCCGCGGCGACGGTTCACCGGCAGCGTCGCATTGTCCTCAGCGACCTGGCGGACTGCTTCCTTGATCACATCCACATCCGGCGTGGACAGGACGTGAGCGGTGGTCGGAGCCGTGCGGCCCCAGCCGTAGAGCGATTTCGTGGTGGTGTGAAGTTCCATCTCTTCCATCCCCATAGGTTGTGGTTGCCCATTTGGGCACTGGGGGCCAGCCTACTCCCGGAACTTGGCGTGCCCGGGGGTCAAAATGCCTCGAGGAGGGGACAGCGAGAAGAATCACAGCTCCATGATCTCGCGGATCCGCTCCGGCAGTTCCTCCTGGCTCGTGATCGTCGGCTTGCCCGATTGCTGGTATTCGCGCAGTTCTTCGTAGACGATGCCGCGGCTCGTGCTATCTAAAAGCGGCAGTTCCTGCGCCACCAAACGGGTCATGAAATCATCCAGCGGCAGGTCGGTGAGCTGGGCGGCGATGTGCGGGGAATCATCATGATTGGCCATGTGAGCCATCTTACGGCGGGCCTTCACCCCGGTAGGATGGCGGCATGATGGAGCAGACAAAGCAGCAGACAGCCCAAGAGCAGACGGGCGAGGAGCGCATCGACTACAACGCCCTGGACAACACCACCGGCGGCCGGTTGATCCAGGCCGCGTTCGCGGTCGCGTTCACGGCGGTGCCGGACTACGTGCGTTCGACTCCGGGACGCGTGGCGGCCTGGGTGGGCATCGCTGCGGCGTTCGGCGGCACGGTCGCCGCGTTCAACGCCTTCGACGAGGACCCGCGCAATGACCTCACCGCGCGCGTCGAGAACACGCCCGAGACGGGCAGCCCGGCTAAGACATGGGGCCTTCTCCTCGGCGGTCTCGCACTGCTCGTCGGCAGTACGCGCCTGAGCATCGCGGTGCAGAGCAAGCTTGCCGACGCCCTGCGCCGCCGCGGCGCAAAGCGCCCGAACACGGTGCTCGGCCTCATCGGCGGTACCCTAATTTTCGCTGGCTCGGAGGCCGAGGCTCGCGCCACTGCACGTTAATCGGCACTAGGGTGGGGCCTATGCCGAGTACGTTGTATCGACCGCGACGCCGCCAGCAGGTGGCGTCTGTTGTCGACCTCGACGCAGCTCGCGCCCGCCTCCGCGGCATCCGTCGCAGCCGCACGTTGCTCGTGCGTTGCGGCACATCGCTTGCCGACGAAGAGATCATCCGCCACATCGGCCTTTGCTCCGACAGTTCTCTCGAGGATGTCCAGCGCGCCCTCCACATCGCCTTCGCGGTGCCGGGGGACACGCCCACCCCGAGCCGCTTCACCCTCGCTCCCGCTGATTCCGGCCGGCTCGAACTTACCGCCACCCTCGGCGAATTCCTGCGCGACGGTGGCGACGAATTGTTCTTCCACTGGGGATTGTGGTGCTTCAGGCTAACCCTGCTCGATACCTATCCCCGCGACACCGCCACTCCGCGTGCACTCTGCGTCGCCGGTGCCGGCGATTTCGCGGGCTCGCCTTTCGACGTCTCCGCCATCAACGCCCAGCTCCTCGGCCCCTTGGCCGTCGAGAACGTCATGGCTAGCGTCCGCCCCGAAGTCGTCGATGTCGTCTCGCGCTCCAAAGCGATGGATTTCATCCCGCTGCTCCAGGCCCTCGACCTGTCCCGGCCCGCATACCTCACCCCTTACGTCGACGACATCTTGCAGACACTGCCGCGGGAGAAAACCCCCCAAGCCCGCGACGCCTTCTGGTGCACGCTCCTCGCCCTGTCCTGCCTTGTCGACGACGCCACCACCGATGACGTCACCGAATCCGCCATGGCGGCCCTCGGCTGGTCCGCCGCCGACGGCAGTCCTCTGTGCGCCAGCCAGATCCAGCAACTCTGCGCTGGCTCCCTGGTGCGACTCGCATCCGTGGGGGGATATGGGGCAGGGGGACGGTCGGCCGTCGATAAGCTTGATCTATATCGCGCCCTGCTTCGGGTAAAGTAATCCGGCGTGTCATCCAAGGTTGAAGTGAGCCGGCCCGCGAACGCGAAGAAACAGCTGGTCAGATTCATCGTTGTCGGCGTGTTCTGCGCCGTGCTCGATTTCGGGCTGACGCACACGCTCACCCGCGTCGTCGGCTACGACCGCCTCGTGGCCAAAGTCTTCGGCTGGTGCCTGGGCACGCTCGTCGCGTACCTGCTGAACTCCAAGTACACCTTCCAGGCGAAGGTCACCGGCAAGCGCGCCCTCGCTGTCTTCATCCTCTACGCCTCCACCTTCGGCGTGCAATGGGTGCTCTTCGCCGTGACCAACGCCCCGCTGCGCGCCCTCGGCTTTGTTGATCCGTGGAAGGATGCCGTCTCTTTCGTCATCGCTCAAGGCGTGGCCACCATCACCAATTTCGTGCTTCAGCGCGTGCTCATCTTCCGCGAGCCCTCGCGCGTCGTCATCGAGGAGGAGCCGCGGTAGGTCGCGGTTTAGGGGCGCTGGAAGTCTTCCCGCGCGCCCATGCGCAACAGCCCTAGCCACTCTTTGAACTCCTGCGGGCTGCGGCGCTGAACGAGGAAGAACCAGCCGAAGCGCACGAGCTCCTGCAGCTTCATCTTCTGCATCCCGCGCTGATTGATGATGTACCCGCGGTTGCGGTACGTGAAATAGCGCTTCGTGTTGTTATCCGGCCACTGCGCGTGCGCGCGTCCGCCCATGATCGGGTGGAACTCCGCCGACCCGTCCGGGTGCAGATATGCCGTGGTCAGCGCCGTGCCGTACTTCAACCCCGACTGCGCCAGACGGCGGTGGTACTCCACCTCGTCGCCCCGGATGAACAGGCGGTAATCCGGCACGCCGATCCGCTCCATCGCCTTCGCGCTGATCAGCGCGCCATTGAACAAGCTCGCGTACTGCGGCAGAAAATCCCCCTCCAGCTCGTTGCGGCGGCGGTGCCAGGTCAGGCCTTGTCTTAGCGGAAAAGCGAGGCGGTTCGGGTCGTCGATATTGCACACCACCGGGGAGACCTCTGCCAGGCCTTCTCTTTGGGCGACTGCGTAGAGGGTTTCCAGAACGCTCGCGTCCGCCGGGCGGCCGTCGTCGTCCGCGCACCAGATCGCGTCCGCCCCCAGTGCCAGTGCCTGCAGGAAGCCGTACGCGAAGCCGCCCGCGCCGCCCAGGTTCGTCCGCGACGGCAGGTAAACGGCTTTCTCGCCTGCCATTTCATTGACCAGGTCCTGGACTTCAGATTCGCAGCCGTTGTCGACCACGACCACCCAGTTCACCGGGTGCGTCTGGTTCACGACCTGCTCCAACGAGTGCCGCAGCAGCTCCACCCGCTTATGCGTCACGATCACCGCAGCCGTCGTGCCTTGCGGATTCAGCGTTGCATCGGCGTTGGCTGCGGCTTTCGCTTCGGCGTTGTCGCGAGGGCTCTCAGCGGGGGTCTTCATGCGCCCCATTTTGCCACGCTGCCCCTCCGGGGCCGGGGATCGCGCGCTGGTCTGGTTGAGGCTCTCGGGAACCGCGGGCCGGGAATCGTTCGAGGAATCCTGCGCAAAAGGAACTGGGGAACATTCTCTCTTCCAGTGGTTAGTTCTATCCCCGCGCTTCGGTTCGGTCATCTGCGATTATGCGCCATAGGGAGCTGATGATGACTGCGGTAATTAAGTAACCGCTGACCACGTAATTGGAAAGGCCGCTACTCATCCCATTGTTAAGCACGTCGTAGATCAGGAAAACGGGCGCTAGTAAAACCATCACGACTAAAAAGCGGTATGGAGATAGCACCTTTCGTTTGATCGAAACGTGGATTAGACACCCCACTGCCACTATGCATAAGGAGACGAATAGCGCGACCACTGCGCCAAGAACGACATAGATCATGATTCTCTCTGAACTCTTTGGGGATCGTCACCACGTCCGTTGCGTTAGGCCTCTTCTTCGTCCTCCTCGTCGAAGCGGGTGAGAAGGTCGCGGACGTAGTCGCCGGCTTCGGGGCCTTCGTAGGCTTCGACGACTTCGTCGACGAGGCCGGCTTGCTTGATCTCGCCCTTGTCCACCCAGAGGGCGGTGTTGCAGAGCTGGGCCAAAAAGTCATTCGAGTGGGAGGCAAACACGAGGATGCCCGAACGCTTGACCAGTTCGGCGAGGCGGACACGGGCTTTGGCCATGAAGGCGGCGTCGACGGCGCCGATGCCCTCATCCAACAAGAGGATCTCGGGCTCGATGGACGTCACGACACCGAGGGCGAGGCGCACGCGCATGCCCGTGGAGTAGGTGCGCAGGGGCATGGAGAGGTAGTCGCCGAGTTCGGAGAATTCGGCGATCTCGTCCATTTTGTCTTTCATCTGCTTGCGGGTCTGGCCGAGGAAGAGTCCGCGGATGATGATGTTCTCGTAGCCGGAGATCTCCGGGTCCATGCCGACGCCGAGGTCGAACACCGGTGCGACCCGGCCGCGGACATCGGCGACGCCGCGGGTGGGCTCGTAAATGCCGCTGAGCAGGCGGAGCAGCGTGGATTTGCCTGCGCCGTTGTGGCCGACCAGTCCCACGCGGTCGCCTTCGCGCAGGTGCAGGTTGATATCGCGGAGCGCCTCGACAACGACAGTGTTCGAGTCGTTTTTCCCGATGGCGCCGCCGGCCGACGACATGACCGCTTTCTTCAGGGAGCGGGACTTGGCGTCGAAGATGGGGAAGTCGACGCAGGCGTTGTAGGTGTCAATGGAAACCATGGTGTGAACTCCTTGATTTACACCCAGTACGGGACGCGGAAGCGCCATTGGCGCATGGCGATCATGGCGAGGAAAAGGCCGATGACGGTGCCAGCCAGGACGATGCCCCAGTGGTAGGCGGCCACAGGTTCGCCGATGAGAGGGGCGCGGACGACTTCGAGGTAGTGGTAGAGCGGGTTGAGCTCGGCAATGCGGGCGCGCTGGGCGACTTCGCCACCCTGTTCGCGCAGGGTCTTGGTGGTCCAGACGATGGGGGTGACGTAGAACAGCAGCTGGACGAGGGCTTCGAGCAGGGGAGCGACGTCGCGGAAGCGGGTGGCGATGATGCCGAAGAGCATGGTCACCCACACGCCGTTGATGACCATGAGGGCGAGCGCCGGGATGAACAAGAACAGGTTCCACCCGAGAGGAATCCGGAACACCAGCACGAGGATCAGCCAGATCACCATGTTGTGGGCGAAGAACAGCAGTTGGCGCCACACCAGGCGGTAGACGTGCACAGACAGGGCTGACGGAAGTTGTTTGATTAAGCCTTCGTTCTCGATGAAGACGTTCGCGCCGTCTTTGATGCAACCGGAGATGAAGCCCCAGACGATGAAGCCGACGGTGACGTGCGGGAGGAATTCGCGCACAGAAATCTGGAACAACATGGAGTACAGCAGGCCGAGCGCGAGGGACATGACACCGGTGGCGATGGTGATCCACAGTGGTCCGAGCGTCGATCGGCGGTAGCGCTGTTTGATGTCCTGCCAGCCGAGTTGGAGCCAGAGCTCGTGTTGGCCCCAGCCGCGTGCGAGGTCGGAAGCGGCAGCGCCCAGGGTGGTGGACGTGGACGGTGGGGTGTGGTCGTGGGCCGCCGAGGTCATGCGGGAGACGTCGGCAAGCAGCTGTTCGTTGTCCTGCACTTGTCCCACCCTAGTGCCCTGCGGGGGCCAAGTTGTGCAGGCATACTTGTTGCTTGTGGCGTGGGTGGTGTTCAATAGCCACACACTGTGATTTCGTCCGGGAAGGGAGCGTCGGCGTGGCGTACGATGTGGCCAGCGTGCGCGGGCTTTATACCGCGCTTTCGGATGGTTGGACGTATTTGAATGCGCATGATTGCCCGCAGGTGCCGGAGCGTGTGTCGGCGGCGGTGTCGCGGTCGTTCCGAATGGCTACGGCGGTGCCTGCCCCGGAGGTGAATGCGGGATCGCATTCGCGTCAGGCGTTGGGGCGTCCGGAGGGGGAGACGTTCGTGGCGTCGGCACGCCATGCGGTCGCGGATCTCGTGGGGGCGTCGGCGGAGCGTGTGGTGCTGGGCCCGAGTTTGCCTGTGCTCTATGCGTCGTTGGTGACGGGGATGAAGCCGTTGTTCCGGCATGGTTCGTCGCTGGTGACCAGTCCGCTCGACAGGCCGGAGATCACCGCGGCTGTGCATCGCGCCCCGGCCAAGGTCCGCACGGCTCACGCGGATTTGGGTACGGGCGAGCTTCCTGCGTGGCAATACGCGGAGCTTATCGACGGCTCAACTCGCCTCGTCTCCCTCCCCGCCGCCCACGCGACGCTGGGAACGGTGAGCCCTGTTTCCGCGATTGTCGATCAGGTGCGGGAACGCTCTCGCGCCTGGGTTGTCGTGGATGCCTCTTCTTATGTGCCGTACCACGGGATCGATTTCGATGAGTGGGGTGCCGATGTCGTCGGCATCGATCTCGGTGCGTTGGGCGGGCCGCACATGGCTGCGCTCGTGGTGCGCGATACCGCGATGTTCAAGCGGATGGAATCGCTCAGCGGTGATGAGCGTGTCACGGGCGCGGAGAAGCTGCAGCTCGATGTTTCGCCGGGTCTCGCCGGCGGCGCGACCGCGCTCGTCGACCACCTGGCGGACCTCGTGCCTGATCAGGGCGGCCGCGCCACGCGCCGGGCGCGCTTGACGCGGTCGATGGGGCAGATGACCGCCTATTTGGATGGGCTGCGCGATGATTTGTACACGTTCCTGGGCACCTTGCCCGCCGTCCACATTCTCGGTGTGACGGGCGAGGCTGCCTCCGAGGCAAGCACCGACCGCACTCCGCGCCTTTCCTTCGGCGTCCGGGGAGTGCCCGCGGCGACGGTGTACGAGCGGCTCTTCGACAACGGCATCGTCACCACGCTGACCACGCCGGATCAGGCGACACCCCTGCTCACCGAGATGGGCATCGAGGAAATGGGCGGTGCCGTCACCGTCGGCCTGGGCCCGTTCAACACGGAGGCCGACGTGGAGCAGCTGATCCGCGTCGTGGCGTCACTGGCATAGAAGGCAGGCATTCCGCCGTTGGCGGAGCCCGCCGGGCCGTGTTGTAAAGTGGGTGAGTCGCAATTGCTTTGCGACGAAGGAGACGTGGCAGAGCGGCCGAATGCACTGGTCTTGAAAACCAGCGAGGGTCACACCTCCGGGGGTTCAAATCCCCCCGTCTCCGCAGGTACAACTACAGGTGGCGGGAAATCTCCTCTGCCATGAACCGCGAGCCAGCCGGCGTCGGGTGCAGGCCCATATTGTGCTGTGCGTGGGGGTCGATCACGCCGGCGACCCAGCGCTGGGAGTCCCGTGCGCAGGTGCTGTGGTGGCGCGACGGGTGCATCATCTCCACGTAGGTCGCGCCGGAGGCGGCGGCTGCTGCGCGCTGGTGGCCGCGGTTGGTGTGCTCGATCTGGTGCAGGGTGGGCATCGGCACGCCGAGCGGTGCATCGGGCACCACGTTGATGAAGCACAGGCTGTTGAGGCGGTCCGGTTCAGTGACGGACAAGGAGCCGCTGAGGAGAATCTTGGCGTTCGGTGCGGCAGCGCGTGCCTTGGAGACGCCTCGGCGGATGTTGTTGATGTAGTCGCTGCGCATTTTGGCGGCGTTGAACGGCTGCGCGCCGCGCTGGATGCCGTAGGGGCCGAAGTCGTTGATGCCGACGGCGATGACGATTGCGCGGGTGCCGCGGTGAATGTCTCCGGCGGCGATGGCTTTGTCGATCTTGCCGGGGATGACGTGCGAGGACTCCGCGGTGCAGGAATAGTCCGAGATGGGTGCGCGGGCGATCGAGCCGAGCTGGCGGGGCCAGTTATTGGGGGCTTGCAGGCAGCCGAGGCGGCTGGGGTAGGTGCCCCACACGAAGTGGTGGACGTCGGGGATTGGGACCTTCTTCAAGGTGTTGCGGAGCTCGTCGGGGTTAGAGGTGTAGGAATCGCCGAAGGTGACGATATTGCCGTTCGGTGCGGAATTCGCTTCGGGAACGCCAGCGCCGACGGCGCCGATGCCTGCTACCGCCAGGACGGCGGTTGTGAGCAGGCGGGTCAAGCCGAAGCGGCAGTGCGTGCGACGGGGTGCGCGGCGGGTACGGGAGGTAGACATGAATCCTCGGTTTCTTCGTTGGGGTGTGTGCGCCCGAATTGGTCGCATCAGCCACATGCGTCACACATGCTAGTTGATTTGGTGGTCAAAGTGTTTGGGAAGCCTTGAGAAACTAAATAACTCTGGCACCTTACTGGGCGTAGTTACGCACGAAAAATCCCGCCTCCACGGTGGGGTCCGTGGAAGCGGGGTGGTGCCGCGCGGAGCGGGTTGGTTTAGGTCGTGGCCTTGTCTCCGGACAGGCCGGTGGCATTGAAGATGGCCTCGACGATCCAGCTGGCGATCGCCATGACGATCGCGCCGAAGAAAGCTGCCCAGAAGCCGCTGATATCCAGTCCGTTGCCCAGCCCGTCGGAAATCCAGCCGACGATGGAGAACAGCAGCGTGTTCACCAGCAGGGAGAACAGGCCCAAGGTGATGATGGTCAGCGGGAGGCTGATCGTCTTCACGATCGGGGAGATGAAGGCGTTGACGAACATGAAAACCAGCGCGACCCAAATGAAGGCGCCGACACCGCCAAGAATTTCGACGCCCGGGACGATCAGGGTGACCAGCCACAGTGCGATGGCGGTCATGACGACATCAACGAGAAAACGCATGACGGACTCTCCTACGTAATTTCTAGGTTAAAACTCTTATTACTTACGCTTTCAAATTTACGCGATAAGTCAATCACTGTTCAAAGAGCTCGTGGATGATGTGGAATTGGCGGTCGCCGGGGACGTCGATAAGCGCGTTTTGTGCTTTTCGACGCGCGGGGCCGCTCTTTGCCGCAACCACGCGCACCGCGTCGAGGCTGATCGGGCGACGCGTCTCGACGGTCGCGCTCGCGTCGCTGGCGTAGGAAAGCTGCTGCGGATCGAGTGTGGTGTCGATGTCGATGCCCGCTTCGCCGACCGGGACACCGAGCAGGAGAGTGTCCTCGGTGAGCTGCGGGATTGCTCGCGGAGTCAGATACAAAGTAGTGCCGAGCGTGGTGTCCGCGGTGAAGTCTGCGGATGAAACCGGAGCCCAGGCGATCCATGAGGAGACGTTGTCCCGGGTCGGCGTAGCGCCGTCGCCCGAGGCGAAACCAGTGTTGAGAGAGTAATTCAGCTTCATGCCTGCAATCCTAGTGATTTCTATATTTCGGCATCATTTCGTTGTTGAATGAATCGCTTTCCATGCCGAGAGGAATTCTTCAGCTTCATCACGGTTCGTCACCGTGACGCGCAGGCCCTCGGGGAAGGCGCGGACAAGGATTCCACGGGTAGCCAACTGGCGGGCGAGAGCAGCGGAGTCCACATCCGGCAGCCACACGAAATTGGCCTGGGAACGCAGGGCACCAATGCCGTCGGCGACCTCGTCGCGTGCCTCGATCGTGTCCTCGACGCGGGCGAGGAGCTCCTCGGAATGCTGCAGTGACGCTATCGCGCCGGCTTGCGCGACAGCGCTGACCTGGAAGGGGATGCCCATCTTGTCCAGTGCCTCGATGAGGTCCGGAGCGCCGAATGCGTAGCCGACGCGTGCGCCGGCCAAGCCGTAGGCCTTGGAGAAGGTGCGCAGGCACACCAGGTTCGGGTAGTCGCGGAACACGCTAGTGCCCTCGACTGCGTCTGGATCGCGGTTGTACTCCACATACGCCTCATCCAGCGCCACGGTCACGTGCTCGGGCACGCGGTCCATGAACGCGGCGAACTCGGAGCGGGTGATTACCTGACCACTCGGATTGTTGGGGGAGCAGAGGAAGATCAGGGAGGTGGAATCGTCGATAAGCGAAAGCATGCCCTTAAGGTCGTGCTTGCCGTTGGAAAGCAGCGGGACCGGGCGTGCCTGTGTGCCCACGACCTGGCAAAAGATCGGGTACGCCTCGAAGCTGCGCCACGGGAAGATCACGTTGTTTTGCGGTGTCGACGTCGCTTGCACGAGCTGCTGGCACAGCGCGGACGAGCCGCAGCCGGCCGTGACATTCTCCGGCTCGACACCCAGGTGGCGGGCGAGTGCCCGGCGCAATGACACCGCACCCATATCCGGGTATCTGTTCGCTCCGCGCACCGCGGCGACCATCGCGTCGACCGCTGATGGCAACGGACCCTGCGGGGCCTCATTCGAGGACAGCTTGAGCGCGTCCGGGTCGCTCTTGCCCGGGACGTAGGACGGAATGTCGGCGAGGTCACGGCGAATCATGCTTTAAGAGTCTATTCCCACGCGCACCCAAATTTTTTGGTCCGGCTGCACCGTTGTGGGTAGTGTGTAACAAGGCTATGGAGATGTGCCAGAGTGGCCGATTGGGGCTCCCTGCTAAGGAGTTGACCTTTCACGAGGTCCGCAGGTTCAAATCCTGTCATCTCCGCCATGCGCCCGTAGCTCAACGGATAGAGCATCTGACTACGGATCAGAAGGTTGGGGGTTCGAATCCCTCCGGGCGCACCACTTATTTTTGCCGGTCAGAGGCTTCTCTGGCCGGTTTTTGCGTCTTGCGGCGAGTGTTCCTGCGCGGTGAAGTAGATTCGGTGGGCGGACAACGCCCGCGGTGAAGAAAAGAGGACGCCATGGCCACGACGCAGGAGCGTGATGCTTTGCGCGAGCTAGAAAAGCTCGTGGAAACGCGGTTGCGCGGTGACCGAGCCGAGGAGATTTCGGGGCTGCTCGCAGAGGCGAAGTTGAGCGAGATCATCCGGCTCATCGAGCATTCGCCGATCAGGCGTGGTGCGGTTCTTTTCCGCCTTCTGCCGCCGGAGCGCGCGGGTGCCGTATTCGATGCGCTCGATCCGCGACACCAGGCGGATATGGTGCACGCGCTGGGCAGCGACAGCGTCGGCGAGTTCTTTGAGGACATGGGCGCGGAAGACCGCGTCATGCTTCTCGACGAGCTCCCCGGGTCCGTCGCCGAGCGTCTCCTCAAAGAGCTGGGCGAAAAGGACAAAGAGAATACTGACGCGGTCCTGGGATACGAGAAGGCGACTGTCGGCCGCGTGATGTCCCCGGAGATCCCGGAGATTTACGGGTCGATGACGGCGCACGAGGTGCGTGAGCTGCTGCGCCAAGAGCACGAGGATCTGGAGACTCTGTACACCCTGCCGGTGATCGACCGAGACCGGCAGCTGACCGGTATCGTGAAGATGCGCCGGCTCTTCCTCGCCGACGGTGATACGCAGATTGCGGAATTGCTGGAGGAATCGCCGTCCGTGGTTGCCACTGCGAATGCGGAGGAGACTGCCCGCTGGTTCCTTCCGCTGGCGCTGCTTGCTCTGCCTGTGGTGGATTCCGGCAACCGCCTGGTGGGCATCTTCACCTTCGACGAGGCACAGCATGTCGTGGAGAGCGAGGACTCCGAGGACAGCGCACGCCAGGGTGGTTCTGAGGCCCTCAAACAGCCGTACCTGTCCACCCCGCTGACCAACCTGGTGAAGTCGCGCATCGTGTGGCTTCTCGTACTTGCGGTCTCCGCGATTCTCACCGTCCAGGTCCTCGACGTCTTCGAGGAGAAGATGGAGCAGGCCGTGGTGCTCTCCTTGTTCATTCCGTTGCTCACAGGCACGGGCGGCAACACCGGCAACCAGGCGGCGACGACAGTGACGAGGGCATTGGCGCTTGGCGACGTCAAGAAATCCGACGTCCTCAAAGTCATGTGGCGCGAAGTCCGAGTGGGCTTGATGCTCGGCGCTGTCCTCGGCACGTTGGGCTTTACCCTGGCTACCTTGGTCTACGGACTGGACATGGGCATGGTGATCGGCCTGACCCTGTTGTCTATCTGCACCATGTCGGCGACGGTGGGCGGCGCTATGCCGATCGTGGCAAAGACCGTCGGCGCGGATCCGGCAGTGTTTTCTAACCCGTTCATCTCCACCTTCTGCGACGCGACGGGCTTGGTCATTTACTTCCTGATCGCGACGTCGATTCTTGGCTTATAATGCCCCAGTGACCAGCGGATTTTGCCTGATGTTCACCGTGGTGTACCGTTACATCTCGTTGCAAAACACGCGCCCGTAGCTCAACGGATAGAGCATCTGACTACGGATCAGAAGGTTGGGGGTTCGAATCCCTCCGGGCGCACGCTTT
>NZ_JALXWY010000017.1:0-40073 GCF_025144155.1 Corynebacterium sp. p3-SID1194
CTAACACCCGATAGGCAGAAAGCCCCTACACATGCAGGTGTTAAACGGGGGTCCCGGCGAACCTTCTTAAGTTTTCCTGCGAACCCGGGAAACATCCTTACATTTCCCTGTTGATGAATATAAACTTTCCGCAACGGGGCTCGCAAGTTTCAAGCGAGGCATTTTGCTCGTCCAATTGACTTACAAACCAGCATTTACCTCGAGAGACGTCCGAAACTCCCCGTTCAATGCGTTCCACGTCTCATCCATTTCAGCCCCACGCGGGGGTGAGATAATAGATCGATCAAATTCGTGGTTTTTCACTTCACCCGATTAAACGGGGCGCACCCCTACTCCACCTGATCCACGACCCCCTGCAGCTGCCACCCGATGACGGCGTTGCGCACGGCGTCTTCGAAGGGGTTGGCGGGCTGGATGCAGGAGATGGTCAAAAGGCGGCCGGGCATGGGGACGTTGCCCCAGATCTCGGCGGACTGGGACAGGCCCTTCTTGTCGGGCTCATGGAGGTCGGTGGCTTGGTATTTGAGCCAGCGGTCGCCGGATTCTTGGGTTTTCAGGTACATGACATCGCCGGTCTTGACGGTGTGGCGCTGTTCTTTGACGTCGTAAAGCTTGTCGAAGACGGCCGGTACCCCCGCGGCCGCGTGACCGGCGATGACCACGATGTCCTCGCTAGTGGTGCCGGGCAGGACGTACGGCTTGTCCTTGGCGGTGAACGCGCAGGCCTCGCTCAACGTGTCGGGGTCGATCGCGCCATCTTTGAAACGGCAGTCACCCTCCTCGAAGGGGGCCGTCAGGTCCAGACCGGGGATGCGCATCTCCACTGGGCGCGACGGCGGAATGTCCGCCTCACCGACATCCAGGGGTTGCTCGACCGCCTGGTTCGCCTGCTCCTTCCACGCCTTCATCTCGCGGTCATGTTCGCTGGGCACGCAAGCGCGAATGAACCCCACGACGAGCACGATCATCAGCAGCACGGCCACCGTGCGGCGCATCTTGTACACCCACGGCGGCTGCCGTTTGAACCGGCGCGGCGGGCCGGCGGGGCGCGGGGCGGGGGGACGTCGATAAGCGTCGCGCGTCGCGCGCGGCACCTGCGGTGTTGTCCGCGGTGTGTACCCGCGTGCGTCGTCGCCAGCCATAGCAAAAACAATAGTTCATCTAAACTGGCGCCATGAAGTCAGTACAGGTCAACGAAGTGCCCGAAAACGCCCAGCTTATCGACGTCCGCGAGCCCGACGAATTCTCCGAAGTCCACGCAAAGAACGCTGTGAACCTTCCCCTGTCCAACTTCGCAGCTCTTTCCGAGGAGATCGATTACGAGCAGCCCATCTACGTCATCTGCAAATCCGGCGGCCGCTCCGCCGAAGCTTCCCAGTTCCTCGAGGCTGTCCGCGGCACCGAAGCCATCAATGTTGAAGGCGGCACCCAAGCGTGGGTGAATGCCGGACTGCCGACGGAGTAGTTGACGCACCCAATCATTCCGTCTTGCCCCAGCTCACCCCGCAGAGTGAGCATGGGGCATCAAACCTTGACTAACACCCAACCATAGGATTCCCCCACGGCTGATACATTGAAGCCCATGGCAGAATCCTTGGAACACCCCACCGCGCTAACCCAATCCCCCTCGTTCCAGATCGAGCGCGTCCGCCGCGCCACCAAAGACGAGGTAGAAAAAGCCCTGTCCCAACTGGGCACCACCATGCGCGAATTCTGGGTCCTCACCTGCACCCTCGAACACGCCGCGAGCCAGACCCAGCTCTCTGAGCTCCTTGCCATCGACGCTTCCGACATGGTGCGCCTCGTCGACTCTCTCGAAACCCACGGCTGGGTCACCCGCGAACGCGACGCCAAGGACCGACGCCGCCAGATCATCATCCCCACCAAGAAGGGTTCTAAAGCTCAGGCCCAGCTCGCCACCGCTGTCGGCGAAGCCGAAGACCGCGCCCTCGACGCCACCACCACCAAGCAGCTCAAGCAGCTCCGCAAACTGTCCCAGGCGATCATGTCTTCTCCGCAGGGCCAGTCCGACTCAGATGCTGGCAGCGGTTCGGAGCCGGATTCCAAGTAGTCGGCCTTCGGTCTACGCAATCTGGGTCTAGACGACAAAACTCCCCACCGCCACCGGCCAGTTGCCAGTAGCGGATGGGGAGTTTGAGCCAGTGCCTTAGACCAGGCGACGACGGCCGAATGCGAAGATTGCAGCACCCATGATGGATGCGATCAGCAGGCCAACCAGGCCCTTCGCGATGGTGTTGTTACCGGTCTCGGCGTTGACGCCACGCTCGGAGTCGGCGCCAGCAGCGTCGCCCTCGACCTTCACGACCTCTTCACCCATCTTCTCGGCGGTAGCGGTCTGGCGCTTGATCTCGTCAGCGTTCTCGGAGATCATCTTGTCGGAAGCAGCCTTGTCCTCGGCGGACGGCTCCTTGCCAGCCTTGTCTTCCGGCACGTAGACCGGTTTGCCGTTCTTGTCCATGACCAGCTTGTACACGACACCACCGATGACCAGGGTGCCAGCCAGCACGCCAGCAACGATGCCGGCGATCTGGCCCGGGGTCAGCTCAGTATCGCTCGAGGAGCCCTCGGTCGCGTCGCCCTGGGTCTGGTCGCCTTCGACCTCGCCAGCAGCGTCGATGTCGCCGATGGCGATCTTGTCGCCCTCAGCGATCTCGGTGACCGGGGTGTTCCACTGGTCGCGGTTCTTGACGTAGTGGATCTTGTCGTTGTGCAGGTACCAGGTCGCGCCGTCGATGGTGATCTCAGCCGGCAGCGGCAGTGCCTGTTCGTCAGCAGCCGGGGCAACCTCTTCGCCCTCGGCGTTAACAGCGTCGAGGCCGATCTTCGCATCGTCCTTGATCTGGTCGGCCGGGGTGAAGACGAGTGCTGCGTCGTTGACGTAGAACTGGCCGTTGCTGTGCAGGTACCAGGTAGCACCCTCATGGTTGACGGTGGCGGCCGGTGCGCCCGGGGCCTCCTGAGCGTCTGCGGCCGGTGCGACACCCAGTGCGAGGGCGCCGGACAGCGCAATGGCAATCGCGGTCTTGTTGAAGCGCTTCATAGATTCTCTCCTTGGGGAAGTAGGAAAAGGAAAAGAGTCCCAAAAGCAAGGTGATGGACCATGCAGGCAAGCGACAAGTCTCGACCTGTACTTCAGGGTTAGACCTCACTGTAGGCGAGAGTCACACTATTCACAAGAACAACACAGGCAACATGTCCCTCTTTTTATCGCCTGTAAGCAGGACAAATACCGATCGCGGCACCTGGTGTTCGAATAGGTTTCAAAAGTTGCCAGTTCAACGACAGTGGCAGGCCACCCTCTTCGAACATTTACTTTGATCTGGAAAGTTGTCGGCCAACGCGAATAATTTCTACTCGAAGAAAGCGTTCTTGATCGACGCGATCGTCGCCGGAGATCCGTCGGCGCACACTTTCGCCACCTCTACTGCGTCGTCGAAGGTGCCGCGGAGTGCGGCGAAACCACAGTCGACGGCGGTAATGGCGTTGATCGGCATGCCGGTCATCAGCATGGTGCGGGCACGGGCGCCTCCGACGAGATCGGCAAGAGAGCTTGCAAGCTCAGGCGTGACAGGGACACCCATCCTGGCGACGGGAACAGAAAACCGTGCCGACGGTGCCACGACCCGGATATCGCACGCCCCCGCGAGCATCGCACCGGCGCCGATCGCCGGACCGTTCACATACGCCACCACGGCCTTCTCAGCGCCACGAATGATCTCCAATACGCGCTTCAGCGCCGGGTAGATCGCGGCGGGGTCCCCGGCGGACAGATCTGCACCAGCGGAGAAGGCGGAGCCGGCGCCGGTGAGGAGGATCGAGGGGGCGTCGATAAGCTCGCGGTCGAGCGTGTCCGCGAGCTCGACGAGCAACTCTTCACTGAGTGCGTTGCGTTTCTCGTCGCGGTCGATCGTGAGAACGGCGACGCTGTCTGCGGGGCGGGTGACGTTGATCAGCACATCATCGACACTAGGCTCCGCGGGCGGGGCTCACAACGGGAGCGGGATTAAAGTTCGCGCGCTATCTCTTCCACATACAGCTCTAATGGACCGTCAATTTGACCGAATGCAGACACCTCCGCCTCGATCTGCTCTGCACTGACCAGATTAAGGTGACGGGCCAGCGTAACTGCATCCTCAAAGTCTTGCTCCGCATCGCGCCGCGCAATGATCTTGGTGTAAAGGAGAAACTGAGGTGAAGCGATTCGGACAGTGAGATTCTCACCTATGCGGAGTACTCGGGCGTGGTGATCCCGCTCAAAAGGCAAAGCCAAATCATGTATCTGAGAATTGACCCAGTCAGGTGGAAGGTGAAGTTCGCGTGCAGCCGCCTCCACTGCAGCGCGAACAACTTCGTAATCGTCGAAGACGGAATCGATATCGGCGGTCGTACGGGCCTCGTCGTACAGGAGAGCCATTGCTGCACCACCCACTACCCGCAACTCAGCCTCTACACCTGAATAGCCGAGTTGTCGGTCCAACTCCTCCAGCGCCACTAAAAGCTGCTTTCGTGTCAGATCCACGGCCGCTCCGCATCCCTCGCCGTCCTCAAATTTCCTTCCCCGAGGCACACGCGCCGGTTCAGGAATGCGACTGGCGTTCGCTCCAAATTGAATGCGAATCGGCTCGGGCGCCCGGTAGGAAAAAACCACTCGACGGGAGGCTCATCCTCCTCCGCCGCCCAACTGGGCATGCATCCCGGGAAGCGGTCAGCATAAGTCATTTCTGCGGCGGCGCGAATAACCCGATCCCATTCAGGGTTTCCTGTGGAATCCGGCTTCGCATGCGCCTGCTCGAATTGGTAGTCCTCGGTTATCGACCTGATATGCGACACGACCTGTTTGAGCGCTCGGACAGCGAAACCAGGATCGTTGTGGGCTAAAAGATCATCTTTGAGCCACTGCGCATACCGCGGGTAGGTGTAGAACTCCGACATGTTCCCACCTTCCACGAGACGTTCTTGACTAGTTAGTCCCCGATCTGGTCGCGGCCGCGCTTGACGATCAACGGGTCCGGCTCCCCCACCACGTCGTGATCCTTGTTCGTGTACTCGAACTTGGACAGGATGTAGCGCATCGCATTGACGCGGGCGCGCTTCTTGTCGTTGGACTTGATGGTCACCCACGGGGATTCGTCGGTGTCCGTGTAGCGGAACTGCTCTTCCTTCGCGCGGGTGTAGTCGTCCCACTTGTCCAGCGACGCGAGGTCCATCGGCGACAGCTTCCACTGACGCACCGGGTCGACCTGGCGGATCGCAAAACGCGTACGCTGCTCCTTGCGCGTGACGGAGAACCAGAACTTAGTCAGGGAGATGCCGGAACCCAGGATCATGTTCTCCAGCATCGGCACCTCTCGCAGGAACTCCGCGTGCTGCGACTCCGTGCAGAAGCCCATCACGCGCTCCACGCCCGAGCGGTTGTACCAGGAGCGGTCGAAGAACACGATCTCGCCGCCTGCCGGGAAGTGCTCGATATAGCGCTGGAAGTACCACGAGGTGGACTCGCGCGGCGACGGCTTCTCCAGCGCGACCGTGCGCGCACCACGCGGATTCAGGTGCTCATTGAAGCGCTTAATGGTGCCACCCTTGCCAGCCGCATCGCGGCCTTCAAAGATGATGATGTGGCGCTGGCCCGTCTCCTTGGTCCAGTTCTGCCACTTCAGCAGCTCAATCTGAAGCGCGCGCTTGACCTTCTCGTATTCGTCGCGCGTCATACGCTCGTCGTACGGGTAGTTCTCGCGCCACGTCTGAATCGGGGTGCCATCCGCCTGCAGCAGCACCGGGTCGTCTTCGTCTGAATCGTCGACGTAGTAGCCTTCAGTTTCCGTCAGATCGATCAAGGGCATGTCATCATCGTTCGCCATGTCCGCCAGTTTAGCGGCGTGTGCGCGACCCCGCTGAGCAACGCTTATCGACGCTCCCCTCCAAACCCCCATCCCCCAATAAACGCAGAAAACCCCGCTGCCAAGCAGCGGGGAATTCCGGAGTTAAGCCAGTGGCTTACTGCTTCGGAGCCAGCTTCAGAAGCTTGATGAGGCCCTCAGCGGAGTCGGCCAGCGGCTTCACCATGTTGAAGAACGGCTTGAGGGTGTTGTCCCAGACCAGGTCGAGCTTGGCAGCAGCCTCGGAAGAACCGGTGATGAAATCGTTCATTTTAGTCTCCTTGTGAAGAATTAACGGATGTTTAGGGGATTACTTTTCGGAGAGACCCTTGAGGTTGTCGCCAGCCTCGGTCCAAGCCTTGAAGTTGGTGATGAAGCCGAGGCCGTCCTTGCCACCCTCGCCGAAGAACTTGACGAGACCGCCAAGGAAGCCATTCCAGCCCTTGAAGGTGTTCACGAAGTTGTCGAGGTGCGTGATGATTTCCTTCACGTCCATGTGAAATCTCCTTGAGAGAGTTACCGGCCATCGCCGGATTAGGGTTTCTGGTTTCAGACACCCCGATCGGGCGTCACAAGAAGACATCTTGCCACACATCTCCTAGCGGTCAACACCAACCCTCGCATGGGTTTACCAGCATTTTGTTGTTGATCCGTGACCGAAGACATGAACTTAAGGTGAACACGCAACAGCATAGCCAATTGAAGTGCGCCTTTTTGCTAGCAAACATGAACGCGACGAAGATCTCACCCCATTCGCGTAACGGCCAGCATACCCCTCGCGATATCGCGATTTTCGCTTAAAAGGGGGTTCCCCCTTGCCGCCATTTCACCCCATATCGGGGGGTAGATTAGCGTGTCACAACCATAACAACAGCTGCCAATGCTTTACAGAAGCCTCCAATCGTCAATGCATGGACTAGTGACGCTGCAATTCCGGTACTGCATTTTCGTGCCTCTCACGAAGGGGCTAAACGCACGAAACCCCGCGCCATCCACGGCCGCGGGAGCGGGGGGATGGCGCGGGGCGTCGTTAAGCGGGATGCGTTTTTACATCATGCCGCCCATGGCCTCCGGGTCCATGGCGGGAGCTGCGGGCTCCGGCTTCTGGGCGACGACGGCCTCGGTGGTGAGGAAGAGGCCGGCGATGGAGGCGGCGTTCTGCAGAGCGGAACGGGTGACCTTGGCCGGGTCGGCGATGCCGTTGGCCAGCATTTCGACGTACTCGCCGGTAGCTGCGTTCAGGCCCTGACCTGCCGGGAGGTTAGCGACCTTGTCGGCGACAACGCCCGGCTCGAGGCCAGCGTTGAGGGCGATCTGCTTCAGCGGTGCGGAGAGAGCCTCGCGGACGATCTTGACGCCGGTGGCCTCGTCGCCCTCGAGGCCCAGGTCGCCCTCGAGCTCCTTGGCTGCCTGCAGGAGCGCGACGCCGCCGCCGGCGACGATGCCCTCCTCGACTGCTGCCTTCGCGTTGCGGACAGCATCCTCGATGCGGAGCTTGCGCTCCTTCAGCTCGACCTCGGTGGCTGCACCGACCTTGAGGACTGCGACACCGCCGGCGAGCTTAGCCAGGCGCTCCTGGAGCTTCTCGCGGTCGTAGTCGGAGTCGGAGTTCTCGATCTCGGCGCGGATCTGCTTCACGCGACCCTCGATCTGAGCCTGGTCGCCGGCACCCTGGACGATCGTGGTGTCGTCCTTGGTGATGACGGCCTTGCGTGCCTGGCCAAGCAGGGAGACATCAGCACCGTCGAGGGACAGGCCGACCTCCTCAGAGATGACCTGGCCGCCGGTAAGGATCGCGATGTCCTGCAGCATTGCCTTGCGACGGTCACCGAAGCCCGGCGCCTTGACAGCGACGGACTTGAAGGTGCCGCGGATCTTGTTGACCACGAGGGTGGACAGGGCCTCGCCCTCGACATCCTCAGCGATGATCAGCAGCGGCTTGCCGGACTGCATGACCTGCTCCAGGACCGGGACGAGCTCCTTGACGTTGGAGATCTTGCCGGAGACGAGGAGGATGTACGGATCCTCGAGCACCGCCTCGCCGCGCTCCATGTCGGTGGCGAAGTATGCGGAGATGTAGCCCTTGTCGAAGCGCATACCTTCAGTGACCTCGAGGTCGACGCCGAAGGTGTTGGACTCCTCAACCGTGATCACGGACTCCTTGTTCACGGAGCCGTTACCGACGGCGTACATCGCCTCGGCGATCTTCTTGCCGATCTCCGGGTCGGATGCCGAAATACCAGCGGTGGAAGCGATCTCCTCCTCGGTCTCGACCTCCTTAGCGGAGTCGAGCAGGATGGAGGACACTTTGTCAGTCGCAGCCTGGATGCCGCGCTTGATGCCCATCGGGTTGGAGCCGGCGGCCACGTTGCGCAGACCTTCGCGTACCAGCGCCTGCGCCAGAACGGTCGCAGTGGTGGTGCCGTCGCCAGCGACGTCGTCCGTCTTCTTGGCGACTTCCTTGACCAGCTCAGCGCCGATCTTCTCGTACGGATCCTCGAGCTCGATGTCCTTAGCGATGGTCACGCCGTCATTCGTAATTGCCGGCGCACCCCAGGACTTCTCAAGGACGACGTTGCGGCCCTTGGGGCCGAGGGTGACCTTCACAGCATCGGCCAGGGTGTTCAGACCCTGCTCGAGGCTGCGGCGTGCTTCCTCGTCGAATGCGATCATCTTTGCCATGTGAGTTTGTTGCTCCTCGTTTATATAGGAAAAGGCGACGCCACTCTCACGTCATACAAGGTCCAAGCGGGCGCCCGCGACGGCACGGCTGGTGAGTGCAAAACAGCCTCACCCGCTCGAAATTGACTTTTTAGCACTCACTTGGCGGGAGTGCTAAAGCCATTTTTAGCAGTGTGAGGCTGCGAGTGCAATGTCGGGGCGCAGCTTTGCTGCACGCCCCGAGCATTACTTGGAGCTGCCGTGAGTCTCAGCGCGCTTAGCGGCGGCCGCGTCTGCCGGCGCCGTGATCGGCAGATCCTTGGCAGCTTTGGCGGTGCGGCTGTAGATGAAGGCGATGCCAGCGACGAAGAGCACGATGCCGACGATGGTCGTCCAGATGCTTTCCTCGAAGATCTCCAGGGGACTCTCGCCCTGGGAAGCGGCGATGATGCCTGCGTTGACCACACCGAATAGGGACTCGCCGACGATGAGGCCCGTGGCGCCGAGGGTGCCCATGCGAACCGCGGACTCCGGGTTGCGCTGGTGGGAGGCCCAGCGGTTGTAGAAATTGCCGATGATGGCGCCCAGCGGAACCATCACGGCGACCGTGACAGGCAGGTACATGCCCATGCCGACGGCCAGCGGCGGCAGCGAGTACTTCTTGTCGGTGGTGGCGTTGAGGATCTCGTCAATGATGATCACGGCAGTGCCGATCGCAGCGCCGAGGAAGATGAGGTTCCAGTTCAGGGAGTCATCAAAAATGCCGGTGGCGACCGAGGACATAAGAGCGGCCTGCGGTGCGGCGAGTGCATCGGGGCCGGCGCCTTCCATGCCCTGGAAGCCGAAGCCGGTCAGCATCAGGTGCAGCACCGGAGGAATGACCACGGAACCGAACAGCACGCCGATGATGAGGGCGACCTGCTGCTTCCAGGGGGTGGCGTCGACAAGCTGACCTGTCTTGAGGTCCTGCAAGTTGTCGTTGGAGATCGTCGCGATGCCGAAGACGATCGCGGCAGTGAACAGCGTGTACGCCACGAGAGACGTCGCGCTCGCGTCAGTGCCGGCGGTGAATGCGGCGATGAGCAGCGCCGACGTGATCACGGCAATGATGCCCACCGACGAGATCGGCGAGTTGGACGCACCGATCAAGCCCGCCATGTAACCACACACCGATGCGATAACGAGGCCGGCGATGAGGATGAAGAGGACAGAGATCGTCGTCAAGCCGAATGCATGCTCGTGAATATCGGTGCCGCGCTGGAAATTCCAGAGCAAAAACCCGATCGGGAGCATGGAGGCCAAGATGGTGCCGAGCACGATGGGGAACGGAATATCCTGCTCCGTCACGTCCACCTCAGTACCGGCGGCACGCTTACGGGAGCTGGACAGGGACGCGCTGACACCCTTGACCACTGGGCCGGCGATCTTCACCAGCGTCCATAGGGCTGCCACTGCCATGGTGCCCACACCGATGAAGCGGATCTCGGAGGCGAAGGTGGTGGAGACGATCTCGGAAAGGTCGGTAACGGAGCCGTCGATAAGCGACGAGGTGCGCCACGGAAGAAGAACAAAGTAGGAGATGACCACGCCGACGAGCATGGCAATACCGACCGTCATGCCCACGAGGTGGCCAACGCCGATGAGCGCGAGGGAGAGCGAGCCGCCCAGCATGGTCGCGCCCTTGGCGAATTTGAAGGTGCCGGCGATCTCGCTGGCGGCTGCCTTCATCGCGGCGAGTAGACCGTAGAAGGCGGAGACGACGCCGCCGATGACGATGGTGCGCAGGCCCTTGACGTTCTCCTCATTATTCGGATCACCGTCGCCGACGCGCAGGACCTCCGCAGCAGCCACGCCCTCCGGGTACGGCAGGTCAGACCCCGTGACCAGCGCGCGACGCAGCGGCACCGAGAACATCACGCCGAGGATGCCGCCAAGCGCGCACACCATCGCCGTGGTCCAGAACGGGAAGCCTTGCCAGTAGCCGATCATCACCAAGCCCGGCAAGACGAAAATGATCGCGGACAGCGTTCCCGCTGCCGACGCGATCGTCTGCACAATATTGTTTTCTTTGACATTGTGGCCGGCGAATTTACGCAGCACAGCCATCGAAATGACCGCGGCGGGAATGGACGTGGCAAAGGTCAGACCCACCTTCAGGCCCAGGTACACATTTGCCGCGGTGAACACGAGCGTGATCAGTCCACCGATGATGATTCCGCGCAGTGTCAGCTCGCGCAGTCCCGTCTTGTTATCCATTTCGCGCCTTTCTAACAATGTGTTGGCAGGGATATTACTCTGCTGCCAACAATCGTTGAAAACCGGAACGATCAAGGTAGGCCAGCGGTTTCGGCTGCCACGCGGCCGTCGATAAGCGTTGTTCCTAGTACTTGCCTTGATATCTCCCGCTTTTTCGGTGCACGACCACTATGGACTTGGGTTGCGGAAGCCAGTAACGGAAATAGCGCGCCTTCATCTGCGCGATCGCCATCTGCTGCGTGTGCGGATCGGCGTTGATCTTCGGCGCATTCAGATTGATGAACCAGCCCCCGCGCGTGAAAACCTGGCGCTTTATGTCTCTGTGCAGACCGATCGTGCCATCGACCCAGGCGAACAGCAGCTCCTCCCCCGACGGCATGCGCGCGAGCTCCCGGGTCTGCATGGGATCCTCGTTGCCCTTCCACCACGCACCCCCGTCCACGGCGATGTCCACGGCGACCACGTGCCCGTACTCCCGCTTCACGACGGGGTCGAACAGGTCCCTAACATGCGGCCACGCAATCTGGATGAAAAAGGCCACGATCAAAATGGTCAGGACGACCGTTTTGAACGGATCCTCCGCCATGTGGCCTGAGTACCACTCCAACACGTCGCGCCCCCTTCGTCGCTGTAGCGCCGATCTTACAAGGCAGACGCGTCGCGCACGGCGGATTCGGGCGCTGGTACGTTCGAGCTCATGAGCACTTTCGAACCGAACCGCGAACGGATTTTCAACGACCTTTCCGCACTCGTGTCCTTCAACTCGCCCCACTCGGTGCCGGAGCTCGCCGACCAGCACGGCGCCGCCGCCGACTGGGTCGCGAACGCCCTGGCAGAGCGTGGCCTTGAGGTCGAGCGCCACGCCACGGTGGACAATGCCGACGCGATCATCGCGCGCAAGCACGTCAGCGACGACGCCCCAACCGTCCTCCTCTACTCCCACTACGATGTCGTCCCCGCCGGCGACCCCGCAGCCTGGACCGCCGACCCGTTCACCCTCACCGAGCGCGACGGCCGCTGGTACGGACGCGGCGCCGCCGATTGCAAAGGCAATGTCGCCATGCACCTTGAGGCTTTGAGGCTTATCGACGACGCCGGCGGCACCGACGCCAACCTCGTCGTCCTCGTCGAAGGCTCCGAGGAGCTCGGCGGCGGTGGCCTGGAGAAACTGATCGAGGAGAAGCCGGAACTGTTCTCCGCCGACATCATCCTCATCGCCGACTCCGGCAACGTCGCCGTGGGCACCCCGACCCTGACCACCGCCCTGCGCGGCGGCGCCCAGCTCAAGGTCACGGTGGAAACCCTGAACGGCGCCATCCACTCCGGCACCTTCGGCGGCCCCGCCCCGGACCCCGTCGCCGCACTGATCCGCACCCTCGATTCGCTTCGCGACGACACCGGCCGCACCACCATCGACGGCCTCGGCGACGCCCTTACCGCCTCCTGGCCCGGCCAGCCCTACAACACCGACGCATTCCGTCAGGACGCCGGCGTCCTCGATGGCGTTTCCCTGATGGGCGACATCGACAACGGCGGGGAGAACGCCGCCGACATGGTGTGGGCCCGCCCCGCCGTCACCGTCATCGGGTTCACCTCCACCCCGGTTGCCGAGGCAGTCAACGCCATCATTCCGCGTGCCGAAGCCCAGCTGAACCTCCGCGTCCCCGCCGGCATGGACCCAGCCGCAACCGCCGAGACTCTGAAGCAGCACATCATCGACCACACTCCTTGGGGCGCCAAGGTTGAGGTGGAGATCTTCGACGTCAACCACGGTTTTTCCACCGACCCCTCCCGCCCAGCTATCGCCCTGCTCGGCGAGTGCCTGCAGGAGGCCTACAAGGAAGCCGAGGGCAGCGACGCCGCAGTCACCGCCTCCACCGACCTGGTCTCCGTCGGCTCCGGCGGCTCCATCCCGCTGACCGCCAAGCTGCAAGAACACTACCCTAACGCCGCCATCGCCATGTACGGCGTCGAGGACAACAACGCCGGCATCCACTCCGTCGACGAGTCCGTCCACCCCTACGAGATCGAGCGCGTGGCCGTCGCCGAGGCGAAGTTCCTCCAGCGCATCACCAAGCTCTAGCGCCACTCGGTAGACCCACTCAGTCCGGCATCCCGGGACCGGCGCCCTGTTAGCCCGGCACCCCGCCGGCCACGCTCCTACCTCAAGGGGCCGGTGGATCAAGATTCCATTCGCCTCCAGGAACGCGGCTAAAACCCCAGGTCAGATTTGGTTACTCCGGCAACTACGTAATCTATATCCACCGACCCCCGCGCACCACGTGAGCAGGCCCACGAACGGACCCCCGCGCCGTCCCCGGACCGTCCCCGCGACACACCCCCGCGGCGAGACCGCGAAAACTAATTTCCCGGAATGTGTTGCGCATCACGCTTTAACTTGGCTAGTGTCAGAGGCATGCGAAAGCCGATTCTTCTACGAGCGCTAGTACTCAAGGCGGTACTAGAGGCCACCGACCCCAACGCGGAGTAACCGACTCCCCGCGGCGTGGGGTAGTGGTCGTTAACCACCCAGTACAGCGAGTCGGTACACCCCCACACATCCTCCGCGAAACGTAGAAGGACACCTGACGTGTTTTACACCTCGACTCAGCAGACCCAGAATTCCGATCAGCAGACTCGCCCCACCACTGACACCGGCTTCACCTTCACCCAAAACCACGCTCCCGAGCGCACCCACACGCAGGAACGCGACCCGTTCCAGATCCGCTTCGATTCGCCGCGGCGCTTGCCGCGTGAGCTGCGGGAAGAAGCAATGGGCATGAGCTGGGCACTGTTCAGTGCCACGTATGCGCCAACGCCGACGGTCAAGATCTCGGACATCGAGGCCCGCCACGACCACTGGTGCTACACCACGTATTCGGCGAATGTCACGCGCACGTCGAAGACGTTCCCGCCGGAGACGAAGCACCACGAGGTCACTACGTCGGGGCCGGCGCACGCGTTCGGGGCGATGCTTGCCGACGAAGGTCGTTACGTCGAGATCCTCGAATTCCACCAGTTCACACTGCACGAGGCAACCTTCACGGCGGTCAAGGTCGCGCACCAGATCAATGAGCGCGACACTGCCTGGGCGGTCGGCTTCGGTGCCACGAGTGAGGCGTCAATCGCTGCGGCGATGACATCAGGCGCGCAGCGGATCTACGGCTAAAGTCGCGGACACAAGCACAGGAATGCAAACCCGGGCAGAACACCCCCGAATAGAACTAAATAGGTAGACTGCAAACGTTGGTCGCGCCAGCGATGACGCGCCTTTTTGATTTGGTTTTACGTAGTTTTCCCAAGTTGGCAGGGTGTTTTTTCGCCTGCGCGCTGTTGGCTCACGTGCAGCACTACTGCATGCGCCGACACAATCGAAACCCCCGCCGGACACGAGACTTGGGAGGGCTGTGACACCGTGATCACCCTGCTTCTGGCGCTTGCTGCCGCCACAGCAGCAGCACCGGTTTTGCTGCGGACGTTCGGGCGGCCGGCGTTCGGTGCGATGGCGCTTGTGCCGGGAGCGGGATTCGTTTGGCTGGTGTACCAGTTCGCAAACGGGACCTTTAAAAACGGCGGTGAGGTCCAGGCGTCGTATCCCTGGATGCCGGGAATGCACCTGAATATCGAGTTCAGGTTGGATGCGTACTCGGGGTTGTTCGGGCTGATCATCTTGGGTGTCGGCGCGCTGGTGTTGTTGTACTGCTGGGGGTATTTCGATTCGAACCCGCGGCGGCTGAGCGTCTTCGGCGCAGAGCTGACGATGTTCGCGATGGCGATGTACGGCCTGGTCATCTCCGACAACTTCCTGATGATGTACATCTTCTGGGAGATCACCTCGGTGCTGTCGTTCCTGTTGGTCTCGTATTACGGGGAGAGGGCATCGTCACGCAGGGCGGCGACGCAGGCGCTGCTGGTCACCACGTTCGGTGGGTTGGCGATGCTGGTGGGAATCATTCTCTTCGGCACGCAGACCGGGGTGTGGAAGATCTCGCAGATCGCCGGGATGACGGATTTGGACCAGGTCACGGGTATTACGGCGGCGGTGACCCTGATCCTGTTGGGCGCGTTGACGAAGTCGGCGCAGGCCCCGTTCCACTTCTGGTTGCCGGGCGCGATGGCGGCGCCGACGCCGGTGTCGGCGTACCTGCACTCCGCGGCCATGGTGAAAGCAGGCATCTATGTGGTGGGGCGGTTGGCACCGGATTTTGCGTCGATAAGCGTCTGGCACATCGTGGTTCTGCCTGCGGGCGTGTTCACGATGCTGCTGGGCGGCTGGATGGCGCTGAAGCAGCGCGATCTGAAGCTGATTCTCGCCTACGGCACGGTCTCGCAGCTGGGGTTCATGACGGCGGTGATGGGCATCGGCTCGCGCGAGGCGACGCTGGCGGGGCTCGCGCTGGTGTTCGCGCATTCGCTGTTCAAGGCGGCGCTGTTCATGATCGTCGGCGCGATCGACCACACGTCGGGCACGCGCGATATCCGCGAACTTTCGGGCCTCGGGCGCAAGGAACCGCTGGTCGCAGCACTGGCCACCATCGCGGCGGCGTCGATGGCGGGCATCCCGCCGCTGTGGGGCTTCGTTGCGAAGGAAGCAACGCTCGAAGCCACGCTCCACGAGGAGCTGCTGTACGGCATGCCGCGCAACGTGCTGCTCGTCGGCTTCGTACTCGGCTCCGTGCTGACCATGACGTATTCGCTGTACTTCCTGTGGGGCGCGTTCGCACGGAAGCCAGAAAAAGACATGCGCGCAGAGCTTATCGACGGCACCTCCCCCGCCGTCCGCGACATGCACCGCATCGAATTCCTGCAATGGGCCCCGCCTGCACTCCTTGTGCTGCTCACCGTGATCTTCGGGCTGCTACCGGCACCGCTGTCGAACCTGTTCAATCAGTACCTGAACGTTCGTTTCCCGGAAGCCGAGCACCAGGACTTGGCGCTGTGGCACGGGATCACGATCCCGCTGGGTTTGAGCGCTGTGATCGTCGCCGCCGGCGCGGTGATGTTCTGGCAGCGCGAGGTGGTCAAGAAGGCGCAGTTCGAGCGGCCCGCCCTGGGTGATGCAGATGCGCTGTGGGACAACATGCTGAAGGTGCTGCGGCAGGCGTCGCTACGCTTGACGGCGTCGACGCAGCGCGGTTCGTTGACCATCAACCTCGCGGTGATTTTCAGCGTGCTCATGGTCGTGCCGCTGGCTGCCCTGATTTTCGGCGACAGCGCCGATACGCACATGATCCTGTGGGATAACCCCTGGCAGGGCATGACGGTGATAGTGATTATCAGTGCGGCTGTGGCCGCGACTGTGATTAGGAACCGTCTGTCGCTGATCATTCTGGTGGGGCTGACGGGCTACGGCTCGGCGGTGCTCTTCGCGCTGCACGGTGCGCCTGACCTGGCGCTGACGCAGGTGCTTGTGGAGACCCTCGTGATGGTCGTGTTCATGCTGGTCCTGCGCAAACTGCCCACCGAGGTAGATGTGAAGAAGGACTCGGACGTGCGCCTGCGCGCCTGGCTGTCGGTGGGCACGGGTCTGTCGGTTGTGGTGGTCGCGATGGCGGCGATGTCCGCGCGCATCCACGAGCCGATTTCAACGCTCATGCCGGACCTCGCCTACGAGATCGGCCACGGCCGCAATACCGTGAATGTCCTGCTCGTGGACCTGCGTGCGGGTGACACCCTGGGCGAGATCTGCGTGCTGGTCATCGCGGCGACCGGCGTGGCCAGCCTGATCTATCGCACCGAATCCTTCACCCGCGATTCACGCCGCCCGACGCTGTCCACGCGCCGCCCGCGCTGGCTCGCCTCGGGTGTGGAGGGCGAGAAAGCCCAAAACCGCTCGATCATGGTCGACGTGGTCACTCGCCTGCTCTTCCCGGCGATGGTGCTGCTGTCCGCCTACTTCTTCTTCTCCGGTCACAACGCTCCCGGCGGCGGTTTCGCCGGCGGCCTGGTCATGGGGCTCGCGCTGACGCTGCGCTACCTCGCCGGCGGTCGCGACGAACTGGAAGAGGCGCTTCCGGTCGACCCGTCGAAGCTGCTCGGCACCGGCCTGCTGCTCTCCGGCGCAGCGGCGGTGATCCCGATGTTCCTCGGCTACCCGCCGCTGACCAGCGGGTACATCGAGCCTGAGCTTCCGCTCATCGGGCCCGTCACGGTTCCTTCGGCACTGCTTTTCGACGCCGGCGTCTACACCATCGTCGTCGGCCTAGTCATGCACATTCTCACCTCTCTCGGCGGCCAGATCGACCGCGAAGAGGACGAACGTAAGGAACGCGCACGCGACCGCGCCCGTGCTCTCCAGCGCAAGAACGAAGAGCGCAAACGCACCCGGGAAGCGAACGCTCGGCAGCGGGCAGCACAACGGGCTGCCCAGCGCGAGGCCGAGTTGTCGTCTGAGCGGGCTGCGCAGCGCATCGCGAGGCGCGCGAGTCGGAGGGTGGCTTTGGGTTCGGAGGGGAACGTCGATAAGCATGCTCAAACTGGAAGGGAGGCGTAACTGTGGAAGCGAACCTGTTTTTGATCATCGCCTCCGGCGTGCTGATCGCGGCGGGCGTGTACTTGATGCTCGACCGCGCGATGACGAGGATGCTGCTCGGCGTGATGCTGATCGGCAACGGCGCGAATTTGCTGCTGCTCCAATCTGGCGGACAGGCGGGCGCTCCCCCGATCCTCGACCGCGATTCCGTAGCTGCCGATCAGTCGGCCGACCCGCTCGCGCAGGCGATGATCCTCACCGCGATCGTGATCGCGATGGCGATGGTCTCGTTCATTCTGGCGCTGCTGTACAGGCAATACCGCTACCGCACCGACGATGTGATCGAGCACGACGCGGAGGACCAGGCAATCGCCGCGCGTCCGGCGACCCCGTCTGCAGCGCCGGACGCCGATGCCTCCGACGACCCGGAGACTGGGCGACTGCGCAGCGGCGGCGACGCATTCGGCCCGCGCTCCTTCGAGGACCCGGTGAAGGAGGGTGACGATGACTAATCCTGAGCTGACCAACCCGACGCTCTACGAGGAGTACGTCGATTTCCTCCTGCCGGCGATGCCGTACCTGATCCCGCTGCCGGTGCTGTTGCCGGCGCTGGCTGCCGGGCTGATCCTGCTTTCCGGAAAGCACCGCGCGCTGCAGCGCAATATCGCGTTCTTCACGTTCCTGGTGCTGGCGGTGATCGCGGCGTCGATGATTCTGGTGGCGGATATTTCCGGCATTCAGACTCTGCAGTTGGGCGGGTGGGACGCACCGATCGGCATCACCTTCGTGGCTGACCGGCTGTCCGGAATCATGCTGTTCGTCTCGGCGATCGTGCTGTTCTGCGTGATGTGGTTCGCGATCAGTCAGGGTATCCGCGACGGCAACGAGAACGACCCGGTCGAAGTCTTCCTGCCCATCTACATGCTGTTGTCGATGGGCGTGAACCTGTCGTTTTTGGCGGGCGACTTGTTCAACCTCTACGTCGGCTTCGAGATCTTCCTCGTCGCGTCGTACATCCTGCTCACCATGGGTGCATCGCCGCAGCGCGTGCGCGCGGGCATCAGCTACGTGATGGTGTCCATGGCGTCGTCGATGATCTTCATTTTCGCCCTCGGTCTCGTCTACGCTTCCGTCGGCACGGTGAATATGGCGCAGGCGGGCATGCGCTTGGAGGAGATTCCCGACGGCACCCGCGCCGCCATCTTCGCCACCCTGCTCGTGGCCTTCGGTATCAAAGCGGCGGTCTTCCCCCTCGACGCGTGGCTGCCGGACTCCTACCCCACCGCCGCGTCCCTGGTCACCGCTGTCTTCGCGGGCTTGCTGACCAAGGTCGGCGTGTATTCCATCATCCGTGTCCGCGTGGCCATGTTCCCCGACCACCCGCTCAGCCACCTGCTCATGTGGGTCGCGCTGGCCACGATGGTCGTGGGCGTGATGGGTGCTCTCGCCCAAAACGACATCAAACGTCTGCTCTCATTCACCCTGGTCAGCCACATCGGCTACATGATCTTCGGCGTGGCGCTCGGCACCGCGCACGGCCTGTCCGGCGCGATCTTCTACGCCGTCCACCACATTCTGGTGCAGACCTCGCTCTTCCTCGTGGTCAGCCTCATCGAACGCCAAATGGGGTCCTCGCAGCTGCGCCGCCTGGGCTCGCTGATGTACACCGCGCCCGTGATCGCGCTGCTCTACATCGTCCCGGCGCTCAACCTGGGCGGCATCCCGCCGTTCTCCGGCTTCATCGGCAAGGTCCTGCTCATCCAGGCCGGCGCCGAGGAAGGCTCGTGGCGCTCGTGGGTGCTCATCGTGGGTGCCGTGGTCACGTCGCTGCTCACGCTCTACGCGATGATGATCGTCTGGTCCAAGGCCTTCCTCCGCGACCGCTCCGACGCACCCGAGGGCAACGTCGTCTCCGTGCGCCTCAGTCCGCTCGGCGACGTCTCCGAAACCGTCGCCCTCGAGGACAGCAAGGATGCCGGCAGCCTCCCCGCAGGCATGGTCGCCTCCACCGCGACACTCGTCGCCGCGTCCGTCGCCATCACCGTCCTCGCCGGCCCCATCTCGGCAATCACCGGCCGCGCCGCCGACTCCGCACTCGACACCGCGCTCTACCGCAACGCAGTCCTCGGCAGCGACTGGTCGAACCCCTCCCGGACGCTGGATAAGAGCACGCTTGACGACGATGACTCCGACTCCCTTCCCAACCGCATCCACGACATCGACGAACCCAGCGCCGGCGTGACGACGGTGCCTGTGCCCTCCCCCGTTCCCGAATCCGATGAGCCCACTGAGCCTGCCGAGCCCACCGAGCCCGCCGCCGACGAGGAGGTCAACCCATGAGTTCCAATCAGCTCCCCTCCCCGCGCCTGACGGTCAGCGAGCATCTCTCCGACCGCTTCCGCCCGTGGTTCATCTTCTGGCTCGCACTCATGTGGATCCTCCTCATGGGGGAGCTGACCTGGGCGAATGTCTTTGCCGGCGCGGGCTTAGGCTTCCTCATCACGATGCTGCTGCCACTGCCCAAGCTGCCCACCGGCGGCGTGGACGTGAATGTCCCGAAACTGATCGTGTTCCTCATCCGGTGGGTGGGCGAGCTGCTCGTCGCCGCCGTTCAGGTGTCGTGGCTGGCGATCCGCCCAGCGGACCCGCCCAAGAGCGCGATCTTCAAAGTCCCGATGCGTCTCAACTCAGAATTGGCGCTGTACTTCGCTACCTGTGCCTACAACCTCCAACCGGGTGGGTGCGTCACCGACATCGACCTGGCGAACCGCACCTGGACCATTCACGTTCTCTCCGCGGGGAGGCAGAAGGATGTGGAGAAGGCGCTGGCGGACGTCGATAAGCTTGAGCGCTCAATGATCGCTATTTTTGAAAAGAGAAAGGCCCACAAACATGGATGACGCGATCTACAACTCCGTGCTGGCGGTGGCGGCTGTGCTGCTCGTCGCCGGGTTTTTCATCACGACGTGGCGGCTGGTGATCGGCCCGAATTCGCTCGACCGCGTCATCGCGATGGACGGTATTGTCGCTTCGATTCAATGCGCGCTGGCGACGTATATTTGCTGGACGCTGGACACGACCGTGGTCAACGCGATGGTCGTCGTCGCGCTGCTCGGCTTCATCGGTTCGCTGTCCGTCGCCCGCTTCCGCAAGAGGGACGGTGCGCTCTAATGGCCTTCACCTGGGAATATATCTCCGACGTCCTGTCGCTCATCTTCATCGTGCTCGGCGCACTGCAGGTCTTCTTCGCGTCCGTGGGCATCGCGCGCTTCAACACGACGCTCTCGCGCGTCCACGCCGTGACGAAACCGCAGACCGTCGGCCTGATCATGGTGATTCTCGGCGTGATTTTCCGCCTCACCGGCTCCGAGCATTTCGACGTCGGCCAGCGCGGCGACGTAGGCATGCTCTTCCTGCTCGTCCTCTTCGCGCTCATGACCAACCCGGTCACCGCGCAGCGCCTGGGCCGCGTCTCCCGCCGCGAGGGCCTCTACGGCGACGAGGACGACATCGCCATCAACGAGCACCCCGGCGACCTGCAGCGCAGCGCCTAGCTGGGTTTAGGCGCTCGGGTGCCCGGCGCGAAGTTCGTCCACCGCCTGGTCCACCGCGCCGCGCCAATCGCCCGTCGCCTCGTACACCGCGCGTTGGCGCTGGTACGCCGCACCATTTTCCACGATCTTCGCGACGAGGTTCAGCTCGTCAACGCAGCCAAGCCGCTTAGCGACGCCCTGTAGCTCCCCCACCATCTCCAGCAGCTCATCCGTGACCAGGCGCTCATCTGTGTCCCTGCTGGTGATCACCTCGGCCTCGAGACCGTAGCGGGCTCCGCGCCATTTATTCTCTGCCACGTGCCACGGCTGCAGCGTTGGCAGTTCCTCGCCCCGGTCGATCATGTCGTCGTAATGCACGACGAGGCAGTGCGTCAGCGCGACGATGGCTGCGAGCTCCTCCAGGTTCGTCGCCGCATCCGAAATGCGCACCTCGACGGTGCCCCACTTGGCGGCCGGGCGGACGTCGAAATGCATTGAGCCCGTGTGCGACGTCACCCCCGACTTCGTCTGGTCGCGCATGAAATCGACCCACTCCTGCCAGCTACCGAACTGGTACGGCATGCCCGCGGTGGGAAGCTGCTGGTAGAGCATCGTCCTGTTCGACGCATACCCGGTGTCCAGCCCCTCCCACGCCGGGCTCGACGCACTGATCGCCAGTAAGTGCGGGTACTTCGTCATCACCGCGTTGATGATCGGCCACACCCGGTCCTCGTGTCTGATCCCCACGTGCACGTGCGTGCCCCACAGCAGCATCTGCTGTCCCCAGTACTGCGTGCGGTTGATGATCTCCTTGTACGTCGGCTTATCGCCTACCGGCTGCGTCCGGAAATCCGCGAACGGGTGACCCCCACCCGCCCACAACTTGAGGTTCTTCTCGTCGGCGACCTGCTGGATCTTGTCCTTCGTCTCCCGCAGGTACTCCATCGCCTCGGCCGTCGTGCCACAAATAGGCGTGACCAGTTCAATCGTGTTCTTCAGGAACTCCTTTTCCAGGTGCGTTCCCGGCCACCGCTGCTCCACCGCATCGATGACCTCCGCCGCGAACGGGACCAAATCGCGCGTCTCCGGATCGACGAGCGCGATCTCCCACTCCACGCCCAGGCTCAGCGCTTCCGACCGGTTGAAATCCCGGAACGGATCCATCGTGGCCTGATTTGTCGGCACAGTCATTCTCTCTGAATACGGGAAGAACCGCCCCCACGCAAATTTCTGCAGGGGCGGTCCGGTATTTAATTTCAGCTTGTCGGGCGCGCCTCGGTTTAGAGAGCCACCTCGCGGTTCTCCGCCAGCACCACCGTCACAGAACCGGGCTTCTTGGCCTCGGCGGGGACGCGGTCGTCGTTAGCCAGTGCAATTCCGCCGATCGTGTCCGCCAACTCACGCGCACGGTCCTCCGCACCCGGGGTATTCGGGTCGAACAGCACGGTGTTCTGCTCGAAGATCGCGTTCTCGCCCGGGATATTGCCCACCTCGCCGAGGTTGAAACCGTTCTCACGCGCCTGACCAGAGACCCGTTCAGCCAGGTTGCTCACCGCCGAGTTGTTGTAGATATTCACCGTCATATTCTCGCGCGTCATCGGGTTATTCGGACCCGCCGGCGCATCAGCTGCCGCGCCCGGCTGGCGGTTCTGGCCCGTGCCGTTCTGGTCTGCGCCATGCTGGTCTGCGGCGTTCTGGTTCTGGGCGTTCGGGTCGTTCGGGTTCTGGCCCGCGCCGTTTTGGCCTGCGCCGTTTTGGTTCTGCGCGTTCTGGCCCTGCGCGTTCGGGTCATTCTGGTTCTGACCCGCGCTGTTCTGGCCCTGCGCGTTCGGGTCATTCTGGTTCTGCACCGACTGGCCTGCCGGGTCATTAGCAGCCTGGTTGTCAGCACCGCCCTTGGTCAGCGCGTACACGGCCCACAACGCCAGCAGCAGCGCCACCGCAATGAGGATCATCGCCAGTCCGCGCTTGGGCACGCCACCTGCGGCAGCTGCGGTGCTCGAGCCGGCGCCGGCTGCCGCGGTGCGGGTGACCGGCGCGGCGACTGCGCGGTCGTCGCGGTCTGCGTCTTCTGCGCGGTCGGCCTCGATGCGTTCCGTGCGCTCGTCGTCATAGTTGTCGTAATCGGCGCGGTCGTCGTAGACGGCTTCCTTAGAGGTGTACCCGTAGTTATTGTCGCCATCGACGTAGTCACCGATTTCGGCCCCCATTATCGCGGCAGTGCTGCCCGCTGCTTCTTTGTGGCCGTGGGTGTAGCCGTAGCCGTCGGAGTCAGACTCATAACCACCGCTGTAGCCATAGCCTTCGGAGTCAGACTTATAACCACCGCTGTAGCCGTAGTCGTCAGAGTCAACCTCTTCGCGACGGTGGTGCTTGCCGCGGGCCACAGGTTCGCGCGCGGCGGTTTCACGTTCGACGGTCTTGCGCTTGGCAGTCTCGCGAACGGCAGGCTCTTCGCGCTCGGCGGCCTCGCGAGCGGCGCGCTCCTCACGCGGGTCGTACTGGTCACGGGCGTCGTAGTACTCGTCGAGCGCCTCGTCGAAGGAGCCGTCGCCGGCTGTCTCGTAGTGGTCGGACGCAGGTTCCTGCATCAGGTCGTCCGCGAGGTCGTCACGGTCCTGCAGCAGATCCTCGCTCTTGTCTCGGCTGAAGAACTTGCGGGCGCCGCTGAAGCGGCCTTTACGCGGGTCACGGTTACCAGAGTTCACATTAGTCACAGCCGTCACCCTAATGTGCCCACGTCGCCATTCTTTATCCCAACACGCCGAAACCGTGAACTATGCGCTGCATAGGCCCTGCAGATGCAGCACCCCGGGTGCAAAGAGTGCAGTGGGCACTGGCCAGCCGCTGAGGATGCGAATCCCAAATGTTAACCCTAGAACTTAGTTTCCCCTGGTCGGCAAAATGGCCCAAAATCACCGACCTGGGGAAACTAAGTTTTGGGGTTAACAACTAGGAAAAGGCAGGCTGGGGTTAACATCTAGGGCTAAGTTTTGGGGTTAACAACTAGGGCAACCAAGGCCCACAAAAGGCCCACAACTAGAGCCCAGGCCCAACCCCTAGGCCTCCCCACCACCCAAAACGCGCTGCTCCCGAATGCGCTGCAGCCGGCGGACGAGTTGGGGGCGCTCAGCGAGGGCGTCAGGGGAATCGATCAGGGAGTTGAGTTTCTGGTAGTACCGAAACGGCGATATGCCCAGCTCAGCCCGGATAGCGTCTTCGCGGGCACCGAGGCTGCGGGGAGCACGGCCGGCGAAGTCGAGTACGGCTAAGTCAAAGGAGTCCACGGATCGATCCTATACTGAGGTAATGATCCGACCGATTGTTATTTACGGCGACCCTGTCCTGCACACGCCCACGGAACCGGTGACGGAGCCGGTGGAGGAGCTGCAGGAGCTCATCGCCGACATGCACGAGACGATGGATGCCGCGTACGGGGTGGGGCTGGCGGCGAACCAGATCGGCGTCAATAAGCGGTTGTTCGTGTACCACTGCCCGGACGGGGACACGATGCGCCGGGGCACGGTGATCAATCCGGTGTTGGAGACCAGTGAGATCCCGAAGACGATGCCGAGCGAGGAGGACGACGAGGGCTGCTTGTCCGTCCCGGGCGAGTCGTTCCCCACCGGCCGCGCTGACTGGGCGAAGGTGACGGGCTTGGACGAGAACGGCAATCAGATCGAGATCGAGGGCACGGGCTTCTTCGCGCGTTGCCTGCAGCACGAGGTCGGCCACCTTGACGGCTACGTTTACCTGGACGTTCTCACCGGCCGCTACAAGCGCGAGGCGAAGCGCGCGGTGAAGCGCAACGGCTGGGACCACGCGGGCAACACGTGGATGCCGGGCGAAGACCCCGACCCGTTCGGCCACTAGTGTTCCGCACCACCCCCGTCGAACCGGGCGACCGCGTGGTCGTGCGTCGCCGCCACGGCAACCACGCCACGGACGTCATCGGGCACGTGGTCACGCTCGATCCGCTGGTCGTCCGCCCGCAAAAAGTCGGCGGTCTCCCGTCGGATGCGGAGGCGATCCGCATCGACGAACCAATCGTCGTCCGCCGCCTCAGCCCGCGCCGCATCCGCAACAGCGACATCCGCGCCGTCGAGACCGCCACGGCCCGCGCGTTCCCCGGCCAAGAGCATTCGCTTATCGACGCCTGGCTCGCCCGCTCCGGCTCCTCCATCACCGAACGCTCCAATAGCGCCACTCCCATCGGCCACTCGGCCAGTCTGCAGCCGGTCCCGATCGACAAGATCGTCGAGTTCTACCGCGCCCGAAAGATGCCGGTGCAGTTGTTGATCCCGGAGCGCATCGGCAAACCCGCGCTCCACCTGGTCGAGCGCAACCCCGACGCCTGGGAGCTCGGCCCGGAAATCATCACGATGACCCGTTCCCTTGAGGATCTCCCCGACTCCCCTGAAAACAGCACCGCAACCTTCCGCATCGACACCGAGCCCGACGACGCCTGGCTGGACATGTACCACTTCCGCGGCCAACCCCTGCCGCCGAAAGCACTGGCGGAACTGGCCGAGGAGATCGACGGCGAGCTGGGTTTCGGCCGACTACTCGCGCACGAAGGCAAAGACACCATCGCGATCACCCGTGGCACCATCACCTCCTCCGACGACGGCCGCATCTGGCTGGGCTACTCGGCAGTCGAGGTCGCACCGGACTTCCGACGCCAGGGGCTGGGTACCGCGCTCGGTGCGCACATGCTCCACTGGGGAGCATCCCGCGGCGCGACAGACGCGTACTTGCACGTCCTTGCCACCAACGATGCCGGGATCGGACTGTACGACAAGCTCGGCTTCGTCGAGCACCACCGCCACCGCTACGCCACCCTGAAACCCGAGCGTGATCTAGGGTAGAGCGCATGCGGATTGCCACGTGGAACATCAACTCGGTGCGCACGCGCGCCGACCGCGCCATCGCGTTTTTGGAGCGCAACGACATCGACGTTCTAGCCATGCAGGAAACCAAGTGCGCGGATGATAAATTCCCGTACTCGGTATTCGAGGCCGCGGGTTACGAGGTCGCCCACGTCGGCTACCACCAGTGGAACGGTGTCGCGCTGATCTCCCGGGTCGGCTTAGAGAATGTTCGCGACCACTTCCCCAACCAGCCCGGCTTCCACAAGGATCCTGAAAAACCTCAAGAACGAGAGGCTAGAGCAGTAGGTGCGACCTGCGGCGGCGTGGACGTCTGGAGCTTGTACATCCCCAACGGCCGCGAGATCGGCGACCGCCACTACGACTACAAACTCGAATTCCTGTGGCGCCTCGCCGAGGCCGTCGAGCCGGGCACCCCGCAGGTCTTCTGCGGCGACTACAACATCGCGCCGACTGACAAAGACGTGTGGGACCGCGCGTTCTTCGAGGGGAAAACGCACGTCACGGAGCCGGAGCGCGCGGCCTTTAGCAATCTCCTCGAATCCGGTCTCGCTCCCATCACGCACGAGGAGCCCTACTCGTACTGGGATTACAAGGCCATGCGCTTCCAAAGGAATGAAGGCATGCTCATCGATTTCCAGTTGACGGGAATGGAGGGAAGGGGGTTCGTCGATAAGCATGAGCGCGAGGGCAAGGGCGCGTCCGACCACGCACCCGTCGTCGCGGATTACGACGTCACGCGCATGCTTATCGACGACGTCCGATGATCCCCGACCTTTCCACCTGGCAGCTCATCCTCATGATCGTGGATTACACGATCAAGTTCGCGGTGATCGGCGTGATCCCCGAAAACCGCAAGCCGTCCAGCGCGAATGCGTGGCTGCTGGTCATTCTGCTCATCCCGTTTCTCGGGCTGCCGCTGTATTTCTTCTTCGGCTCGACGTATCTCTCGCGGCGCCGCCACCGCATCCAAAAAGAAGCGAATGACCAGATCAACGACGTCCACGCCGACTTCCCCGACGTGCCAAGCAGCGTGCGCTTAAGCGGCGACGTCGCGTCGATGGCGCACCTCAACCGCACGCTCACCGGGTACCCCGCGCTCGAAGGCCACGCGAAAGCGCTGTGGACCGACTACCAAAAGACGATGCTTCGCATCGCCGAGCTTATCGACGCCTCCACCTCCCACGTCCACATCGAAATCTACGCCCAAGCCTGGGACTCCACGACTGCCCCCGTGTTCGAGGCGATGGAACGCGCCGTCGCCCGCGGCGTGAAAGTCCGTGTGCTTTTCGATCACATCGGCTCCCAGAAATACCCCGGCTTCCGCGCGTTCAAGCGCAAGCTGACCGCAGCCGGCATCGAGTGGAACCTCATGCTCCCCCTGCTGCCCCTGCAGTGGCGTTTCCGCCGGCCTGACCTGCGCAACCACCGCAAACTCATCGTCATCGACGACTGCGTCGCCATGATGGGCTCCTTCAACCTCATCGACCGCTCCTACCTGGTCCGCAGCCACGTCAAGAAGGGCCGCCAGTGGGTCGACTCGTTCGTCGAACTCACCGGGCCGATCGTCGCTTCCCTCGAGTCCCTTTTCGCCGTGGACTGGTACACCGAATCCGGCGAACTCATCGACATCACCCCGCCCCGCGACACCGAACCAGATTCTGACACCTCCACGGTCCAGCTCATCCCCTCCGGCCCCGGGTTCACCACCGAACCCAACCTGCGGATGTTCAATACTCTCATCCACCACGCGCGCGAGCGCTTAATCCTCTGTTCGCCGTATTTCGTGCCCGACGACTCCATGCTCGAAGCCATCACCACCGCGTGTTACAGGGGTGTCCGCGTTGATTTATTGGTGGGCGAGAAAGCCGACCAGTTCATGGTTCAGCACGCCCAATCCGCCTACTACCAGCAGCTTCTCGAGGCCGGCGTCCACATCTGGCAGTTCCCCGCCCCCTACGTCCTGCACTCCAAATTCGCCATCGCCGACCCCGTCACCTGGGCCGACGGCCCCGCTAACCCCGTCGAGGACTCCCCCGCCGCATGTTCTACCCCCGACTCAAATACCGTCGCTGACCTGCACGAAATCGCCATCATGGGCAGTTCGAACATGGACATGCGCTCGTTCTCCCTCAACTACGAGAACAGCCTGTTCATCCTGGACGGCCCCCTCATCACCGACCTGTGTGGACTCGCTGCCGCCTACCTCTCCGTCTCCCGCGAGCTCACCCTCTCCGAATGGAACCAGCGCCCGTGGTCCCGCCGCTATATCGATAACGTGCTCAAGCTGACCTCGGCATTGCAATAGCGCGGTTTTGCCCCTGCGAAATGGTTGGTACGGACCCACCGGTGAATCTGTTTACATCCCTCAGTTGCAAGGAGTTTTATAGGCACTGGTAGGCGCGTTTTGGATTTTGAGGCGAGCGCCGAAAATGTAAACAGATTCACCAGCCGGTTCTGAGAGCGCGCCGATCCGCGGCCGGTCCAGGACGCCGCACCGCGAAAAGAGTGAAAAGAGCGGGAAAGAGAAAACCTGCGGCGGGAAATCCCGTCCGCAGGTAATCCTTGCCCTGAGAGCTAACTTCTAAGCGTCGCGTCGCTCGAGGAGCACAAGGCCGATGACATAAATCACCACTGCCCACACAACGACGATGCCGAACGATCCCCAGAGCCCCAAAGGGTCACCGCCGAAGGGGTTCGGCCTTCCAGTCTGGCTGTTCAGAACAAACGGAAGCGCGTTGCTGAACGGCGTAATGAACTGGATTTTCTCGCCAATCTTCGGGAGAAATCTGACAGCCAACTCGAAAATCGGCAGCGCAACCATGCTCATCACGGCGCCAGCGGTGGAACGCAAAATCCAACCCAAGCCTTGGGCCATCATGACCAGGAAAAACACAATCAACGGGACGGCCCAGAGCGAACGGCGGGCAAAAATATTGGTCTGCCAATCCACCGGGTAAAGGGCAAAATTGTCGCCGGCGATATACGAGAGGAGAAGCGTGACCGCGGTGATGGCCACGGCGATAAGTCCGTAGACGACGAGCTTAGCAAGGGCTACCTGCCAGCGGCGGGGCGTGACCGCGAAGTTAATGGAGTTCACATTGTAGCGGTAATCGGTGGTCACCACCATGACTGCCTGAATGATGATCGGCATGAGCCCGTAGAACAGGAACTGATACACGACACTGGCGCCGCCGTACACGGGGAAGTCCGGGCTGTCCAGTGCCGCGGTGAAGCACACGAAGATGACTGTGAGCACGATGCTGAGCCCGGTCGTCCAGTAAAAGGACTTGGTGGTGCGGAGTTTCGTCCATTCGGAAAGCATTGTTTTAAGCACGGTGATCTCCCGTCGTGGAATCGAAGGTAGCCGGGCCGGCAGGCGCGGAACTGGAGCCGGCGGGCAGCCCGGTCTGGTACTCGACGGCGCTCTCGGTGCGGCGGATATAGGCGTCCTCGAGAGAGGCGCGGCGCTCGGAAAGCTCGGTGAGCATGATGCCGGTGGAAAACGCGAGGGCGCCGATGTCTTCGCTGGAACGCTCGGGTATCTCCAAAACGGGGCGGCCGTCGGGGTCGGTGGCCTGGTTGAACTCGATGCCTTCGACCTGCAGGGCAGAACCGAGCTGGTCGAGGTGCGGGGAGCGCACGACGGTGGTGAGGGCGGAGTTCTCCTTGATGAACTCGTGGACGGACGAGGCGGCAACGAGGCGGCCCTTACCGATGACGACGAGGTGGTCGGCGGTCTGTGCCATCTCGGAGAGCATGTGGGAGGACACGAGGACCGTGCGGCCCTCATCGGCAAAACGACGCAGAAGCTGGCGGACCCAGCGGATGCCTTCGGGGTCGAGGCCGTTGACGGGCTCGTCGAGGATCAGGTATTCCGGGTCGCCGAGCATGGCGGCGGCGATGCCGAGGCGCTGGCCCATGCCCAGGGAAAAACCACCAGCCTTTTTATTCGCCACAGACGTCAGGCCGACCAGGCCAAGTACTTCATCGACGCGGGAGGTCGGGATGCCCGAGGCTTGGGCCTGCCACAGCAGCGCATTACGGGCGGAGCGGTTGGGGTGGATCGCCTTGGCGTCCAGGAGTGCTCCGACTTTGCGGAGGGGGTTGGAAAGGGAACGGTAGGGCACGCCGTCGATAAGCGCGGTGCCTGATGTTGGCGTGTCGAGGCCGAGGATCATGCGCATCGTCGTCGATTTGCCGGCACCATTCGGCCCGAGGAAGCCGGTGACTACGCCGGGTTCGACCCGGAACGTGAGGTCGTCGACCGCGCGGACCTGGCCATATTGTTTGGTCAGGTTCTGTACGTCAATCATACGCTTTAGCGTGCCACAAAAGCACGCTTAACGACGACTCAAACCCCCGGTGCAATTCATACTCCCTGATTTTGTCCAGCGGAACCCACAGAAGCTCCATAGATTCTGCGTTGGGTTCAAGGTCGATGGGCTGCCCAGTCGTGGTGTGCGCCATGACGGTGGTGTAGGTCCAGCCGGGCTCCTCACCGGCGGTGACCAGCTCCTTCTCCACCTCGACGAGGGAGGTGTCAATGCCGCACTCCTCCACCGTCTCACGCAGCGCCGCCTCCTGCGCCGTCTCATGCGAATCGCGCGCGCCGCCAGGCAGCGCCCACGTCCCGCCGTCAGCGACCCAGTGCGCGCGGTGCTGCAACAACACCGTGTCCCCAGCGCGCAGGAAGAGTCCCGCCGCACCGTATTTTCCCCACACGCGCTTACCGCCGGGACCGTCGACCCACCCGTTGCCGTCACCTTCCATGCGAACCAGTCTAACGGTGCGCATGAACCACGGTGCTAGTGCGCTATTCTGGGGCAATGACGCGGGGACAGCGGGCACAGCGACGGGCGGAGGCGGCGGCCCAAAAGGCCACAAAGGCCGACAAGGCCGCCAAGGCCGCCAAAGCCGCAAAAGCCGCCAAAGCCGCACCAGCCAAACCCGCCAAGAAAAAGCCCGACCCCACCGCCCCCACATCAAAAACCAAACTCCCCCGCTTCACCCCGCGGAAGTCGAAGGCCCGCCCGGAGGATCTGGTGGAGCACGAGGACGCGTGGCTGGATCAGCTGGAGGAGACGCCGCGGCAGAAGGGGCTGCGCGGGGTCAAGACGCGCCTGGGCGAGTACATGGGTGGCACAGGTCGTTGGGTGGGGAACGCGTGGGGGTTTGTGAGTTCGACCGTCGGCAAGCTGTTGGTTTTGCTGTTGGTGCTGACGATGTTCATGTTCGCGGGCGCGTGGGCTGCGTCGCAGGCGGGCGCGAACCGTGAGTCGGGTTTGCAGACGTTGTTGAATGCGACGGAGCCGATGAGCAATTCGGCGCATACGTTGTTCACGTCGATGAGCCAGGCGGATACGTTGGCGACGACATCGTTTGTGCAGCCGGGTCTGCAGACGGCGGAGTCGCACCAGAAGTATCTCGACGCGATCGATAGTGCGGTGGTCGCGGCGGATGAGGTGTTGCGCGGCAGTGTGGTGACGCGCGCGGATCACACGGAGAAGGTGCAGGAATCTGTGCGCGAGATCCAGCGTTTGATCCCGCAGTACACGGGGTTGATGGAGCGTGCGCAGGCGAATCAGCGTGTGGGCAACCCGTTGGGCGTGGCGTATATGTCGCAGGCGAGTTCGTTGATGCACGAGACGATGTTGCTGAAGGCGCAGACGATCCTCGATATCACGCGGGAGCAGGTGGAAGATGAGATGAACCGTCTGACGCGCGCGCAGCTGGTTCCGCTGTCGGGTCTGTTGGCGGCGCTCATTGCGCTGGGTGCCGCGCAGTACGCGTTGTGGCTGATGTTCCGCCGCCGTTTGAATAAGGGTTTCCTCGCGGCGACGGCGCTCACGCTCGTGGCGATGGTGTGGTTGGGCGCGTCGAATATCGCGGCGTGGGACGCGGGCCGGCATGATTTCGCGAGTACCGCAGGCCCGTACGAGCAGCTCACGAATGCGCGGACGACGGCGCAGGAGATGCGCACCTCCGAGACGTTGACGTTGCTGACGCGCAATACGCAGCGTTCGTCGATGTCGATGAACGATACGTCGGCGGAGGTCGCGAACGCGCTGGATGCGGTGTCCACGGTGACGAATGCGGATGAGATCATCATCGCCCGCAATGCGCTCGCGGATTGGGGCCTCGCGCACACATCCATGATGAACGCGCTGAACAGCGGCGAATATGACCGCGCGGTGAGTCTCGCGACGGACGGCGAGGGCAACACGACGGCAACGACATTCGCGCTTCTCGACGATTCCCTCGGTGAGCTCAATGCCACCGCCCGCTACAAGCAGCGCGAGCACATCAACGAGGCATTGGGCACCACGCGTGGCATCTCAACGGGCATCATGGTTCTCATGCTCGCCGCGATCGCGCTCACGTTCGTCGGCGCGCGCCCCCGCATTCAGGAGTACATGTGATGGCACGCATCGCTTATCGACGTCACCCCCACAGCCCCCACCCCGCCACGACCCTGTGGGCAGCTCTTACTGTCTCGGTACTGCCTTTCGCTGCCGCCTGCGCCCCAGCACCGCCTCCGCCGCAGGAGCAGTTGAGCGCCCGCACCACCCACCATGAGCTGCTCCCACCCGGCGCGTATCTCGACGAACCTGGCGAGGAGCCGGGCGAGGCCAGTCAGCCCGCGGACTGGCCCGGGTCACTGCGCCCGGACGATAAGACGCCGGAGGAGCGGATCCCGGAGATTTACAAGCGCGGCCGGATCATCGTGGGTGTGGACCAGTCGCAGTATCTGCTCAGCTTCCGCGACAATGCCTCCGGCGAGTTGAAGGGGTTCGAGGTCGATCTGGCCCGGGAGATCGCCAAGGATATTTTCGGTGACCCGGATCCTGGCAGAGTGGATTTCCGTTTCATCGATTCCACGATGCGCACCGAGGCGATCGTGTCCGGCCAAGTCGATATCGTGGTGCGCACCATGTCGATCACGAAGAAGCGCCTGGAAGCGATTGATTTCTCCGCACCGTACCTCGACTCCAGCGTGCGGATGCTCGTTCCGGCGGCATTGGGCATCGAGTCCACAAGCGACATCACCGATGAGCGCATTTGCGTCGCCGACGGTTCCAATGTGGTGGACATGGCCCGCCGCACTTTCCCCGAACAGGAGATTTTGCGCACCCGCACCTGGACCGATTGCCTGGTTGCCTTGCAGCAATTCCAGACCGGCGCACTGCTTGGCGACGAGACGATTCTCGCCGGTGCCGCCGCCCAAGACCCCCTTACCACCGTCACGGGCGAAGCAATAGCGGACCAGCAGTATTCGGTGGGCATCCCGAAGGGCAATGACGGCCTGACCCGCCAGGTCAATTCCACCCTCGAGCGCATCCGCCGCGACGGCACGTGGGATTCCATGTTCAACCGTTGGCTCAGCCCGCATATCGGCGCCCGCTCCGCCCCCGCCCTCACCTACCGCCCGGAGGAGACCGACAACCCCGACGAGCCAGACACCCCCGACACCGCGGAAGGAGAATAAGCCGTGACGACGACCAATCAACCGGATCAGCCCCAGCGCCCCGCCAGCGACAACACGACCGATCCCGAGTTCACTGAACCCGAGCTCACCGAGGCCGTCGCCTTCGACCCCTTCGCCGACGATGACGATGACACTAGCGACACCGGCGACACAGGCGATGACTGGCTCTCCTGGTACGACCACGGCGACATCGACCAGGTGACGGTCCACCCACGCCCCGAAGAGCCCGAAGACCCCGAAGAACCCGAAGAACCCGCCCCGGCCGAAGAACCGCAGGCGACAGAGGCTGTCGCATTCGACCCGTTCGCGGACGACGAGGACGACGAAAACCCCGACACAGACGAAGCCGCGCCCGCCGAGGGCCCAGAGGCCACAGAGGCGGTGGCCTTCGACCCGTTCGCGGACGATGACGAGGAAGACACCACGGACAGCACCGTCGTGGAGGGGCTGGACGAGTCGGACTTATACGGCAGTGCCGGCGAGTACGCGGGGCTGTTGAAAGACCTCGGTGAGCTGCGCGCCGGCCAGGTGCAACGGGCGCAGGCGGCCAACGCAGAGAAGGAGGCGTACGAGCGGGCGCAGCAGGAGGCGCTGGCGCGGGCGCAGGCCAGCACGAGTGAGCGGGCACGCAGGCAGGCGCTGGACACGTTCCGCGAACTGCGCGGTGTCAAACGCGCGACGCGCTCGGTGGCCGACGGCATGGTGGAGCTGCCGTGGGTCGCGCCGGTGGAGCCGAATGAGGCGATCAAGGACCCGACGAACGCGATCGTCAACAAGAAGGTCCCGGAGCCGCAGCTGCAGAAAGGCGATATTGTCGCAGGCCAGTACCGGATCTTGGGCGTGATCGCGCACGGCGGCATGGGGTGGATCTATCTAGCGCAGGACGATTACGTGGCGGGCCGCCACGTGGTGCTCAAGGGCATGCAGTCGGAGAAGAGCGAGGACGAGGCGGCGGCCGCGGCAGCGGAGCGGGAATTCCTGGCAGATATCACGCACCCCGGCATCGTGAAGATCTTCAACTTCATCGACGACCCCAGGGTTGACGGGGGATTCATTGTGATGGAGTTCGTGGGTGGGCCGTCGTTACGCGAACGCAAAAATGCGCAAGAAACGCACCTGCTTCCCATCGATCAAGCGATCGCGTACATCCTGGAGGTGCTTCCCGCGCTGGGGTACCTGCACAGCCGCGGGGTGGTGTACAACGACCTCAAACCCGACAACATCATTGTCACGGAAGACCAGGTCAAGCTCATCGACCTCGGCGCGGTCAGCGGCATCGGCGCGTACGGTTTCATCTACGGCACGAAGGGCTACCAGGCGCCGGAGGTCGCGCGCGAGGGGCCGAGCATCGCCAGTGATATCTACACCGTCGGGCGCACGCTCGCCGCGCTCATTCTCGAGCTGCCGAAGAAGGGCCGCGCGTACTCACACACGCTGCCCACGCCGAGCGACTCGCCGACGCTGCGCCGCTACATCTCGCTGTACCGCCTGCTCGCGCGGTGCTGCCACCCAGATCCGCAGCAGCGTTTCCGCAGCGTGGAAGAGCTCGAGGTGCAGCTGCTGGGCGTACTGCGCGAAATCATTGCACTGCGCGACGGCATCAATCACCCCGCGCAGCATTCGCTGTTCTCGCCGCAACGTACGACTTTCGGCACCAAGCACCTCGTCTTCCGCACGGATCAGCTTATCGACGGCATCGACCGCACCGTCGAGATCACCCCCTCCGAAGCAATGTCTGCCCTGCCCACTCCCCTGATCGACCGCTCCGATGTCGGCGCCGGCCTTCTCTCCGGCACCTCCTACGCCGAGCCCCAGGAGACCCTGGAGACGCTGCGCCAGGCCTTCAAGGCCACCGAATACGCCGACTCCGCGGAGATCCCGTTCGCCGTCGCCCGCGCGATGCTCGACCTCGGCCTGACCTCGCAGGCACAGCATTGGCTGAGCAAACTAGACGGCCCGCTGCGCTCCGACTGGCGCTTCCACTGGTACCAGGGCCTCACCGAGCTCATTCACGGTGATTTCGCCTCCGCGCAAAGAGACTTTTCCGCCGTCCTCGACATCGTGCCGGGCGAGGCCGCACCCAAGCTCGCGCTCGCCGCCGTCGACGAGCTGCTCCTCCAGCAATCAGGGCTACAGCAGCAAAAGCTTATCGACGACACCCTCGCCCGCCACCTCTCCTCCATCCGCACAGATTTGGGCGAACTCCCCAACTCCTATTTCCGGGCGCAGGAAAAAGCCGGGGTGATTTCGCCGAAATGGTCCCACGTGACCGACCACCCGGCCACGCTGCGCCTTAACGCAATGCGCCTCTACGCCCTGGTGTGGGCCGCGAACCCCACCACCGTCTCTTCCGCTTTCGGCCTGGCCCGCCAACTCATGTACGAAGGCGAAGTCGAGATGGCCGTCGCCGCACTGGACAAGGTTCCGCAGCAATCCCGTCACCACCGCATGGCCAAGCTGACCACGATTCTCTACCTGGTTAGTGACGAACTCACCGAGTCCCGCATCCGCCGCGCCGCCCGCCGCCTGGAAGAGATCCCCACCAACGAGCCACGCCTACTCCAGATCAAGGTCGCCGTCCTCCGCGCCGGCCTGACCTTCCTCCGCGATTCCGGCGCCTCCGCCGCCACCGCCAGGACCCACTTATTCGAGTACGACTTCACCATCAAGGATCTCCGCCGCGGTCTGGCCATCACGCTGCGTGAGCAGGCCCGCCGTGCCCCGTTCGCACGCCACCGCTATGCGCTGGTGGACACCGCGAACAAGGTCCGCCCCGCGACCTGGTTCTAGGTCAGCGCCACTCGTCCCAGCGCCCCAGCGCTTCCGGCTCCCACATGTGAACCTCAAATGTTAACCCCAAAGTTGAGTTTCCCCAGGTGGGCAAAAACGCCCCTCACACAGCGACCTGGGGAAACTAAGTTTTGGGGTCAACATCTGGAAATCGGCAGCAAAAACCCGGCCCCAACAGTGCTGGAACCGGGTGAGGGTTAGCTGCGTAAAAGCAGAGTGCCTAGAGCGACTCGGCGATCGCGGCGGACTTCTGCGCGATGGCGAGCTCCTCGTTCGTCGGAACGACGAGCACCTTGATGGTGGAATCCTCGGTGGAGATGATGCGCGGGCCGGAGCCGTTCTGGTTCTTCTCCTCGTCGATCTTGATGCCGAAGTTCTCCAGATCAGCCAAGGAGTTAGTGCGCACAGTGTGGTCGTTCTCGCCCACACCGGCGGTGAACGTGATGGTGTCCACACGGCCCAGGGTGATCATGTAAGCGCCGATGTAACGGCGGAGACGGTGAATGTAGACGTCGTAGGCCAGCTTGGCGTTCTCGTCGCCCTCGTCCATCTTGTCGTGCAGCACGCGGAAATCGTTCACGCCGGACAGGCCTTTCACACCGGAGCGACGGTTGAGCAGGTCGTCGATCTCATCGATGTTCATGTCCGCATTGCGGGCCAGGTGGAAGATCACACCCGGGTCAATGTCACCGGAGCGGGTACCCATGACCAGGCCCTCGAGCGGGGTGAGACCCATCGAGGTGTCGATCGGGTGGCCGCCGCGGATCGCGGAGGCAGAGGCACCGTTGCCGATGTGCATGACGATCTGGTTGAGGTCCTCGATCGGCTGACCCAAAAAGTCCGCCACCTCAAGGGCAATGAACTCGTGGGAGGTGCCGTGCGCGCCGTAGCGACGGATATTGTGCTCCTTGGCCACAGCGGCGTTGAGCGCATAGTTCGCGGAGTACGCCGGCAGGTCAGTGAAGAAGGCGGTATCGAACACGGCGACGTGCGGCACGTCCGGCAGCAGGTCGCGGGCGACCTCGATGCCGTCGATATTCGCCGGGTTGTGCAGCGGCGCCAAGGGGATGAGCTCGCGGATGAGCTCGATCACATTATCGTCGACAAGCGCGGGCGCGCTGAACGTCTGACCGCCGTGGACGACGCGGTGGCCACAGGCGATGATGTCCACCTGGGTCGGGCCGGCGCCGTTGGCGTCGAGCATGGCGATGGCCAGCATCAGGCCGCCGCGGTGGTCGCGGATCGGCATGTTGGACTCGACGTGGCGGCCTTCAATCTGGATGGAAATGCGGCCGTTCGGTTCACCGATGCGCTCCACCAGGCCGGTGACGAACGGCTGGTCGGATGCGGACGCGGTGGGGTCGACGATCTGGAATTTGATCGAGGAGGAACCGGAGTTGAGGACGAGTGCGTAGGCCATTATTTAGCTCCTTGCGCCTGGATAGCAGTGATTGCGACGGTGTTGACGATGTCGGGGACAGTCGCGCCGCGGGACAGATCGTTGACCGGCTTGTTCAGGCCCTGCAGAACGGGGCCGATGGCGAGAGCGCCACCGGTGCGCTGCGCGATCTTGTAGCCGGCGTTGCCAGCCTCCAGGTCCGGGAAGACAAAGACATTCGCCTGGCCAGCGACCGGGGAATCCGGGGCCTTTTTCTTGCCCACGCCTGGGTCAGCGGCGGCGTCGAACTGCAGCGGGCCGTCGATAGCGGTGTCCGGGGCGAGCTCCTTCGCCTTAGCTGTCGCCTCGACGGCGCGGTCGACGTCCGGACCGGAGCCGGAAGAACCGGTGGAGTAGGAAAGGATGGCCACCTTCGGGTCGATGCCGAACTGCGCCGCGGTCTTCGCGGACACGGCGGCGATCTCGCCGATCTGCTCGGCGGTCGGGTTCGGGTTCACCGCGCAGTCGCCGAATGCCCACAGGCGGTCGCGCATGACCATGAGGAAGACCGAGGACACGACGGATGCGCCCGGCGCGGTCTTGATGATCTGGAACGACGGCTTGATGGTGTGCGCGGTGGTGTGCGCGGCACCGGAGACCATGCCGTCAGCCAGGCCCTTGTGCACCATCATGGTGGCGAAGTAGGAGATGTCCTTCATCGTCTCGCGGGCTTCCTCAACGGTCACGCCCTTCTTCTTACGCAGCTCGGCGAATTCTTCCGCAAATTCGTCGAGCAGGTCGGAATTGAGGTGGTCGATGATATTCGCGCCCTCGAGGTTGAGGCCCAAATCATCGGCACGGCGCTCAATATCATCGCTGACACCGAGGATGGTCAGGTCCGCCACGTCCTGCTTGAGCAGCTGGTGGGCGGCCTCCAGAATGCGGTCGTCCTCGCCCTCCGGCAGCACGATGTGTGCGCGCTTCTCCTTCGCGCGAGTGATGAGCCAGTTCTCGAACACAGCGGGGGACATGACCTGCCGCGCGTCGGTGCTGAGTGCAGCATCGAGAGCAGAAGCATCCAGCTTATCGACGCCCGTCGCCTGCGCCCCCAGCTCCTCCACTCGTGCCAGAGCGAGCTCTGCCGCCGGGCTTTCGGCTGCGCCGGTGGCTGTGAGCAGCAGCACCGGGACACCGAGCGCTGTGGCGACCTCCGCATCGAAGGTGTACTCGCCGATACCCACGATGAGGCTGTCACCGTCCGCGAGCAGATCCGCCGACACAATCGCGGAGAGCTCACGCTCCTGGTCGCTCAGGTTGACGACCTTCAGGTTTTTCTCCCCTGCCAGCGCCTCGATGTCACCCCCTTCGAGTTCGCGGCCTACCGCAGTGATGAGAACGGACCTGTTTGCAGCCATCTAGGAACAACCTTTCCGGGCTTTCACCCTATGGTTTCGCGGGTATTCGCATCTTGCGCGCGAATCATGCGCGCATCTCGCGCAGCGGATCGACGCGCTCACCTGCGCGCTCTATCCAGCTCATTTCAAGTGTAGTCACCTGCCCGGACACACGCAGGTGGCGTTGGTTACACCCCGCAGCGCCACACCGTCAAACCGATCGGTCCGAAATAAAAAGACCACTTTGTCTAGATTCGTTTGGTCAATGCCCTATACTGACACTACAAATAACAGCAAGAACTACCCGCAGGATGCCCTGCGTGAGACACCAGCAACAGCGCAAAGGACAGTTTCGACCTTCATGAGTACTCCCACTTCCGACAACACCCTCCGCGTCGCCGTCGTCGGCTCCGGCCCCGCCGGCATTTACGCCTCCGACCTTCTGGTCAAGTCCGATGTGGACGTGCACGTGGACCTCTTCGAGCGCATGCCCGCCCCGTTCGGTCTGATCCGCTACGGCGTCGCGCCTGACCACCCGCGCATCAAGGGCATCGTGAAGTCTCTGCACAACGTGCTGGACAAGCCGGAGATCCGCCTGCTGGCCAACGTCGATGTGGGCAACGACATCACTGTCGAGGAGCTGCAGGAGTACTACGACGCAGTCGTCTTCGCTACCGGCGCCACCGCCGACCGCGACCTGAACGTCCCGGGCGCGGAGCTGGAGGGCCACTACGGCGCCGGCCAGTTCGTCGGCTTCTACGACGGCAATCCCAACTTCACCCGCGACTGGGATCTCACCGCTGAGAAGGTCGCCATCGTCGGCGTCGGCAACGTCGCACTCGACATCGCCCGCGTTCTGGCTAAGACCGCCGACGAGCTGAAGGTCACGGAGATCCCGGACAATGTCTACGACAACCTCAACGCCTCCGCGGCGAAGGAGATCCACGTCTTCGGCCGCCGCGGCCCCGCCCAGGCCAAGTTCAGCCCCCTTGAGCTGAAGGAGCTCGACCACTCCGACAGCATCGAGGTCATCGTCGACCCGGAGGATATCGACTACGACGAGGCATCGGAGACGGCTCGTCGAGAAGCGAAAAGCGTCGACCTTGTGTGCCAAACCTTGGAAGGCTACGCGATGCGCGACCCGAAGGGCGCCCCGCACAAGCTGTTCATCCACTTCTTCGAGTCCCCCGTGGAGATCATCGGCGAGGATGGCAAGGTCACCGGCTTTGTCACTGAGCGCACCGAACTCGACGGCAACGGCGGCGTGACCACCACCGGTGAGACCACCACCTGGGACGTCCAGGCTGTCTACCG
>NZ_JALXWY010000018.1:0-37208 GCF_025144155.1 Corynebacterium sp. p3-SID1194
CTGTTATCCCGACCAACACCAAGAAAGAAGTCGTTGATTTTCAGCGGCTTCTTTTTCTTTTTTGCCGAGGCACGGCTCAAGGTAGCTCCGGAGTCGCGCCCAAAGGGTTAAACGACAAAAGGGGATGCGGACGGAATCTTGGAGGATTCCATTATGAACCGCTCATACACCAAGGAGCAGCGACGCAGAGCTCTCCAGGTTTACAAACGCACTCAATCTGTGACCAAGACCGTCCGTGAACTTGGTTATCCAGGGCGATGGACGCTTTACAAATGGTTGCGTGAACCCGCCAAACCTGGTCGCCCCCGCAAACAGTCAAAAACATTGACCCGCTACCCGTTTGAGGTCAAGCTTCGTGCTGTTGAGCTCTTCAACGCGGGCTGGAGGCCAGCCGACATCGCTGTGGAATGCGAGCTGCGCTCAAATATGAGCGTCTATTCCTGGGCACAACGCTACCGTGAAGAGGGAGAATGGGGTTTGATGTCGAAAAGAGAACGCAAAGAGCACACTCGCATGCCCACCCGAGCAGCATTCGAGAAATCATTAGCCGATGATCCTGCAGAACTGAAAAAGCAGATGGCTCAACTGCTCGTTGACAAGGCTGTTTTGGAAAAGGAGCTGGAACTTGTAAAAAAAGACGTCAGCGTCATCCCGGGTCAGCTCAGCAATAAGCACAAAGCTGAAGTGGTTGACGCGTTACGCGGCGAGTTTCCGTTATCTATGCTGCTTGCTGCTATTGATCTTGCGGCATCAAGCTTCTACTACCAGCTCCAACAGCGATTTGCTCCGGATAAGCACGCGCATATCCGCGAGATGCTTCATGAGATCAGTTCTGAGTCGAATAACACCTACGGCTATCGCCGACTTTGGTGGGAACTGCGCCATCGCGGGATCGTTATCAGTGAGAAGGTCGTCCGCCGTCTCATGCACGAAGAGGGAATTCGACCCTGGTTCCCGAAACGTAAATGGCGTTACTCCAGCTATCAGGGGGAAATTTCTCCCGCACCACCTAACCTGGTAAACCGCAATTTTCATGCTGAGTATCCAAACCGGTTGTGGCTGACTGACATCAGCGTTTTCGCTACTAACCAAGGTCGCGTGTACCTGTCTGCCATCATCGACTGTTTTGACGGCAAGGTCGTGGCAGCAAAAACAAGTGTTCATCCCACCATGGAGTTAGCAGAGGAAACTTTGCACGCAGCAATCGCAACCGAAAAGCCCGCAATGGATAGATCCTTGGTGATTCACTCAGACCGCGGAGCACATTACCGAGGCAGCAGCTGGCGAAGCATGACCGCGAAGTTCGGAATAGTTCGCTCGATGTCGAAGAAAGGCTGTAGCCCCGACAATGCAGCATGTGAGGGGTTCTTCGGCCGGATGAAAAACGAAATGTACTACGGCAGAACCTGGCAGAACCCCCAAGAGCTCAAAGAAGCAATCGCGACATACATCGAGTTCTATAACAATCACCGAATCAAGATCAGCCTCGATGGCTTGAGCATTGCCGAATATCGAAAAGTCAATGTAGCGTGAGATCGAAACTGTCTAACAAAACGTCCGCACCCCGTTTTGACCCTTAACCCCGCCCAAACACTCCCTCCCTCAGAAAAGAACTGCTCCCCGCCAGTCGGTGACTGTTTTCACAGTCCGACCAGCGGGGAGCTGTTTTACGACTCGTGCCCGTAGAGATTACGGGAGAGCAACTCACCCGGTTTTAGAACGGCAGGTTCTTGCGGGCGTTCTCAAACATCTCGCGTGCCTGCGGGAAGAGCGGGCTCAGCACGGCAGCCGCACCCAGCAGTGCAACGATGATGCCGAAGAGGATGCCGATAGAAGAACCGGCGTTCTTGGCCGACCCATCGGTGGAACCAGAGTTATCCGGGGTCTCCTGAGTGTCATGCGCCCACGGCGAAGTCAGGTCGATGTCCTGCTCAGTGTCCACACCAACAGCATTCATCGCAGCGAAGAAGATGTCGGTCTCGTCGATCTGGCCGGTGAAGTTAGCGGCACCCGGGCCGGATGCGGCGACGCGGACCTGTGCACCGGTGTGCTGCTGGCCGCCGAGAGCGTCCTTCGGGTCGTTGGACTTCGCGGTGGAGTACACCAGGGACATGTCGGCGCCGTCTGCGGTCTTCAGCTTGGTGGTCAGGCCGGCGGTCGGTTTGTTGTTGTAGGTGATCATCGGGGTTTGGGCGTGGTCGGCGGTGGCGATGATCAGGGTCGACTCACCGGTCTCTTCAACCCAGTCCTGGACGACCTTGATGGACTCGTCCCACTGGCGGATCTCGCCGATCATGCCGCAAGCGTCAGCGCCGTGGCTGGCCTTGTCCGGGGAAGCAGCCTCAACGTGGAGGACGAAGCCCTTATCGTTCTGCAGCAGCTCGAGGGACTTGCGGGTCATGGCCGCCAGCGTCGGGATCTGGTCGGTGTACTCCGGATTAGCCTCGCAGCGCTGAGCATCCTTCATCGCACCGTCCTCGGTCGGAACGGTCTCCTTGTAGATGCGCGGCATGTGGCTCGGGGAGAACAATCCGAGCACAGGCTTGTCGGTGTTCTGCACTGCGTCGAGGCCGTTAGCGTCGGTGACGATCTCGAAGCCGTTGTCGCGGGCGTTGTCAAGGACGGTCTTACCCTTGGTCCAGGTGGTTTCGCCGTTCTTACCGTCGACCATGACCTCAGTGTCGAAGTAGCGGGCACCGCCGCCGAGGGTGACGTCAGCACGGACGTCGACAAGCTGCTCGGAGATGGAGCCGAGACCACCGTTTTCGCGGCGCTGTGCATCTTGCGCCACTTTCTTGTCGCCAGACGGTGCGTAGTCCGCACGGTCGAGTGCGTGAACAGCGAAGGCCGCCGGGGTGGCGTCCTGAATTTCCGCGGTGGAGACGTTGCCGACCTTCATGCCAGCTGCCTTTGCAAGCTCAGCCATGGTCGGAACCGGCTTGCCGTTATTGTCGATGCCGAGGGCACCGTTGTAGGTCTTGATACCGGAGTAGAGGGAGGAACCGGATGCTGCGGAGTCGGTGACGTAGTCCGGCTTACCGGTCTCCTTATCCAGGGAGTACGTGGTGTGGTAGCCGGTGTATTCGAGGTTGTCCACAGCCTCGAAACGGCCGCTGGCGCCGTGCAGGTAGTTGCGGGCGGCGGTGATGTCGGCGTCGGCGGTGCCGTCGGCAAGCATGATCACGACGTTCTTCGCCTTGCTATTGTCGAGGCCCTGGCCAGTCTTACCGAACTTCGCGCAGTCGCCCACCTGCGGAGCCTTACCGGCTTCGAGCTGGTAGCAAAGGTCGCCGTTGGCGGCGTTGCGGGCGGTGAAGTCACGCACGACCGGAGCTGTGTTCACCTTCCAGTCGCCGAGGCCGAGCGCGTTGGCCATGACGTAGAAAGCATCGGTCTGGTCGATCTGGCCGAAGACGTTCTCGGACGCCGGGCCGTACGCGGCGATGCGGACCTGGGAACCGGTGTGCTGCATGGAGAAGTCGCCCGACTCAACCTGAGCGACAGGCACGGTGCCGAACGCGACGGACATGTTGCTGTCGTCGTGGGTGTGCAGGCGGGTGGTCACAGCCGGAGAATCCTTGCCGTCGGGCACGATCTGCGCGGTGTGGGCGTGATCGGCGGTAACGACGACCAGCGTGTCGCCGTCCTTCTTAGCAAAGTCCACGGCGGCGGCAACGGCGTCCTCGAGGCGCTTGAGTTCGCCGATGAAGCCACAGGCGTCTGCGGCGTGGTCGGCCTTGTCGATGGATGCGGACTCGACCTGCAGGAAGAAGCCCTTCTCCTCGTTCGGATTGTCCAGCAGCTCGATGGCCTTCTTGGTCATGTCCGCCAGCTCCGGCTCGTTGCCGATATTGGCTTCCTTACAGGTGGTGGGCTCGGCGGTCGCGCCACCCTTGGTCGGGGCGGAGGACTCGAAGCGGCGGGTCATGTTCTTGTCGTGGAACAGGCCCAGAACCGGTTTGTCCTGGTTCGCTTCGGTGACTGCGGCGAGCTCGTCGCGGGTGCGGACAATCTTGTAGCCGTTAGCTTCGGCGTTCTCTGCGACGGTCTTGTCCTTCTCCCACTTGGTGTCGAACTTCGCGTCGCCTTCGAGGAACGGGTTGGTGTTGCCGCTGTCCGCCATCACCTTGGTGTCGAAGTACTTGGCACCGCCGCCGAGGGTGACATCGGCACGGGTATCGATGAGCTGCTCGGAGATGGAGCCGAGGCCGCCCTTTTCACGGGCTTCGTCTCCCTTGACCGGCTTCGAATCGCCAGACGGTGCGTAGTAGCCGCGCTGGGAGATGTGGGCTCCCAGCGCTGCCGGGGTAGCGTCCTGGATCTCGGAGGTGGTCACGTTACCGGTGCGCATCCCGGCATTCTTTGCCATCTCGAGAAGGTTGATGTGCGGCTTCTTGGCGATGTCGACGCCGAGCGCGCCGTTGTAGCTCTTGGTGCCGGTCGCCCAACCGGTAGCGGAAGCCGCGGAGTCGGTGACGTAGCTCTTCTTGCCGTCTTCGTCGATGGCGAAGGTGGTGTAGGCACCGGTGGCGGTGAGGTTGTCCAGGCCGTCGAAGCGGCCGCCGGCACCGAGCAGGTAGTTGCGGGCCGCGGTGATTTCCTGGTGTCCCATGCCGTCGCCGACGATCATGATGACGTTCTTTGCCTTTTCGTCGGAGCGGCCCTGGCCGCCCTTGCCGAACTGGGCGCAATCGCCCGGCTGCGGAGCCTTGACGTTGCCGTTGCTGTCAATGGAGATGCACGACGGCTCACCGTTGTAGCCCTCGTAATTAAGATCAACTGCTGCTTGAGTGGTGGGGGTTGTGGCGGCGGTCAGAGCGATAACGCTCAGACTCGCAGCCACCGATTTCCATGTTGCTGCGCGCATGAAGTTTCCTGTTCGCTGTAATCGCTGCGGCTCCGGGATGGCGCCGGTGGCGGGAAAATGAGGAACCAGATGGATTAACACCCATCTAAAAGCGAACTAAATCACAGCTTCTATACAGATAGAAGACTTCCAAGGAAACAATAGGTTGCTAATTTCCTAAGCCCCGCACCATGTGATTACGGAGGTCGCTCCTGCCCCGCTAGTAACACAGAAACTCCGTCTTGAGAGGCTAGCGCGCACAGGTAGCTGTGTTCTCCGCGTCGAGGCAGTCATGCTCGAGCGATTCACAATGGAGCCATCCGTAGCGTCCGTGGAGAATGATCTCGTCGTAGCACTTCGAGCAACGGCGCACGGAATTGGGCGAATGGCGGTAACCGTTGACGGGCCCGAGCAGGTCGGCGATAAGCGGGCGACCTTCCCGCTCGAGGATCTGACGGGCGTTGAGCGTGGTCATGCGCGACTCCTTTGTTCAGTTATGTGAGTTGTTCTCCCAGTTTCGGGGAACAGCGCAGGAGCCTACATGACGGCCACGACCGCTGGAGAACGGTTTAGCGCCTATGTTCGATAGCTTCGTCTGTCTCGAGGACAGCGGTGTCGTCATGGCCCGCGTATGTGAGGTCGTCGTTGTCCGCATAGTCGGCGTCTGCGTAATCGTCGGCAGCGTAGTCGGCGTCTGTGTAGCCAGCATCCGCATAGTCAGCGTCGACGGCGTCCTCGGCCGGCACTGCAACTGGGCGACTCATGCGCATGGCCACGACTCCGAGCACAGCGAGCAGGGCGGACAGACCGATGCCGGTCCACATCGCGGTGGCGGAGCCGTTGTTGCCTGCCGCGGAAATCGCGGAGGTGCTCCAGTGCATGGGCATGGCGGACGACACTGCACGGACGACACCTTCAACTTCGCCGGTGGCGGCGCGCGACCACACCCAGCCGACCACGCCGGTTTGCGCTAGGGCGAAAATGCCGGCGGCGGCGGTTCCGCCGAGTTCACCGAAAGCGTCGCGGAGGATCCAGGTGATCCCCGCAGAAGCAAGGGTGCCGAGGGCAAGTGCGAGACCCGTGACGGCGATCGCCGCGGGACTGAGTCCCGTGCCGAGGATCGTCACGAGGATGGTGCCAGCGCCAGCAGCGAGCAGGACTCCCAGGCCGAGGATGGTCCACCGGGACCGGGTCACGCCGTAGGCAGCAAGGGCTGCGGCGACTCCGCCGAGCACAGCGAGGGCGCTGACGAGCATCGCGGCGAGCGGAGGAAGCGAAGAGCTTATCGACGCCCCCTCAGCAGTCCCAGCCCCCGCCGCTCCCGCCGAGCCTGCCACCGGGGCAGCGGCAGGGAGGGCGCGCTGGATGTCGCCGATGCGGTCTTTCGTGGAGTTGGACATGTCGTCGACTTTGGTGGCGCCGTCGACAAGCTTTTGAACGCCGTCTTTTGCTTCGCCGACGCGGTCGTCCATTTCGCCAAGTCCTTCGGCGAGGTCGGAGGCGCCGTTCGTCGCGGAGTAGATGCCGTCGTGGTAGGCATACCCGGGCGTGGAGAGCTGGTTGGCGAGCTCGCGGGAGCCGTCTTTGAGCTCAGTGAGTTTGTCGGTCCAGTCTTCGGGCAGCTCGGCGGTGTCGACTTGCTTGCGGAGGTCTTCGAGCTGGCGGCGCAGCTCCTTGACGTCGGGGTCGTTGCTGTCGCGGGTGCCTTCGAGGGTGTCGTCGATGGCGGAGAGGACCTGGCCGCGGATGGCGTCGAATCCGACGACTTGGTCGACGGCGCCGCCGACGTTGTCTGCGAGGCGGGTGGCGCCGTCGGCAAGCTGGCCTGTGCCTGCCTGGATTTCGATCATGCCGTTGGAGAGTTCATCGGCGCCGTCTTTAGCGGCGGAGATGCCGTCGGCGAGTTCGCCGGAGCCGTCGCGAAGCTCTTCGGTGCCGTCTTTGAGCTTGCTGGTGCCCTGGGTGAGGAAGCCTGCTTGTGCGCTGGCGTCGCCGGCGGCGCGGCGTGCGTTGCCGAGGTTGTCGGCGCCGGCGTAGGCGGCGGGCGCGCCGGATGTGTTCTCGGCACCGCGCGGAACCCACGTGGACGCGGGGCTCATGGGTGCGAATGCTGCGACGACCAGAACGAGAAGGGCGGCGACAGGCGTGATGGCGTTCCACTTCATACCGAGCAATGTAATGATTGTGGCGAATGTTATGTATGTGACACACCGCAGGTCGAACTCTACGTCGCTTTACTGTTACTCTTTACATGTTTGCCAACCGCTACACAGGCTGGAGCACACATGGCTCTTCTTTTGGTCTTTGGGCTAGTTGCCGCGACCGTGGTGCTATCCCCCGTGTTGGTGCGCGCAATCGACCGCCGAGCCGGGTGGGTGATCGGGCCGGTCTTCTTCGTCGCGGCCGGCATCCTTGCCAACGCTGCGCGGGACGGCGCGACACCGACTTTCTCAACTACCTGGGCGAATGATTTGCTCGGGCCGGGCACCGTGGTGGAGCTCGGGGTGCGCGCGGACGGGCTGAGCTTGTTCTTCGGGCTCCTCGCGCTCGTCATCGGCGGCGTGGTGATGCTGTATTCCGCGTCGTACCTGCCTGAAAACGACGGCAACACGAGCTTCTACACAATCATGACCGCGTTCTCGCTGTCGGTGCTCCTGCTCGTGACGGCGAGCGATGTCGTGGTGCTGTTCATCGCCTGGGAGCTCGTCTCGATCGCGTCGTTCCTGCTCATCGCGCGCTCCGGTTCGTCGGGCGAGGCGGGCTCGTTCCGCACGCTCGCGCTGACGTTCTTCGGCGGCCTGACGCTGCTGGCTGGCCTCGCGGTCGCGGCGGTGAGCGCCGGAACAACACAGATCGACGGCATCGTGACCTCGGATGTGTGGGCCGCGAACCCGCAGCTGACCACGACGGTGGCGGTGCTGATCGCGTTCTCCGGCTTCACCAAGGCCGCGCAGTTCCCGTTCCACTTCTGGCTGCCGGAGGCGATGGCAGCGGCGACCCCGGTCTCGGCGTTCCTGCACGCGGCAGCCGTGGTGAAGGCCGGCGTCTACCTGCTGCTGCGCTTCTCCACGATCTTCGGGTCGAACCCGACATGGAACACGATCCTGGTCGTCTTCGGCCTGGGCACGGCGCTGATGTCGGCACTGTTCGCCATCACGAAGACGGATTTGAAGCACCTCACCGCGTACTCGACGGTCTCGCACCTGGGCTGGATCGTGGCGGCGGTGGGCATCGGTACCCCGGCGGCATTCGCGGCGGCGCTGGTGCACACGCTCGCCCACGCGTTGTTCAAATCGTCGCTGTTCATGCTCATCGGTGTCATCGACCACGAGACGGGCACCCGCGATATCCGCCGCTTGGGCAAGATCTACAACAAGATGCCGTTCACCTTCGCGTCGGTCGTTGTGGCGGCGTCGTCGATGGCTGCGGTCCCGCCGCTGTTCGGTTTCGTGTCCAAGGAGTCGATCCTGGAGGCGTTCCACCAGACACAATACGGCACGGTCCTGCTTGTCCTCGCTGGTCTCGCAGCATTCTTGACGTTCGTCTACTCCGCGAAAATCGTCTTCGGCGCGTTCATCGACGGCACGCGCGACATGAGCGGCGTCCACGAAGCGCCTGTCTCGCTGTGGCTGCCTGCAGCGGTTCCGGGCCTCATGTCCGTCCCGGCGGTCTTCGGGCTTTCGCTTATCGACGGCCCCGTCACCCGCGCCGTCCACTCCATCACCGGGGACAACTCGTATGAGTCGCATCTCGCGCTGTGGCATGGCATAACGTGGCCGTTCATCGTGTCTGCACTGGTATTGGCTGCGGGCATCGCGTTCATTTTCGTGCGCAAGCCGGTGTACAAGGCACTGGAGAACAAGATGCTTCTCCCCTACACCGGCAACGAGATCCTGCGGATGATCGTGAATGCCTCGGAACAGGTCGGCCGCCTCGCCGGCTCCATGGCTGATTCGTACAACCCGTCGCGTCACCTGAAGTGGCCAATCGGCGTGGTCGTTGCGCTGGGCTTGGTCACGATCTTGCTCACCACCGGCGTCGACGGTGTTGATCTGGCGCCGCGCACCGAGGGCGTGGACAACTACTGGGATCTGCTCCCGCTGGCGATCATCGTTGTGTCGGTGATCGGCATGGTGAACACCAAAAAGCGCATGACGGCGGCACTAATGCTGGGAACTGCCGGTGTGGGCGTGAGCTTGCAGATGCTGCTGCTCGGCGCCCCGGATGTCGCCCTGACCCAGTTCACGGTGGAGGCGCTCACCGTCGTGGTGATCATGATGGTGCTGCGCTACCAGCCGCGCTTGTTCCCTGATGTGTCGAAGCGCCGCAAGGTCCTCTCGGGCATCTTCGCTGTGATTTCGGGTGTCGTGGCCTTCGCGGCAGTCTACGGCCTGACCGGCCGTCAGGACCGTTCCGAGCTGGCCATGTGGTACCTCAACGAGACCGGTCCGCTGACCGGCGGCGACAATATCGTCGCGGTGATTCTCGTCGAGTTCCGAAGCTTCGATACCTTGGGCGAGCTCTCCGTCCTCGGTATGGCTGCCGTGGTGATCGCCGCCGTGACGACCTCCGTGCCTCGCCACGACTTCCAGGAGGGCACCCGCCCCGCCCCGTTTGGCCAATCCCGCCTGAACACCCTGCCTCTGCGCAAGGTGACCAAGCTAATCATCCCGATCTTGGTTGTGCTGTCCGTGCTGATCTTCTTCCGCGGCCACACCGTCCCCGGCGGCGGCTTCATCGCGGCACTGGTCATGGCCACCGCATTCGTTTTGAGCTACCTCTCGCAGGGCTCCGACGACAACGCCGTCGGCGAGAAGACTCCGGTCTATCTCGCAGGCGTCGGTGTGATCGTCGCGCTGACGGCAGGCTTCATCGGATTCCTCGAGGGCGGCTTCCTCTACGCCATCCACGGCGAGATCGCCGGGGAGCACCTGACCACCTCGCTCATCTTCGACGCGGGCATTTACCTCGCTGTGCTGGGCATGCTCACCATGGCGATCAATGGCATGGGCGGCTACCTCCGCCCCGGTGCGGAACGCGAACAGCTCGCCTACCACCGTGGCGAGGAAAACCCGCTGCCGGATGTCCCATTGGCGATCGCCGCAGAGCAGCCTGTGGACCCCCGTCCCAAGCCCATCAACCCGGCATCCAAGCCGGTGGACCTCGCCCGGGCCGTCACCTCCGGCTCGCGCGGCAACCCAGCGCGGAGCACGTCTGAGAAGGACGCTCCCGCCAATGAAGGAGGCGCACGATGATATACGCAGCCACCGTCGGAATCCTCATTGCCGGGGCGGTGTATTTGATCATGCAGCGCGGCATGGTGCGCATTGTCTTCGGCATGTCCTTGCTGGGCCACGCGGGCAACTTGATGTTGCTCGCCGCGGGCAACGGGGCGTGGCGCGGGGAAGCTTTCCCGTCGCAGACGTCGATGGACGAGATGGCGGACCCGCTCCCCCAAGCGTTCGTGCTCACCGCGATCGTGATCGCGATGGCCACCACCACGATCCTGCTGCTCATGGCCGCGCTGGGGCGTGACGACGACACCATCGACAACATTCTCGACGCCGAGCAAGCCGCCAAACTCGGCCCCGGCGCACTCACCACCGCCGGCCGCAAGGCCCACAAGGGGGTGCGTGGCTAATGGCTCCCGAAACGATCCTTCCTGTTTTCATCGCGCTGCCGCTCATCGTCGCAGCGATCACGGCGATCTCCCCGTCCCGCGCTCTCAATAGCGCGCTCGGACTGATCATTCCGGCCGTGAACCTGGCAGGCGGCATCTGGCTCTACGCCCACACCGCCGCACACGGCCCCATCGGCCACGTCATCGGCCTCTACCCCGGCGGCGCAGGCATCGCACTCGGTGCCGACCAGTTCTCCGCGATCATGCTCATCACGACGATGCTGGTGGCCTTGGTCTCCAACTGGTTCGCCATCATCTCCGGTGAGACCCACGCGCGGTACTACACCCCGTTGTCGCTGGTGCTACTCACCGGTGTCTCAGGTGCACTGCTCACGGCGGATTTGTTCAACTTCTTCGTCATGATCGAGGTCATGCTCCTGCCGTCCTACGGCCTCATCGCCATGACCGGTACCCGCCACCGTCTCCAGTCGGCGCGACTGTTCGTCTTGGTCAATCTTTCCGCGTCCACGTTCCTGCTGATCGGCGTCGGTTTCGTCTACGCGGTCGCCGGGGCGGTCAATATCGGCGCTTTGCAGGGCGCGGCGGCCGGCAACGGCCCCGTCACAGTCGCCATGGGCATCGTGGTCATCGCCGTGTGCGCGAAGGCCGCTGTGTTCCCGCTGCATACGTGGCTGCCGCGGACGTACACGTCGACAAGCGCTGCTGTCATGGGTCTGTTCTCCGGCCTGCACACGAAGGTCGCGGTGTACATGCTGTTCCGCATCTGGGTCGTCATCTTCGACATGGATCCGCGCTGGAACTGGCTGATCATCGCCGTGATGGTGGTCTCCATGCTCGTCGGCGCGTACGCGGGCCTCGCGGAATCGACGATCCGCCAGGTCCTCGGCTACCAGATGGTCAACGGCATGCCGTTCATCCTCATCATGCTGGCCTTCACGCAGGAGGAGCCGCGTTATGCGCTCGCCGCCGGCCTGATGTACACGCTCCACCACATGATCACCATCGGGGCGCTCACCCTCAACGCCGGCGCGATCGAGGAAACGTACGGCACCGGCACGATCTCGAAACTCTCCGGGCTGGCGCGGCGCGACCCGCTCGCTGCGTGGGTGTTCGCGGCAGGCGCGTTCTCCGTCATCGGCTTCCCGCCGTTTTCCGGCCTGTGGGGCAAGCTCTCCCTCGTCTTCGCGGCTGCCCGCGCCGGCGACGCCCGCTCGTGGGTGGTCATCGCCGCGATCATCATCGCGTCGTTCGGCGCGATGCTGGCCATGTTCCGCGTCTGGCGGGAAGTGTTCTGGGGCAAGCCGATGCAGCGATTCCCGGGGAACCTGAAGGTGCGTGGGGCGTTGCTGGCGCCGTCGGCAAGCTTGATGCTCATCTCGCTCGCGATGTTCATCGCCGCCGGCCCGCTGTGGAGCGCAGCGACGGGCTCCATCGACGCGCTTTTGGACGTCGACTCCTACTCCTCCGCCGTCCTCGGCTCCGACCCAGTCGGCGTGCCCGACACCGCTAACCTGCAAGGGGGCCAGTAATGAAGATAATCCTGCACGGAATCGGCTACTTCTTCTGGATCGTCAAGGAAATCATCCTCGCCGGACTCTCCACCGCGCTCGCCGCTTTCCGGCCGAATTCCGGCATCGACCCGATCATCATCTACTACCCATTGCGTATCGACGGCGACTGGGAACTCTTCTGGTTCTCCACCTCCGTCACCGCGACCCCCTCCACCTTGTCCTTCGGCTTCCGCGACAATATTCCCGGCAAGCCGCAGGTGATGCTCGTCCAAGCCGCCTTCGGCTCGAACCCCGAAGACATCGTCGCCGGGCTCGCCGACATGGAGGAGCACGTCGCCCCCCGCGTCAAGGACGACCCCATCGACCCCGCGCAGGTGCTGTGGGAGCCCTACCGTGACTTCCGCGACCGCCTCGACCCGGATGCCGCCGACCCCGTCGACGCCGCCGACCGTGCTCGCCGCGAACGCCGTGCCCGCGCTCGTGCCCGCAGACGCCGTGCCGTGCGCGCCACGAAAGAGAGGAACTAACCATGTTTGAAACGATCCTCACCGTCTGCATCGGCATCATGGCCGTGTGCCTGGTTGTCAGCCTGGCGGCGATCCTGCTTAACAAAGACGAGCTGACCAGGGCAGTCATGGCGGACTACATCTTCTACGCGATGGTCTGCCTCTACCTCATCTGGACCCTGTTCAACCACACGTTCATCGGCTACGAAATCGCGATCCTCGCCGCACTCGTCTGCGGCGCGATCCCGACGCTGTCGATGTCCCGCATCATCTCGAGGGGGCGCCGCTAATGGCTATCTGGCAGATCATCGTGCTCGTGTTCGTGTTCTTCGCCGTCTTCATGTCGGTGGCGACCCTCATTCTGCAGCTACGCGCCCCCAACGCGCTGACCCGCGTCAACCTCATGGGCCCGCTGGTGTGCCTGGCGTTCCCCGCGCTCATTCTGGCTAAGCTCACCGCTGACTGGGCCACGGAGGGCTTCAACGTGGGCGATTTCATCCGCGCCGTCATCGCCATCCTCGGCGTGTGGATCGTCGGCTCCGTCGGCTCGTTCATTATGGGCCGCTCGATCCATGGCGTCACCGTCGTCGATCCGCGCGCCGCGCTGTTGCGCGAGGAGCGCGCGAAAAAGCAATAACGCTTATCGACGCCAGTCCTCCACCACCACCCCCTGCACCCTCTGAAACTCATCCACGTTAGCGGTCACAAGTGTGAGACCGAAGGCCCTGGCTTGGGCTGCAATCCACATGTCGTTGGCCCCAATGATCTCGCCTCTGGCAGCGAGACAGGACCTGATTTCCGCATACGCTTGAGCGACAGCAGAATCGATGCCCACTCGGGGAAAACCGTGCACGAGGTTTTCCACTGAATTCTGCGCCAGTTCGGGCTCACGGGATCGTTTCGCGCCGGACAGCAACTCGCCAAGCACGATCTCCGAAAGGCAAATACTGCTCAGCGGAAGAACAGAACAGCGGCTCATTACCTGTTCATCGGAGCCCCGCTCCAGGTCGATCCACACGTTCGTGTCCAGCAGATACTTCATGGACGCTTCCGGCTCTGCGGTTCGTCGAAGTCGACGACTGGTTCAGGTGGAAGATCGTCAACATCCTCGAGCAGGCCGCCGACAATTCCGTGTTTTTCCTGAAACGACCGCAAGCGCCTGAGGGTATCGGCAACAGTGTCTTCTTTCGGACGCAGGAGCAGACCTTCGGGGACGCTCTCTACGGTAACTGCACTCGTCGAAAAGCGAAAAGCTTTTGGAATGCGTACTGCCTGACTGTTTCCGGACTTGAAAACGCTAGTTTCGATTCGCTGAGTCATCATGCCCTCCTTCCCGTCTGTATATCCCGCAATATACACGCGTCGTCTCGACGAAGACGTGGAAAAACAAAGCCCCGCCGGCACTGCCTTTCGTGGCAGCGGCCCGGCGGGGCTTCGTGCTTGGCGCCTAGCTTGGTGCAGCTAGCGCTGAGCTTTGAATCTTAAGCCTTAAGCGTTCTTGCGCTTTTCAGCAAGCACCTCGCGGAGCTTCGGCTCGAGGTCGGCGTCGACCTTGCCCCAGTAGGCGAAGGTGCGCTCCTCGACGTCCTTGTCCTGGATCGGCAGCATCTTGTTGGTGACGTTGTCGATGAAGCGCTCGCGCTCAGCGTCGTCGAAGACCTCGCGGTACAGGGTGCCTGCCTGACCGAAGTCGTCGTCCTCGGCGTGCTTGACGTACGCGGCGCGGACCAGGTCGGTGCCGTGCGGGTCCGGGTTGACGTACAGGTCGTGTGCCTGGCCGTAGGAGGTGTGGTTGGAGGAGGAATCCTCACCGTTATCCAGGTAGCCGGCGCCCTTGTCCGTGCGGTTCGGGCTGTAGTTCGGCTCGCCTTCGTTGTTGAAGAAGAAGGCCATCGGGCCACGCTCTGCGTAGGTGTTCACCGGAACGATCGGCTGGTTGACCGGCAGGTCCTTGTAGTTCGGTCCGATGCGGTAGCGGTGCTGGTCAGCGTATGCGAACACACGGCCCTGCAGCATGCGGTCCGGGGACAGGCCGACACCCGGCACGATGTTGGACGGGTCCAGTGCCAGCTGCTCGATCTGAGCGTGGAAGTTCTTGGGGTTGCGGTTGAGGACGAAGTAGCCGACGTCGACAAGCGGGTAGTCCTTCTGGGACCAGGTCTTGGTGAGGTCGAACGGGTTGAAGCGGTAGTTCTCCGCGTCCTCGAACGGCATGATCTGGACCTTGACATCCCAGATCGGGTAGTCGCCGCGCTCGATGGCCTCGAACAGGTCCTGGCGGTGGTAGTCGGCGTTCTCGCCGGCCATCTTGCCTGCCTCTTCGTCGGTGAAGCACTCCCAGCCCTGGCGGGTCTTGAAGTGGTACTTGATCCAGACTGCGTCGCCCTCTTCGTTGACCCACTGGAAGGTGTGGGAGCCGAAGCCGTCCTGGTGACGGGAGGTCTTCGGGGTACCGCGGTCACCGAGCAGGTAGGTCACCTGGTGAGCGGACTCCGGGGTGCGGGTCCAGAAATCCCACTGCATCTCGTCGTTGCGCAGGCCGGAGTCCGGCTGGCGCTTCTGGGAGTGGATGAAGTCCGGGAACTTAACGGGGTCGCGCAGGAAGAAGGTCGGGGTGTTGTTGCCGACGATGTCGTAGTTGCCGTCCTCGGTCCAGAAACGGAGAGCGAAGCCGTGGACGTCGCGCCAGGTGTCCGGGGAGCCAGCCTCACCGGCGACGGTGGAGAAGCGCACGGCCATCGGGGTGACGGTGCCCGGCTGGAACAGCTTGGCCTTGGTGTACTTGGACACGTCCTCGGTGACGTGCAGCTCACCGAATGCGCCGTGGCCCTTGGCGTGCGGGATGCGCTCCGGGACGTTCTCGCGGTTGAAGTGGGCGAGCTTCTCGACGAGGTGGATGTCGTCGAGCAGGTTCGGGCCCTGCGGACCGGCGGTGACGGAGATATTCTCCGACGCGACCGGCTGGCCGCCCAGGCGGGTGGTCTTACCGTTACCGGCAGCGCGCTCGCCCTTCTTGACAATTTCTTCAGCGGGTTTGTTCTCAGCCATGTAGATGGCCCTCCTCGTTAAATCAGGTTTGATTCACTGGTGAATCCGACACTACGCACGCGCTATAGGCCCTTCAACCAAGTTCGCCCTAACTCATTCCTTTGTTTGAACTATTCCGCAGCGGGCTGTCAGCTTCAGAACGCTAATCAGCAATCGTTCGCAGGTCATCGCTGTTTAGGCTGGTAACGTCTGCACTCGTGAATAAAAGGGACGACGCGTATGTCACGGATCTGGCCTTGCGGGCTGGACGTGGCGATAAGCAGGCGTTGTCTGAGTTCATTCGCTTGACCCACGACGATGTGTGGCGCCTGCTGGCTCACTTGGCGGGCAGGGAGCAGGCGGATGACTTGACACAAGAGACGTATTTGCGGGTGTTGGGGGCACTCCCCCGGTTCGCGGCGCGATCGAGTGCACGGACGTGGTTGTTGTCGTTGGCGCGGCGTGCGTGGGTGGATTCGGTACGCCACGACATGGCCCGGCCTCGGAAAGCGGCGGCGGAGTACGACGATGTCGCGGCGCAGCAGCCGAGCCGCGACAACCCGAACACGTGGTCCGAGGTGATGGACGCACGAACGCTTCTCGACGCGCTGGCTCCCGAACGCCGCGAAGCCCTCATCCTCACCCAGGTGCTGGGGTACACCTACGAGGAAGCGGCGAAGATCGCGAATGTGCGAGTGGGCACGATCCGCTCTCGTGTGGCGCGTGCGCGACGCGACCTTGTCGCCGGCACAAGCGACTAGAATTCTGAGGCCATGAGGGGGAGGAACTGCCAAGCGTGGATAGCAGCTGCGGTTACAGGATTCGCAGTGCTTCTCGCAGCGTTGCTGACCGTGCTTATGTTTCGTGCGCTGTCTGTTCCACCGCCGCAGTCGCTGAGCATTAGCGAAATCGAGGAACCTATCGTGCTCAAGCCGGAAGAGTCGGTGAGGATCGGTGTCGGCTGGCATAATCTCTCGGCAGGGACGTGGTATGCACTTACTGAGGTGCCGTCACCTGACATCGTCGAGGTTGAAGAAGTCAACGAAGATCCGCTGGATCCTTCGATCGATGGCGCCGGCGGAAACACCTACCTTGTGGTGACTGCGCTGGCCCCCGGCGAAGGCACCATCAGGGTGGCGGATTGCTTCCGCCAAATGCCGGACGTGACCGGTATCTGCCATGACGACGACGGGCCGCGCCCAACCTACACCGTGGACATCGTAGTCAAGGAAGGCTAGACCAGCAGCTCTGCGATCTGGATCGTGTTCAGGGCAGCACCCTTGCGCAGGTTGTCGCCGGAGACGACGAAGACCAATCCGCGGTTTCCGTCGACGGCCTGATCTTGGCGGATACGGCCGACGAGGGAGTCGTCCTTGCCCGCAGCAGCAAGCGGGGTGGGAACGTCGACGACGGAGACACCGGGTGCGTCGTTGAGCACTTCGATAGCCGAGGAAGGCGTGATCTCACGTTCGAATTCGGCGTGGACGACCATGGTGTGGCCAGTGAAGACGGGCACGCGCACGCAGGTACCGGAGACCTTGAGGTCAGGCAGACCGAGGATTTTGCGGGATTCGTTGCGCAGTTTCTGCTCCTCGTCGGTTTCGAACGAGCCGTCGTCGACGAGATTGCCGGCCATCGGGAGCGCGTTGTACGCGATCGGGGCAACATACGGGCCGAGCTCGTCCGGGTTGAGCAGGGAGCCGTCGTGAGTGAGGTCCACATTCCGGTCACCGATTTCAGCGACTTGCGCAGCAAGCGTATCGACGCCTGCCAGACCCGACCCCGACACCGCCTGGTAGGAGGCGACGCGCATGGTGGTGAGCGACGCTGCGTCGTCAAGCGCTTTGGCGACAGGCATGACCGCCATCGTCGTGCAATTCGGGTTCGCGATGATCCCCTTGGGCAGGTTTTTCGCATCGCCGGGGTTGACCTCGGAGACGATGAGCGGAACGTCCGGGTCCTTGCGCCACGCGGAAGAATTATCGACGACCGTCGCGCCTGCCTCCGCGAAGACCGGCGCCCACTCTTTGGATGTCGAGCCGCCCGCGGAGAACAACGCGATGTCGACGTCCTTGACGGAATCGACCGTGACCTGCGTGAGATCCTCCACGACGATCGTCTCGCCGCGGAATTCGAGCTCCTTGCCGGCCGAACGCGGGGACGCGAAGAAGCGCACCTTATCTGCCGGGAAATCACGCTCCTGCAGAATCTCCCGCATCACCTGTCCAACCTGGCCGGTGGCTCCGACGACGGCGACGGTGGTCATGTCTTTTGCTCCAATCTTTGTTCTGTGCGTTTTAACGGCCGGTGCCTGCGTAGACGACGGCAGGCTCGTCTCCACCGAGGTCGAATTTCTCGTGGATGACGCGCGCTGCGTCCTCCATGTCCGCGCGACGCACAACAGCCGTGATACGGATCTCCGAGGTGTTCATCATGCCGATGTTGACGCCGCTGTCGCGCAGCGCCTCCGTGAAGTCCGCGGTGACGCCTGGGTGGGACTTCATGCCAGCACCCACGAGCGAGACCTTCGCGATCTCGTCGTTGTAGGTGACATCTTCCCAGCCCTCGTTCTTCACCAGGTTGGTGAGCAACTCCATGCCGCGCGGCCCGTCCGCGATCGGGAGGGTGAAGGTGATGTCGGTGACGTTATTGCCCTGCGTGGAGGTGTTCTGCAGCACCATATCGATATTGATCTCGGCATCGGCGAGCACGCGGAAGACCTTCGCGGCCTCACCCGGGACGTCGGGAATACCGAACACGGTGATCTTTGCTTCGGAATCGTCGGTGGCGACACCGACCAGGACTGCTTCTTCCACGGGGATATCCTCCATCGCTCCGGTCACGAGCGTGCCGGGATCGTTGCTGTAAGACGAGCGTACTCGCATGGGAACATTGAATGCGCGGGCGTATTCGACGCTGCGCAGCACCAGAATCTTCGACCCGGACGCGGCGAGCTCGAGCATCTCCTCGAAGCAGATCTGGTCGAGCTTCTTCGCATCGGGGACGATGCGGGGGTCCGCACTGTAGATGCCGTCGACGTCGGAGTAGATCTCGCACTCGTCTGCGCCGAGGGCTGCCGCGAGCGCTACCGCTGTGGTGTCAGAACCGCCACGGCCCAGGGTGGTCACGTCGCGGGTGTCCCGGTTGACGCCCTGGAAGCCGGCGACGATGGCGATCTTGCCCGCGTCGATCGCATCTTTAACGCGGCCCGGCGTCACCTCGAGGATGCGTGCATTGCCGTAGCGCTCAGTGGTGATCACACCGGCCTGGGAACCGGTGAAGGACTGCACCGGCGCACCGAGCCCTGCCACCGCCATAGCCACCAGCGAGTTGGAGATGCGCTCCCCCGCCGTCAGCAGCATGTCCATTTCGCGCGGCGGCGGGGTCGGGTTGACCTGCGCGGCCAAGTCCAGCAACTCGTCGGTCGTGTCGCCCATCGCGGAGCAGACCACCACGACGTCATTGCCCGCCTTGTGGGTGGCCACGATACGTTCCGCGACGGCACGAATCCGCTCAGCGCTCTCAAGCGAGGATCCACCGTATTTCTGGACGATCAGTGCCACCCTGGTCCGCCTTTCAATCAAAATAACGTGCACAAATTCTATGAAGTTGTCAGCGCGGAACGAACGGCTCGACTTCTCCCTAGACCGCTAAACAGGTTAAGCGAGAAAACGCGCATCTGTATAGGACTATATTCGGCGCCGATTTCCCGTTGCTCGAATTGCTTCGGCAATTCGCCCCGCCCCACCCACTACTATGAGCACGGTGCACAACAATGCCCTCGCCGTACTCTTCGCGTTCACATCAGCGCTGACGATCGCGATCGGTACCGTATGGCGCCACCAAATCGTGCTGCGCTACAGCGCGGAGCAGGAAGGGTCGTCGGGGGCGATTGGGGCGATCAGGCGTCCGACATGGTGGCTGTCTTTGTCGTTGGCGTGGCTGGCCTACGGGTTCCAAGCGGTGGCACTGGCTTTCGGAACACTGCTGGTGGTGCAGCCGGTTCTGGTTCTGTCGCTGCTGCTCACGCTGGTGCTGTCGGCGAAGGTGGAGCGCCGGGGGATGGAGATCGATGAGACCTTCTGGGCCACGGTCCTCACTATTGCGGTGGGAGTGCTGGTGGTGCTGGGAAGGCCGGAGCCGGGGGCAAGGGAGGCGTCGATAAGCGAATGGCTGATTGCTCTGGGCGCCGGAATTGTGGTGATGACCGTGACGGTCGCGGCGGCGAGGCGGACCGGTTCTGTCATGCGCGCGTTTTTGCTGGGGGCGGTCTGCGGCGCGATTTTCGGCTACCTGGCGGTGTTTTCGAAGACGACCGTTGACGCGTTCGTGCGCGGCGGCGTGCCTGAGCTGGTGACCACCTGGCCGCTGTATGCCCTGCTCGGCGCGGCTGTCGTGGGGACGATTGTGCAGCAGTATGCGTTCAGCGCGGGCAATTTGTCGCAGTCGCTGCCCGCGATGAAGATTTTCGAGCCGCTGCTCGCGTACACGCTCGGCATGACGCTGCTGGGTGAAAAATTCACGGTGGCGACCGTGTGGGGCTGGGCGATGATGGCGCTGGCTGTCGCCGCGATGTTCGTTTCCACTTTCTTCTTGTCGCGCAAATCCCTGTGACTGGAAGGCCGGATGGTTGCGCAACGCCACACTGTGGCTAGGATGTGAAACATGTCATTGGCAACCACGGCGATGTCGGCGCTCCCGGGAGCTGCCCTACTTCTGCGCCGCGGCGGGTTCTAGGCCTCATATTTCACGGCCGGCGCCCCGTCGCGGAGTTCGGCATGCCGGCCGTGCGCTTCTTTTCAACACACCCACCGCAGATTTCCTAGAAAAGGACTTTGAAAAGCCATGACTCCGTCTGACGCACACTTTGCCGCACCCGCAGAAACCCGCACGCCGAACGGCCCGCGCAACCCCAACCAGCCCGCGTGGAACACACAGCGCGGTTCATCGATGCCGTTCGAGCGTTACCTGCCTTTCGCCAAAGAGGTAGAGGACATCACGCTGCCGGACCGCACGTGGCCGGACAAGAAGATCACCGTCGCCCCGCAGTGGTGCGCCGTGGACCTGCGCGACGGAAACCAGGCACTCATCGACCCGATGAGCCCGGAGCGCAAGCGCCGCATGTTCAAGCTGCTGGTGGAGATGGGCTACAAGGAGATCGAGGTCGGTTTCCCGTCGGCATCCCAGACGGATTTCGATTTCGTGCGCGAGATCATCGAAGAGGACATGATCCCGGATGACGTGACCATCCAGGTGCTGGTGCAGGCACGCGAGCACCTGATCCGCCGCACCTTCGAGGCGTGCGCCGGTGCGCCGCGCGTGATCGTGCACTTCTACAACTCGACGTCGAAGTTGCAGCGCGAGGTGGTGTTCCGCAAGGACCGCGCCGCGATCAAGAAGCTGGCCACCGACGCCGCCGAGCTGATCAAGACGGTGGCGAAGGACTACCCGGACACGCACTGGCGCTGGGAATACTCGCCGGAGTCCTTCACCGGCACGGAGCTCGACTTCGCGGTGGACGTGTGTGACGCGGTGGTGGACATCATGGAGGCCACCCCGGATAACCCGATGATCATCAACCTGCCGGCCACGGTGGAGATGATCACCCCGAATGTGTACGCGGATTCGATCGAGTGGATGCACCGGAACTTCGCCAAGCGCGACTGCATCATCTTGTCCCTGCACCCGCACAATGACCGCGGGGAGGGCATCGCGGCAGCTGAGCTCGGCTACTTGGCCGGCGCGGACCGCATCGAGGGCTGCTTGTTCGGCAACGGCGAGCGCACCGGCAACGTCGACCTGGTCACGCTCGGGCTGAACATGCTGACCCAGGGTGTGGACCCGCAGATCGACTTCTCCGATATCGCGGGCATCCGCGAGACCGTGGAGTACTGCAACCAGCTGCGCGTCCCGGAGCGCCACCCGTACGGCGGCGAGCTCGTCTTCACTGCGTTTTCCGGTTCGCACCAGGACGCGATCAACAAGGGCCTCGACGCCCTGGCGCAGAAGGTCCGCCCCGACGCGAATTCCACCGATGTCGCGTGGGAGGAGCTGCGCGAAACGGTATGGGAGGTCCCCTACCTGCCGATCGACCCGAAGGACGTGGGCCGCGACTACGAGGCGGTCATCCGCGTCAATTCCCAGTCGGGCAAGGGCGGCGTCGCGTACATCATGAAGACGGACCACGGCATCAACCTGCCCAAGGAGATGCAGGCCGAGTTCTCCTCCACCGTCCAGGCCATCACGGATTCGGAGGGCGGCGAGGTCAATTCGAAGAATATGTGGGATGTCTTCGCCGGCGAGTACTTGGATTTGGATAGCCACGTCGAGCTGGTCAATCTGCACGTCGACGCGGCAGAGACGGACGACGACGAGGCGAAGGTCGCGGCGACGGTCGTCTTCGACGGCGCCGAGCGCGAGATCACCGGCGCGGGCAACGGCCCGATCGCGGCTTTCGCTGACGCGTTGCGCTCGCTGGGTCTGAAGTACGAGGTCAAGGATTACCGTCAGCAGGCCCGCACGGCCGGCGGCGACGCGGACGCGGCCTGCTTCATTTACAGCGAGGTCAACGGTGCCACAGCATGGGGCGTGGGCATTGCGGGGTCGACGACGCGCGCGTCGATCAAGGCGATGGTGTCTGCCGTGAACCGCGCACTGGATTAATTTCAGCGGTGAGTACTAGTCTTCTCTGGGGATAGTGCGTTGAACCAGAGGAGATCAGCATGAGCGAGCATAATGCCGCGGACGGCCGCGCTGATCTGTCGCCGCACACGAGCAGCGTGTGGCTCCCGGCGGGCACCCAGCGCACAGTGCTTATCGACGCTGCCCCTTGCCCCGACGGCTCCCCCGCCGTCGTGGAAATCTGCTTCGACTCCGCCGGCGATGTCGTCGCACGCATGGACGGCGACGTGCTCGGCCACTTCGATGCTGAAGCTTCGGCCGACCTCAGCCCGTCACTACGCCTGCTGGAGGCCCGCGGCTTGGTCGCGCTGGCTCGCGGCTCGTTCACCACTGTGGACGACCAACCGGCGCTGACCATTCACGCTGACCCGCTGGGCGCTCCACGCTCGCGCGCGAACTCGGCGGACGCGCCCACGGAATCACTCCCCATCGCGGACTCTTTCGCCGCCGATCAAGAAGCCGAGGCCGCCGTGCTCGCTGCCGACGCTTCCACGGCACCGACCACCGGCGGAAGCACCGTCGCACGCACCAAGCCACAAAGCAGGAATTTGCAGGCAGTCACCATTCTCTCTTCTGCCCTGGCCATCGGTCTGGTCGGCATACTCAGCTACTACTACGGACTTAGCGAGAACGGCCGCGAGATGACCGCGTTCACAGATTCCACCGAAGAGACCGCTCAGTCCCAGACGGTCTCCACAAGCTCCGCGCCCAGCTCTCCGTCGTCCGAGTCGTCTGCGTCGACCACCTCATCCACCTCATCCACGGCGCCCAGCTCCGCATCCGACAGCGAGGACGTCTCCGAGCCTGCGCAGGATCCGAATCAGGCACCAGAGCCCGCGCCGAACCCTAACCCGAACCCCGCCCCGAATCCGGCACCGGCACCTGCCCCAGCACCTGCACCTGCGCCGAACCCCAACCCGAATCCGGCACCGCCGACAAACCCAAATCCGAACCCAGCACCCCCGCCAGCCCCCGCGCCAGCACCGGATAACGGTGGCAACGGCGGCGGTGGTGCCGACAACGCCCCCAATCCACAACCGATTTTTGAGCTTCAATGGTAGACAACGACACCCCCACCACCAGCGCATCCAGCCGTGCGCAGGACGCAGATTCCCAGCAGCACGAGCCGAGCATGACGGAGAAATTCCCGTTCGCCGCGTTCACCGCGCAGACGACGAATATTCATCCGTCGAGCGGCCGTTTGGTCTCCCTCGATGGTGTCGCATTCGACGAATCGGGGGTCGTCGGCGAGGAATTCCACGCGGTGTTCAACGTCGGCGGGGACCCGGGCCCGATGCACACGCACGGTGTGAAGCGCAACGATTTCGAGCGCGCCGCGAAATTCTCCCGCCATTTGAAGAAGCTGGATAAATTCCTCGACGGCCGCACGCTCGTCGTTCACGATGCGCCGCTGGTGTGGGGCTTCATTGTTTCGGAGGCGCGTCGCGCGATGAATGCGGCGGCGCGCGCGAATCGTTCGCGCAACCGTCGGGGTGGTCGCCGTCGACAGCGGGTGGGGCATGTGCCGCGGCCGGAGGGGATCGTCGATACGCTCGCATCCGCGCGTAAACAAGGAGCAGTGCTTATCGACGAACGCCTCGAAGCCGTCGCCTCCCTCTCCGGCGTCGTAGTTCCCCCTGCCGCTGCGTCTGTCGAGCGCGCCGCCCAATCGGAAGAGGAGACCTCCCGCGAGCGCACCCTCGCGCTCGTCGGCCTGTACCTAGCGCTGGTCAATGCCGGTCCGCTGGTCACCCGCACCAAAGATGAGCTGGCCCCGGACCGTTTCGGGCTGCAGCGCACCCAGCTGCGCGTCGACGCCGAGAAGGCTCCCGCCCAGCACGGCAACCCCGGCCAGTTCACCAACAAGTCCGGCCTGCGCCCCGGCATGGAAGTGGTGGTCTCCGACGATATCTGCGCCGAGCACGACGAGCTGATCCAGGCGATCCTCGATTTGGAGATGACCTACGCCGAGAAGCTCACCCGCGAGACATCCCTAGTGGTCACCAACGCCACCGGCGACCCCGCTGACCTGCGCGGCAAAGCGATGCACGCGCAGCGCAAAGGAATTCCGTTGGTCTCAGATGAGGATTTCCTCGCAGCCGTGCGCGCCGCTCACGACGCCCGCGCGAATTGACGCCCCGACGTTCCGCCACAGTTTTCTGTGCGCTGCCCCCTCGTCACTCAACGATTGCCGGGCAGCAATGAACTAGGGTTTAGCCCATGAATTCAAGCACATCCGGAAGTTCACGCGACCGGGCGGGCAAGGCAAGCACTTTGAAGCGTTTGCGCAGTACAGCGGCGATCACCGCGGCGAAGCTGGCCACGAAAGCCTCGCGCGCGACGGGCCGCGGAGCCGGCGGCATGATCGGCGGTCTCATCGCGGGCGCGATCGACCCGGGGATTTTGGAGCAACTCAGCGGCGGACGCCCAGCAGTGCTGGTCACCGGCACGAACGGCAAGTCCACCACGACGCGGATGCTCGCCGGCGCGGTGGCATCGCGCTACACCGTGGCCACCAACGAGGGTGGCGACAATATGGACGCGGGCATCATCTCCGCCCTGCTTGCCGGGGAGAAGGCCTCGCACGTGGTGCTGGAAGTCGACGAACTCCACGTTCCGGCGGTGGCGGACAAGCTCAACCCGACGGCGTTGGTGCTGCTCAACCTCACGCGCGACCAGCTGGACCGTGTCGGTGAGATCAACTCCATCGAGCGCAAGCTGCGCGCGGCGGTGGAAGCGCACCCGGATATGACGGTCATCGCGAACTGCGACGACGTGCTGGTCACCTCAGTCGCTTTCGACGCACCCAATGTGGTGTGGGTGTCCGCTGGCCCCGGCTGGGTCGGCGACTCGGTGTCGAACCCGCGGGGCGACGGGTATATCGTGCGCACCGACGATGACTGGTACGCCACGAAACCGCTTGCCGACGGCCGCGAATTCCGCCGCCCCACCCCGCACTGGACCGTCACCGACGAGGGGCTGACCGGCCCTGACGGGACTTTGCACTCGCTTCAGCTCGCGCTTCCGGGCAGGGCCAACCGGGGCAATGCGGCGCAGGCGATTGCGGGGGCGGTGGAGGCATTCGGCGTCGATAAGCATGCTGCGATTGCCGCGGCTGAACGCGTCGACGATGTCGCCGGCCGCTACACGACGATCTCCTGGAATGACCGTGACGTGCACCTGCTGCTGGCGAAGAATCCCGCCGGCTGGCAAGAGGCCCTGTCGATGGTGGACCGCGACGCTGATGGCCTGGTCATCGCGGTCAACGGGCAGGAGGGCGACGGCGCCGACCTGTCGTGGCTGTGGGACGTCCGCTTCGAAGAATTCGAGGACATTCCCGTGAAGGCCGCCGGCGAACGCGGCACCGACCTCGCCGTGCGTTTGCTGTACGCGGAGATCGAGCACGAGCTCATCCACGACCCCCTCGATGCGATCATGGCGTGCCCGCCCGGACGCGTGGAGGTGCTCGCGAATTACACCGCTCTGCTCAACCTGAAGAAGGCGCTGGTCAAAGAGGCTAACCATGACTGATTCGTTGACCATCGGCCTCGTGCTCCCCGACGTGCTGGGCACCTACGGCGACGACGGCAACGCGCTCGTCCTGCGCGGGCGTGCACGCATGCGCGATATCGACGCAGAGATTCTGCCCATCAAGCTGGGTGAATCCGTCCCCACCGACCTCGCCGCGTACACGCTCGGCGGCGGCGAAGACAGCGCGCAGGTACTCGCTGCGGAACACCTCATCGCCGACGGCGGCCTCGCGCGCGCCGCCGCGAACGGACGCCCCATTTTCGCAGTATGCGCCGGCTTCCAGATCCTCGGCGAAAGCTTCCACGCCCACGGTAAGAAGGCCGCAGGCTTATCGCTTATCGACGCCACCACCTCCCCCCTTTCCTCCCGCGCCATCGGCGAAGTCGCCTCCACCCCGGCGAAAAACGGTGCCGCCTCTGAGCTGACACAGCCGCTCACCGGTTTTGAAAACCACTTGGGCGGCACCGTCCTCGGCGCTGATGCCTCTCCGCTGGGCACCGTGACAAACGGCCACGGCAACGGCGGCGAGGGAGAAGGAAACGGCGAAGGGGCCGTGCACGGCAGCGTGATCGCCACTTACATGCACGGCCCCGCACTCGCCAGGAATCCCGAACTGGCCGACCTGATCCTCGCCCGCGCCATGGGCATCCCGCTCTTTGAGCTTGATCCGCTGGAGCTGCCCGAGGTCGACCGCCTGCGCCTCGAGCGCATGGGCCGCTAAAAACATTGAGCCGCAGCTCCGCAGGTCGGGCCGGGCTGCGGCATGACTAAACCGCGCTGGTGCTAGAGCTGCAGGCGTCCTGTCAGCGCGCGCGACAACGTCAGCTCGTCGACGAACTCAAGGTCGCCGCCCAGCGGCATGCCCGATGCCAGACGCGACGTCGTGAGATCCGGGAAGTCCTTCAGCAACCGTGCCAGATACGACGCGGTCGCTTCGCCCTCGGTGTCCGGGTCAGTCGCCAGAATGACCTCGTGGATATCCGGGGCATCTTCGCCGTCGCGGTCCGGCAAAACGCCGCCGATGCGCTGCAACAGTGAGGAGATAGCCAGGTCTTTCGGCCCCACATTCGCCAGCGGGTCGAGCGCTCCGCCGAGAACGTGGTAGCGCCCCGAGTACTCCCCTGTGCGCTCGATGACCTGGATGTCCTTGGCGTCCTCCACCACGCAGATCAACCCCGCGTCGCGGCCGCTGTCTGCGCAGACGCGGCAGACTTCTTCGCGCGAGACATTGTTGCAGATCCGGCAGAACGTCACGCCGTCGCGCACAGCGCCGAGAGCGCTGCGGAGACGGTCTATATCGTCCGGATCTGTCTTCAACAGGTGGAACGCGATGCGCTGCGCGCTTTTCGGCCCCACTCCGGGGAGGCGAGAGAACTCGTCAATGAGGTCCTGAAGAGGGCCTTCAAACATAGAGCGGGTTAGTTTCCGCCGAACATCTGGGTGAAGTCGTTGCCCTCACCCGGGCCCTGCTGGGTCAGCGGGCCGATCTTCTCCTGTGCCAGCTGGCCAGCCTTGGTGTGGGCGTCGCGGTATGCGGCGAGGATCAGGTCCTGCAGCGTCTCGACGTCCTCCGGGTCCACAGCTTCCGGCTTGATGGACAGATCCTGGATCTCTGCGCCACCGGTCATGGTGATGTGCACCAGACCGCCGCCAGCGGAGCCCTCAACGGTCGCGGCGAGGATCTCTTCCTGCGCCCGCTGGATCTGTGCCTGGACCTCAGACGCCTGGCGAATGAGTTCCTGCATGTCGGGCATGCCGTTCTGATCGGGCTGAGTCATGGTCGTCGACCTTTCTTGGACTGTTGTAAGTATGTCTGTCACGCAGCCGACTATTTCGACTACGTCCGTGAACTAGTGTACCGAGTCCCCTACAGGGGCCGTGCGCCTAGTTCGTCGGCGAGGAGTTCCATCGCCACCTCGGTGGGGCTGCGCCGGTCGAATGTGCCCGCCTCCTGGGATTGGTCGACCATGTCGCGTTCCTCATCTTCGCGCGTGTAGGGCGCCGGTTCTTCCTCCATCGGCGGTTCGTCTTCCGGCTCCGGTGGCAACGGCACACCGCTGCTGAAGCTCGTCGACTCCCCAAAGCCAGTGTTCGGCCCATCCGTCGGATCGGGCGTGGCTCGCGGAGCCGCCCCTTTCACGACACCTGCTGCACCTGCCGCCGCAGCAGCCGCTGCCGCAGCCGCCGCTGGACCGGAGGCCTCCGGTGCAGGCTGCTCGGGCTGCGCAGGTGCCGGTTGCGGGGACGGTTCAGGCGACGGCGCAGCAGGCGCCTGCTGGGCTTCAGCGCCGCTGTCCTCTGGGTTCACCGTCTTTGCCGGTGTCGACGCCCACGGGTCGTACGGCACTGGCGCTGCCTCCGGCTCCGGAGTCACAGCCTCGTTCTCGCTGCTTACCGAGCCATCGCTCGTCGGGGTCGGCTCATCCGGCTCATTGCCGTCGGCGGCATGCGGGTCCTCGTCAGCGGAATCAGCCTCGTCATCGCTCGGACTGGTGTGTTCAGGTCCCTGTGCCTCTGGCTGCTTCGGTGCGCTCGGCGGGCTCCACGCCTGCGGCGCACGAGCAGGGGCCTCAAAGCCCGCGGCTTTTGGGTCCGTGCCCACCACACAGCGCACCGCGACCTCGGTGCCAAGCTTGTCGGTCAGCACAGCAACGATGTCGTCGTTGTTGTGCTTCGAGTTGATGCTGTTCGCCAGAGCACCGGTGTTGTGGCCGACAACCAGCGTGTTTCCATCCATACCAAGCGGTGTTGCTTCGGTGAGCATGATCTCGGCGACCTTGTTTCGCTCGCCGACCGACTGACGCAAGTTGATCCACTCCTTGCGGATCCGCTCCATGAGCTCCGTTGCGTCGAGAGCACCGCCAGTGTCTCCGGGACTGCTTGCCGGCACTTCGGTCTCCGTTTTCGCCGACGGTTCCGGAATGTGCGTTTCAGGTTCAGGCTGCTGCGGCACTTCGCGCTGCGTGTCACGCGGAGACTCGTCCTGCGATGTCGTCGCTTGCTCTGGTTCCGCGGGCGCTGGCTGCGGGACCGGTTGCTGAGCTGGTCGCTGAGCTGGTTGTTGCGTTGGTTGCTGCGCAGGTGCCGCGGGCTGCTCCCGCTGCGGCTCACGTTGTTCGCGGGCGGGCTTGGGGGCCTCGCGCGGGGCGGGTGTCGACTGGGAGGTGACGTTGGCGGTTGCCTGCACTGCGGCGGCGGCAGCCAATGCCGCGGCAGCGCCGCGGGGCTTGTCACCCATGCCGGCGGCCTCGGAAGCAGCGTCCTGGATTTCAGTGAGGCCGGCGACGGCGGCAGGTGCCTGCGTGCCGGTGAGAACACCGAGGAGGTGCGCCATCATGATCTCGAGCAGCAGGCGCGGGGATGTCGCGCCACGCAGGGAGGTAATGCGCTCGTTGACCTCGGTGGCAAGCGCGGCGAGCTGGTTGCCAGGGAATTTGTCGGCCTCGGCGGTGAGAATCTCGGCGCGGTCGGCGGGAGCATCCACGAGCCCCTGACCGAAGGCGTCCGGGACGGCGTGAATGATCATCAAATCGCGTAGGCGGTCGAGCAGGTCGATCGCGAAACGGCGGGGCTCGTGGCCGGCCTCAATCACATCGTCGACGGCCTGGAACAGAGCGGAGGCGTCGCGGGAGGACAGGGCGTCCACGGTGGCGTCGATAAGCGAAAGATCGGTGACCCCCAGAAGCGGCAACGCGAGCTCGTACGTCAAGCCCTCGGGGCCGGCTCCTGCGAGCAGCTGGTCGAGGATGGACAGGGTGTCGCGCGGGGAACCGCCGCCGGCGCGGATGACCAGCGGGTAGACGTTCTCGTCGACCGTGACGCCTTCCGCCGCGACCGTGCGCTCGACGAGCTGACGCATCGCCTGCGGTGTAAGCAGGCGGAACGGGTAGTGGTGCGTGCGCGAGCGGATCGTACCGATGATTTTCTCCGGCTCCGTCGTCGCGAAAATGAACACGAGGTGCTCCGGCGGCTCCTCCACGATCTTCAGCAAGGCATTCGCGCCCGCGCCCGTGATCATGTGGGCCTCGTCGATAATGAACACGCGGTAGCGCGATTCCGCCGGCGCGAAATACGCGCGTTCACGCAGCTCACGCATCTCGTCGACGCCGCCGTTCGACGCGGCGTCCATCTCCGTGACGTCCAGGTTGCCCGGGCCGCCCGGCGCGAGCGCGACGCACGACGGGCACACTCCGCACGGCGTCGACGTCGGCCCCTGGACGCAGTTCAGCGATCGCGCCAAAATGCGTGCCGACGACGTCTTGCCCGTCCCCCTCGGCCCCGAGAACAAATAAGCGTGGTTGACCCGCCCGTTATCCAGCGCCGTGGACAGCGGGCGCGTCACCTGCTCCTGCCCAATCATCTCGGCGAACGAGGCTGGGCGATACTTCCGGTACAAAGCCACGGTTTCACCCTACTAGGCGCCCGCGACACCCACCGTGGGTCAGCCTGCGATCGGGCGTTGCCAGCGCAGATATTTTCGTTATACAGTATTGACATGCCTGTGAACGCCAGCCAAGAGCAGCTCGACGCCTGGGTCGCCGAAGCCGAGATCGGCTACGACCCAGAGCTCCTGAAGAAGCGTGGCCGCGGGCGCCCGGGACGGGGATCAGCTCCAGCACAGGTCGTCGCAGTCCGCCTCACCGACGATGAACTGAAAGCACTCGACGATCTCGCCACCAAGAAGAACGTGACCCGGTCCGAGCTCATCCGCCAAGCGATCGACGCCTTCACCGCGGCATGAGATGCGCGAAGTCCGCCACCAAACACGGCATCACGACATCTGATGGCATACAGGCGGCTTCCAATCCCTTATGGGTCGAACCACTCGACGATGAGACGACCCAGTGGAGAGAGTTGCGACTCGGTTTCGACACACATGCCAGACTCCTTGAGACTGTCGTTGTAGTCGCAGAAGATGGGGACGAGCTGCTCATCCACTCCATGAAAGCCCGCCCCCAATATTCGCGGCTCCTCGAATAAAGCTCGGCTACCGCCCCTTGGTCCAGGCTTAAAGCAGTTCCGTCAAAAGTCAGTGGACTGAATGGTTCGCCGCATAATTGAATTAGGATCAACATGCGGTAATCAGAATGCAAAGGACGCAGAGCTGGGAAAGGGATGGTGGCGTTGAACACGTTCACAGTGACCGCCGAGCGCGGCACCAGCGGTGTGTGGGTGCTGGAATGCACAGAGCTCGGGGTGGTCTCGCAGACGAGCCGGTTGGACCGCGCCGAAGATGAAGTGGTCGAAGCGCTCGCGCACCAGTCAGGGCTCGCACCGACAGAGTTCGACGTCGAGGTAGTTCCGATGCTTCCCGGCTAGATCGAGACGCTTAGGGACTACACGGAGCGGACGAACGAGAAGGCTGCAGCCCCTACCCGCGAAGTCACGGCGCTGGATCATATGGTGATCGCGCCATGACTCCCCATGAACTCCCCCACATGGACTAACCTGCATCAACCGTGTAGCCGAGCAGTCTCTTTTGATTCAGCCGAAAATTCACTCAGTCCATGCGGTTTAGTCCATGAAGATCAGTCCCAGCGCAGCAGCGAAGCACTAGTCGTTGAGTCGCCCGGTCTCCGACAGCACGCGCTCGCGGAGCCTGCCGGTGGCGGCGACGGCGGCGACGCAGCCGGCGAGCGCAAGCACGATCAGCACGGCGAAGAGTGCGTGCCGCGTCAGGAGGGCATCGACCGATGGGATGAATATTGCTAGCCCCATCATGCTGCCCATGCCGAAGCCCATGAGAGTCACCAGAGCCATCGGGATTCCGACCTCGCGGATGGCCACGGAGGTGTGGAACTTCGCGGGCGCGCCGATGAAGTAGAGGGACTTGGTCAGCTGCTTTTGCTCCACCACAGCCAACGCCTGGGTAAGCAGCGTGGATGCGATAAGCAGAACGGCACCGAAGACAGCGGTGATGGCCACGCCGGAGGGAATGTCGGAGGTGACCATCTTCAGGGCCGGATCATCCTCGGTGTACGGGACGGCGGAGAACCCGCTTCCGGCGCCGGCGATGAACGCGACGAAGTACAGCGCGGCGACACGCTTCCAGGTCGTCCTCACCCCGCGGCCGACGCGGCGGGTGGCCACGTAGGTGGCGGAGCCGGGCAGCAGGTAGCTGATTCGGGCGATCAGCTGGATAACGCCGACGGCGATGAGTGCGTTGACCATCAGTACGCCGGCGACAACGACGAGCATCGCGAAGAACTCGATGGCATCGGCCTCCGGCGCGATGGACAACGTGTTCAGGTAGCGGTACAAAAAGAATGCGGCCACAAGCGAGATGACCAGGGTGATCACATTCTGCCCCTTCGGCGGCACCTTCTTGGTCACACCGAGCGGGGTGACAGCGACCCGGCGCAGGGCGAGCCACACGGACGCGGCGGCGAGGGCGAGCACCACCACCCACGCAACGGGCACTAGCCACCACGTGAACATCTCCCAGGTCCCAATTCGCTTTTCCTGGAACGACAACAGCGACCAGGCGGGAATGCTGACCAGGTACAGCACAGTACCGACGGCGAGGCCGATGAGAGCCTGACGCAGTGCATCGAGAATCATCATTCCGCGCACCTGACCAGAAGTCGCACCGATGAGGCGCAGAATGGCCAGCTGCTCTTCACGGCCGCCGAGGTTCGCGCGCGCAGCTTGGGTGAGCAAACCCAATAGCGTCGGCACCACCAGCAGCGACGCGAAAAGAGCAAGGAAGATATAAGGCATAGACAGGGGTCCGTCCGCGCTCTCCTGCACCTCAATGAGACGCTCATGCGGGTGCATGTGGCGCTGCACGAACATCCACGTGCCGGCCGCCAGGGTGCACAGAATCCACGTGGACACGGCGAAGGCCACCAGCGACAAGGCGCGGACCCAGCGTTCGCCGGTCTGGCGTTGCGCGCGGCCTTCGCCCGAGGAGGACTGCGCGGCAGTCATCAACGTCATCGCGCTCATGCCGGAACCCCCTTCGAAGCGCCCTCGGAGTGGATCAGGCCGTCACGGATCTCGATCCGGCGGTCGCACCACTGCGCGATCTTCGGGTCGTGGGTGACCAGCACGAGCGTCACTCCGAATTTCTTCGACACCGCCATGATCTGCTGCATCACCTCATGGCCGGTGGCCTGGTCGAGTGCGGCCGTCGGCTCGTCAGCGAACACCACCGACGGAGGACCAGCCAGGGCGCGGGCGATCGCGACGCGCTGGCCTTGCCCGCCGGAAAGCTGGCCTGGGAAGCGGTCTACAAACGCCCCCAGTCCCAGCCGCGTGAGCATGTCCGTGGCCTCCGCGTGGGCCTTCGAGCGTGATTCGCCACGCATGATCTGCGGCAGAGCCACGTTCTCCTTCGCAGTCAGTTCGGGCATGAGCTGCCCGTCCTGGAAGATGAAGCCGAAGTGGTCGAGGCGGAGTTGGGAGCGGGTGGCGTCGTCAAGCGATGCGATGTCGCGCCCGTTGAAGCGGACCTCGCCATGGTCGGGCACGAGCACTCCTGACATGCAGTGCAGCAGCGTCGATTTGCCGGAGCCGGACGGGCCCATGATGGCGACGGATTCGCCGGGGCCGATGTCCAGGCTGATTCCTTCGAGAACCCGTTGCTGGGTGAATGATTTCGTGATGTCGTTCAGTTCGAGCATGGTTCCTATTTCACCGTGTGCCGCGCGCGTCCACCATGGCGCAGGCTCCCGAATACGGGTAGTGCTAGCACTACCCCGCTACCCTCAACACCATGTGGCGGAAGAAGAACCACGAGGCCGAGGCAGCGCGCGCGATCCACGAGCTGACGGCATCCAGGCGGAAAATCGCCGAAGCGTACGAGGTCGAACGGCTCCGCATCGAGCGCGACCTGCACGACGGCGCGCAGCAGTATTTCGTGGCGGCCGCGATGAAGCTCGGCGAGGCGCAGCTTGAAACAGACTCGCCGCTTCTCGACGCCGCCGCCCGCGACCTCAAAAGCGGCCTCGACGCCCTGCGCCGCACCGTGCGCGGCATCCACCCACGCGAGCTGACCGACCGCGGGCTCGTCGAGGCCGTCGAGACAGCCGCCGCGCAGTACGGCCCGCACGTCACCGTCCGCGCACCGCACGATTTACCGCTTATCGACGACTCCGTCCTCGCCGCCGCCTATTTCTTCACCTCCGAAGCCCTGACCAATGCCGCGAAGCACGCGCCCGGCGCCCCCGTCAGTGTGCTCATCACCTCCGACGCGACCCTCAACGTCGCTGTCACCGACTCCGGAAACGGCGGCGCCCGCATTGTGCCCGGTGGTGGTCTCGACGGGATGCGCGAGCGCATTGCCGCATTCGGTGGGTCGATCGAACTCAATTCACCCCAGGGTGGCCCCACCACCATCACCGCACGGATACCGTTATTGCTGTACCGAGGAGAAAGTGGGTTAGCGCAATGAAGATCGTGATCGCCGATGATTCGGCACTGCTGCGCGAAGGTGTCGCAGGTCTGCTCACCCGGCGGGGCCACGAGGTGGTGGAGCAGGTGGGGGATGCGGACGCGCTGCCGGGTGCCGTCGATAAGCATGCCCCCGATCTCGTGATCACCGATGTGCGCATGCCTCCCAACATGCGTGACGACGGCCTCCAAGCTGCACTCAAGCTGCGCGAAACCGGCCCAGTGAATGTGCTCGTGCTGTCGCAGTACGTCGCCCCCGCATATGCTCGTGAGCTATTCTCCGGCGGCCACGGCGGCACCGGTTACCTGCTCAAAGACCGCGTCGCCGAGGTGAAGGATTTCGTTCAGGCTTGCGAGACCGTCGCATCTGGTGGCGTTGTCATCGACCCGGATGTAGCCAGCGAGCTCATGGCGGCCAGCTCCCAGTGGCTGACCACGCTCACTCCACGCGAACGTGAAGTGCTCGAGCTCATGGCCGAAGGCCTATCCAACGCCGAGATCGCGGAGAAGCTCTATTTCTCTGGCGCCGCTGTGGCCAAGCACGTCTCCGCCATTTTCTCGAAACTGGGGCTCACGCCCGACGAGGAGAACCGCCGCGTCCGTGCAATCTTGATGTACCTGTCCGAGCGCGGGATCACCTAGTCCCGGGCCCAGTCACCGAGGCTCGTCTGGCGGCGACGGAGGCGGCGCTCGAGCACCTCGAGCCCCTGCTCCTCAGCGAGCTCGTATTCGTCGTCGGTGAGCAGGACCAGCTCCAGCAGCAGTGTCATGCGTGCCGGGGCGTCGTCGGTGGCGGGCTCGTTGACCAAGGGTGTCCCGCGATCGAAGATTTCGGGTTCGCGAAGCAGGCCGTGATGGACGGTCAGCGCCGGGTCGTTCACCAGGCCCGGAAGAGCCGTACCCGGCTGACCGGGAATACCAGCGTTAACCAGCGTGTTCCACGCGCCCGCGACCGCCATGACACGCTGCTGCGGGGTCGCGCCGTCGGCGGCGCAGATGATTTCGCAGCGAACCTCGGTCAGCCCAGCGCTATCCGCGTCCGGGTCGTCGACAACGAGACCGCTATCGATCTCGCTGAACCCGACGGTCACCGCCGCTGGGAGCACCGGCGCGACACCGATGGTCATGCCGTTGACATTCAGCAGGTCCATCGGACCGAGAACGTCGGTGAGCCAGGCGTGTGTTTCGGCGGGAGTCACTAGTTTTCGAGCTTCTCCAGTGCCGCGAGCAGCACGCAGGTGGCGACACCGTCCATGGCGGTGCGGACTTCGTCGAGAGGCGGAAGCGACGGCGCGAGACGGATATTGCGGTCGTTCGGATCCTCTCCCTTGGGGAATGCGGAACCGGCCTTGGTCAGGGTGATGCCAGCTTCGCGGGCGAGCTCCCACACGCGGGTGGCCGTGCCGTCAATGACGTCGAGGGAGACGAAGTAACCGCCTGCCGGGGTCGTCCAGCGCGCGGCCTCGTACTCGCTGAGGCGCCCCTCGAGGATCTCCAACACCGCGTCGAATTTCGGCTTGAGGATCTGCGCGTGCTTCTGCATCAGGGCGCGCACACCGTCGGCGTCGCCGAAGAGCTTCGCATGGGCCAGCTGGTTGATCTTGTTCGGGCCGATACCGCGGATCCCAGCGATGGATGCATACCAGTCCAGGTTCTCCGTCGACGACGCAAAGAAGGCCACGCCCGCGCCCGCGTGCGTGATCTTGGAGGTGGAGCTCATCACCCAAAAACGGTTCGGGTTGCCGGCTTCTTCAGCCGCACCGAGCACGTCGATGATCTGCGGGAAGTCCTCAGTGAAGGTGTGCACGGCATAGGCGTTGTCCCACACGATGCGGAAGTCCGGCGCGGCAGTCTCCATCGACGCGAGTGCGCGCACGACCTCCTCCGTCGCGGTCACACCGGACGGGTTGGCGAACATCGGCACGACCCACATACCCTTCACCGCCGGATCCTTGACCAGCTCGGCAACGGCGTCGACATCCGGGCCGTCCTCAAGCATGGGCACGGAGACCATCTCGAAGCCAAATTTCTCGGTGATTGCGAAGTGGCGGTCGTAGCCCGGGACCGGGCAGATCCACTTCACGGTCTCTTCTTCGCGCCACGGGCGTTCCGAGTCGTTGTTTCCGAAGATGAAGGACCAGCTGATCAGGTCGAACATGATGTTCAGCGAGGACGAATCCTCCGCGTAAAGGTTGTCCACCGGCACCCCGATGAGCTCGCCCCAGATCTCCCTGATGTCCTTGATGCCCTTGAGGTTGCCGTAGTTGCGCACATCCGTGCCAGCGGCATCCACGTAGTTGCCCTTGCCCGGCAGCTCAAGCAGGTCGTTGCTCAGGTCGAGCTGCTCCGACGACGGCTTACCGCGCGTCAAGTCGAGATCGAGGTTGCGGCTTTTCAGCGTTTCGTATTCCTCGCGCACCTTCGTCGCGAGTTCCTCGCGGGCAGCGGCGTCCAGATTGAGCAGGGACATGGGGGAGATCACTTCCTTTAAGGAGTGGAACCGTTTACGTCGCCCAGATTACATGCGCCCCGCTGGCGCGGCCCCCACCGCATCCGCGTGAAATAAAGGGACCCCACGCACCTGCCAGAGCTCGCTGACCCTTGCTGCGTTCCCGCCCTGGGGGAGTTCACAAGATAAACACCGCGTGAGATCCTGGGGGAAAGTCTAGTAGCTCGCAGCAACCAGTTCAAAAAAGCACGCATTCCGCCTACCGACGCCCCGCCCCACCACCAATTTTGTCCCCACCCCAGTATCCGCTAAAGTAGTGGCTCGACGCGCTGCGCAGGCCATGCTTGCAAGGCAGGAAACGTCGCTGGAGGATTCGACTAGCGGCCTATGTCACACGCCTGGAACGCGTGCGGGTTTCACGACCCTCGTGGGTTCAAATCCCACATCCTCCGCAATGTCCCCCAGCCCACACATAAGGGCTGGGGGAATTCTTGTTTTTCCCCGGCGCTTGATTTCCTCTCCCCCGCCCGATCAAGCCTCTCCCGATTGCTCGGCCCACGCGCCTCCAGCCTGGCACGCCGGTGAGCGCCGGTGAGCGCCGGTGAATCTGTTTACATTTCAC